>CANJVG010000072.1 GCA_947478005.1 Bacteroidota bacterium
AGGCAATAGCTGCTTACTCAATACGGATATAATCTATAACCGATTTCTTATCCCTTTTTAAAAAAGGAACCCCTGATTGTGCATACCAGGTGCCATCCTGATAAATCGGGCACCCAATCCACAGGTAAAGATATTTGTCAGGAATTTTAGCCGCATCCTTGGTAATATCTGCCGTTTCCACTCCATCCAGTAAGAACCGCACATGGTCAGGGTACCAGTAGAGCTCGTAGGTATGCCAATCTCTAAAAAACAAATCACCCATCTCCTGGCCAATTACACTTGCCTGACGTTTATTGTACCGCTCAATTTTAAAGTTGCCAAAAGGCTTCTCTTCTCCGGGCTTCAGCTTTACGTTGGCATCGCGCATATAGTCCACTATCGAATAATTGATCAGAGCATTTCTGTTCCACACCGTTCCTTCATTATACAAAGTGGAACTCCAAACTTCAAAGTCAATTTCAAACGGTTGACTTCCATTGGCATCTACCAGCGAATGATAAGGATTGGTGGTATCAACTTTGTCATAGTTTCGTTGATATAGCCAAAGATTATGGACAATGCCATTTGGAGTGGACTCCTTGTTCAGCATTTCATCGAATTTGGCTCTTACGGTAAGATGCCCGTATTTAAATGCAGGACCAAAAATAAATTCACCCCACGTCTTTTTATAATTACCACGTTCCGATTTAGGACAAGTGAGCGTGATACCGTTTTTGTCAATCAGAAAATTCTCTTTTCGATTGCCGTAGTCGGCCTTCACAAACGGAGCCTTGCTAATGTAACCGGTGAAATAATCATTGCAATTCCAGTTCTCGCTGATTACGCCTCTATACCAACCCGAGCAGGTGTCACAGAGCTTCTTTTCGGAAGAATCCTTGGGGGCATAGATATGATTAGGAGTAAGGTCATTCACCCCATCAAAGTATTCATCCAAAAACACAAACTTGAAATGAGAAGGAGCTACGTAGTCAATTTGATTAAAATACTTCCGACCTCCGTTTTGAATTTCATCCCGCTTAACCTCAGCAAACGGATTTACTTTCTTCAGGTCAAGATTTTGATCCATTAATAAATTATCTCTGGTCGATTGGGTCAACAGGATAAACTCATAATTTCCTGTACGCGCAGGGTCCTGTGAAGGATTTAAGTCATATTCATGTTTCGGGTTCATTCCAATACTATAAGGAACATAAACCACCGAAGATTTACCTGCGGGAACAGTAGCTTCCACTATTTCTGACGCGCCATAGTAGTTATCCAGGTAATTCTGCGAAACAAAATCAATAGAACTGTCGGTAGGATACCAATAGGTAGTATTTTGATAAAACAATCGGAGATAGTATGTCTTTACCTGTGAAGTAGTATTGGTCAGCGTAACCTTGGCATAAACTTTATCCTTGGTTAAACAGGTGTTCGGGAAACATACTTCAGCAAATTTCCAAACAGAATCGGCTGTGTGATAAACGCAATCCTTACTGTACACATGGCTGTATTGCAAGTGCAGGCTGTCTTCGTAACCAAGCGGAAGGAACTTAATATCGGTAGAATTGCCTGAACCTGTAAAAGAGTGTCCGAGTGATTGATTGTTGTAGTAATCAGCAGGTAACCTGTAGAGCAGATACTTTTTATCAAAATAATCCTGCATCGCTCTATGCGGTCGATACGGATCAACAATTGCAGGATGTTCGCGCTGGCATCCTGCCATAATAAATAGCAGGAAAAAGAATGGCAATGCCTGTTTCATAGGTTAAATACTGTTTTAGCAAAGATAGGCACTGGCATTCCCCTTCTTGTCAAATTCAACCAGAATGTGTTCCTGCAGCGTAGTGGAAAGTGAAAGACCTACAAAATCGGGTGTAACAGGGAAGAGTTTATGCTGCCTATCGAGCAGAACTGCCGCTTGTACCTTGCGCGGGGAAAAAGCCATAATGGGTTTAAGTGCGTAGTAAAGTGTTTTTCCTGTGTTGGCTACATCATCTACCAGAAGCACCGTTTTGTTATTCAATGATAGCTTACCAAGATCAAGTTTTATTTCATCCTCCAGTGGTTTCGATTTGTTCAGAAACAGTTCAACCAGGGTAATCTTTATATCCTCAATCAGTTCTATTTCTTTTTTCAGCTGAAGGGCATATTCATAACCGTTTGGCCGAACGCCTATCATCACTATTTCCTTTTCGTCATAGTTATCTTCCACAATCTGATATGCAATTCTGCGGTTCTTTTGCTGTATTTGCTCAGCCGTAAGGATTAGGTTCTTCTTCATAATTGCTATCAGGTATGTTTCTTGTGCAAATATAATTTCGAATATTCAACACACAACCTGCCTGGAAATATCAGCCGTTTAAGGTGTTGCTAAAAAGACCTAATTTAGTCAATAAAAACTTTTTTCTCCTTTCAAACGTTTATCTTTGAAATACAAAATCAAAACTCATGAGCCATCAAATCAAATCTTTTTTCTGTGCTGTTTCTCTAATCTTAGTTTTATCTGCAGGAGTTAATGCCGCTGCCAAACAAAAGAGTGAAACTATTACGATTAAAACATCGGCTATTTGCGAATCGTGTAAGGCACGAATTGAAAAGAAGCTAAAAGCTACGGAAGGTGTAGAAGAGGCCTTCCTCAATCTAAACAATAAAAAAGTCAAGATTAAGTTCGACCCGACCAAAACAGATGCCGATAAGTTGCGCCTGGTAATAGCCAACAGTGGTTACGATGCAGACGATGTAAAGAAGAATGCCGAAGCATTCGACAAACTACCTGCTTGTTGCCAAAAACCAATGGAGTAAACGAAAGTTGCCGCTGAGCAATTACAGCTTCACTATCTTTTTCACCACTGCTTTACCGGAAGTACTTAGCTTTAAAATATAAGCACCTGCAGGAGCACTGTTATTGGCAAAGTCATTGCCGTCCCAAACCAATTTGGAGGTATTTCTTTCTTTTAGCTTGAGCACCATTCTTCCACTCAGGTCAAACACTTCCAATTCTATGGTTCCGCTTGCGGCATTGTTCGCTTCAATCGTAACTGAATTGGTAAAAGGATTAGGATAAGCCGTTACTTTAAAATCGTCCTTTGCTACCTCTTTCACCGCTGAAGGGGTAAATATTTTGTTTGAATACATGCCGTTTCCGTGTGTCGCTACTACTATGGTGCCGTCAAAAGTGCGCGAGGTAATCATATTGATAACCACATTACCAATAGTGCTTGCACCTTCTTGTGCCCAAACGGTATTTACTCCGTCCAGCGCATCCGTAGAGAACAAACCAATGCTGGTGCCTACATAATATTTAACTGAAGAGCCATCGTTATAAATATGCGCCCAGGTAACCGAAGGACCATTGCCCGTTCCATCCGGATGCTCTTCCAGATTTCCGCTTACATCGGTCCAGGTCGCTCCCGAATCGCTGCTGTAGAAAATACTCTTAACACCGTAATTAGAAAAAGTAGCCATTACCTTTCCGGGGTTCAGACGGTCTACTTCCACACAACTTACATAAGCGCCTACGGGGAAGTTAGTACCTGTAATGGTTTTTCTGACTGCCAAATTAGTCCGGCAGCTATCCATTCTATAAACCCCTCCTGCATCGCTTCCGCTGTATAGGATATTGGTATTCGCCTCGCTCATATCAAGCGTGGTATAGCTCGGTGAATTAATACTGATGCCCAATGAAGTAGTGGTTAGCTTTTTCCAACCCTTGGTAATAGTGCTGTATTCATTGCCCGTAAGCGGAATTACTGACAAAGAATCATTGCGCCACAGATAACGTCCACCGGCCATGTACATAATATCGTCATTCAGCGGGTCGAGTATAAAAGGGTTTATAAACTGATAGGCGGCTCCACCGGTGGGGTCCATACG
Organism: Bacteroidota bacterium; assembly: GCA_947478005.1. Lineage (GTDB taxonomy): Bacteria > Bacteroidota > Bacteroidia > Chitinophagales > LD1 > Bog-950. The sequence continues at coordinate 3,856 of CANJVG010000072.1, forward strand.
GGTGTACAAGGTATCTACGTCACCATTATCCGCCACTCTATGCTTATATATTTTCCCTTGTTGAATACTTAAATAGTAAGCGGTGCGATTGTGTGTAATGGCACAGTAAGAGCCATCACCATAAAATGTCTTAGGCCACGGTTTGGTATAATCCGATGTGTTGGTAAAATAGGTGCCGTTATCCTGCAATCCGCCTATTATAATATCGTTCGCAGCGTTGCCCGGTTCAATGGCACAGGTATAAAACTGGCCGGTGTTGTAGCCGTTGTTCATCAATTGCCAGGTAATGTTGGGTGCAAGCACATTTTCGGTTTTCATGACCCCTCCATCGTTTGACGAGTAGGCCTTATTTGTATTGGACGGGGGAAACAATAACCGGTGCTGGTCGGGATGATGGCCCGGATAAACATAGTTGGAAATACGGCTTGAATCGCACTGGTACCCTCCTATCCAATCATAAGCAGCGGTTTTAAATCCATCGAGCGAGCGGTAAATATCGGTACCACCCAGAAAAACAATATCGGGTGAACTGGGATGAACCACTATGTACATATCGTAGGAGTTCTGCGAATTGTATTTTCTAAAATCGAAATTGAAGTAGCCTGTGCAATGGTCGTCAGGAATGTTAGCGCTTCGGTTGGCCCAGGTTCCACCCGCTCCGGCTCCGGTACCCGAAACATATTGATAGTGCCAGAGTTGATGTCCGGTCACACCATTACCCGGTGTTTCGGCTATGAAATAAACCTGCGATTCATCGCTGGGAGCTATTCCTATTTCAATTCTGCGGTAGGATGTCGCAAAACCCGTAGGGGTAATGTTCGTCCAGGTTACTCCATCCGTACTTCGCCATATTCCTTTGCTCGGAGTTTCGGCCGAAATAGTGGCATACAAAACTCCGGTGGATGTAATCGCAATATCGCTATACTGCGAAACACTCAAGGCCGCTGCCGTGTCGAGCCCTAATACAGGAGTCCACGAGCTGCCGCCATCAACGCTTCGCCAAATTCCGTTTACCACCGCTGCATAAACCTCCTCCTGAACAGCGTTTGTAGGATTGGTCACCATTTCCCAAACAAAATCGAAATCGCGTTTTTGCCCCAATGTGGTGGGAGTATTGGATGTGGTAGAAGGCAATTGTGCCCAGTTCAGGCCGCCATCGGTAGATTTGAAAATACCATCTCCACTAAATTGGGCCGAGAAACCGGCCGCATTCACAATGCCGTATTGCTCTCCCGTGCCGTAATACCATACATTGGTATGTCCGGCTCTTTTATCCTGAGCCAGACAGGTAGTGGAGTGCAACTGTTGAGGCTGAGTGCATTGCGTAAAGTTGTCACCGGCATTGGTACTGCGCCACATCCCCCCGCTCACCTGACCGGCTAAAATGATATTATCATCGGTTACATCCAGCGCCAAAGCTCGGGTTCTACCACCAAGATTGTAAGGTCCTCTGTTTTGCCAAGCAATACTTCTGGAACTGTTGGCCAGGGGTAAGGTAGCCGCAAAAGCTTTCTCCTTTTTGCGAATATCGGCCGGTATTTCGTTGGTGGTCGGGTTTCTTAAACGCTTAAAATCATAAATGCCTCCTTCGGCAGGGTCGTCAAACTCATTGCCGTACAAGGCATGGCCTTCTTCCTTCTCTTCCTTTTTAACCCGATGCTTAATCGATTGGCGCGATGGTAGCGCTACTAAAATAGCGGCCGTTACAGCTAAAGAGAAGAGGATGAGCTTGATATGGTTCATGGATTATTTTTGAGTAGGCAAAAGTAATAATAGCGATAGAAGATTTGGGCCTGGTATTGAAAATCTGTGGTTATTATAACCGGACGCCTGAAGACCGGCTTTAGCCGTTAATCTGTCGCTTAAACAGTGCGTAATGGAGCTTCAAAAACAGATTGCGCTTTTTATTTCCCTCATTCAGCTTAATCAAATCAGCCGATAGTTGATGCTTATAGTGCGTTAATTTCAGCCTGAATTTTGCCAATGCATGATCATACAACTGTTGGTCATAGCGAATGCAGCGCTGCAAAGCCTCCAGGGTTGCCGGATCATCAATGGTGGTAATCTTCTTTTTGTCGGTGGTATTAATGCGGGCGTAATAAGGAAAAGCCCAACCGAGTTCGTAGCTCACCATCAGAATGCTTTCATCAAAATATTCGTTGATGCCAAAATGGGTGAAATAGGTATCGAAGTTTTCAATTGCCTTGTCGCAATCCGACTGATTAATGGTGCCAAATGCTTTCTGCTCGGTGCCCGACAGAAAACGAACCATGCCATTGTCGAAGTTGGCCACATGGCCTTGTGTCAGCATATCGAGCAGCGAATAGTTGTTGGCCACCATATCTTTATAGAAGGCATGGCGAGGATTCCAGTTCAGGAAATTGTAGCCCGATATCACCCGTTTTTTAGGGTCGCGCAGCATCGTAAAATAATCGGTAGGTCCGCTGAAGGTAAAAGCCCCGGAAAAGGAAAAATGACCGCTGATAAGCTGCAGCTCGTTCTTTTCCCCGGCCGATAAATTCAGGAACTTTTGGGTTTCTTTTTCTCCTTTCAGTCGAAGTGCCTTCCGGTTGCGGTATTGTCGGTAAATAATATGGCGTAGGGTTTTGCCTCCTGTTTTTGGAACATGCAGAAAAACAAATCGGGCAGGCTTCGACGAATTCATAAAAGGACGGCAAACATGGTTTTAAATCTCTGAATTCAAGAAAGTATAAAGGGAATTATTTCAACCGGCTGAAAAGGAAACGGAAGGGTATGGAAAAGTATGATTTGAACCTTTCTTACAAATATTATTTTTAGTGACCAAATCTCCAAAACTCCACGCCCGTCTTTTGTTTAAAAACGCCAGCATTTTAAAACTCCACGCAACCGTTCAGATTCTCATCTTTATCCTGAAACAACTATTTTGGTAATTTTTAGACCACCACGTTAATAATCTTGCCTTTCACGAAGATGAATTTCTTTGGGGCAGCACCATTTGTATATTGCTTTATCTTTTCGAGCTCTAACACCTGTTTTTCAACCTCTTGTGCAGTTAAGTCTAAACTTAACTTCACCTGCGCGCGAACCTTGCCGTTGATAGAAACAGGGTAGTCGAACTCGCTTTCGGTCAGGTATTTTTCCTCCACTTTCGGGTAGGCGGCTGTGTGAATACTACCCTTGTTCCCCAAAGCGCTCCAAAGCTCTTCCGTGATAAAAGGAGCAAAAGGAGCCAGGCAAATAAGCAGGGGCTCGAGTATCTTTTTCTTCGAAGAATTGAGCCCGCCCAGTTCGTTGGTGGCAATCATAAAGGCCGAAACGGAAGTATTAAAATTCAGGCGCTCGATGTCTTCGGCTATCTTCTTGATGGTTTTGTGCAGCACTTTATATTCCGCACCGCTCGGTTCGGCATCGCTTACCTTCCAGCCCTTATCGTCATAAAAAAGTCGCCAGAACTTGCGCAGGAAGTTCGAAACCCCGCTGATGCCCTTATCGTCCCAAGGCTTGCTCTGCTCGATCGGCCCCAGGAACATTTCAAACATACGGAAGCAGTCGGCTCCGTATTTTTCAATAACATCATCGGGGTTGACTACATTATATTTGGACTTGGACATTTTTTCGACTTCGCGAGTTGTCAAACAGTCTCCGTTCTCATTTGCAACAAACAAACTGTTAGAATTACCGCAACGTGATTTCTTAACATCATTAACTTTAAACAAATCAACAACCAATCGTTCGTCATCAAAGTTGTGAGCATATTCATTAAGCATGATAATACTTAATGGTTCTGTTAGCTTAAAACTGCCATCTATTCCTTTTCCGTTTAATAAAGCATTTGCTTCCTCTTCCTTGGCTTTAATGGATGCTATATCATTTGGAGTTAAAGCATTTTCCTTAAACCGGTCATAGATTTCTCTTGTAACAAAAATTGCAGGACTTTCATACTCATCGCTTTCGATATTATCTAACTTAGACTGAGTAACCCTAGCCGCAACTCTATAAACAAAACTACTTCTCCCCTGTATCATCCCCTGATTCACCAGCTTCTTAAACGGCTCCTCAAAAGGCACTAAGCCAAGGTCATACAGAAACATGTTCCAAAACCGGCTGTAAAGCAAATGCCCCACGGCATGTTCGGCACCGCCAAAGTAAATATCCACGTTCTGCCAGTATTCTATCTTGTCTTTGGCCGCAAACTCGTTCTTGTTCTTCGGGTCCATATAGCGCAGAAAATACCAGGAGCTGGCCGCATAGCCGGGCATGGTATCGGTCTCGTAACCGTTCTTTACCCATTCTTCGCTGTTGGCCAAAGGCGCGCGTCCATCACCTGAGGGTTTGTAGGAGGAGACTTCGGGGAGAATCAAAGGCAGTTTATCGGCAGATAAAGGCACAGGAATATCATCCGTTTCGCCCCCTTCAAAAGGCGGGTCAATTTCGCCTACCACCTTATACTGTATAGGAAACGGCTCGCCCCAATAGCGCTGGCGGCTGTAACCCGCATCGCGCTGTTTGTAGTTCACCTTCTTCTCTCCTATACCGCGTTTCTCCACCTCGGCAATCACCGCCTTAATGGCATCCTTCACCTCCATGCCGTTTACAAAATCAGAGTTAATCATCTTGCCGAGCTTGTCCTCAATCGTGGCACCCGGATACATGCTCTTGTCAATCACCTCGACTACCTTTAACCCAAACTTCTCGGCAAACTTTCTGTCGCGCTCATCATCGGCAGGCACCGCCATAATAGCCCCTGTGCCATAACCGCCCAGCACATACTCGGCAATATAGACGGGAATATTCTCGTTGTTAAAAGAATTCACGGCATAAGAGCCCGTAAACACACCCGTCACTTTCTTTTCCTGCTGACGCTCCACATCCGTGCGGCTCTTTACATAAGCAATGTATTTCTCCACCTCGGCTTTTTGCTCAGGCGTGGTCAGCGCCTCCACCAATTCATGCTCGGCTGCAATCACCATAAACGTAGCCCCGAAGATAGTATCGGGACTAGTAGTAAACACCTCCAAAGGCTGTTCAACTTTGATTTTTGAACTTTGAACTTCGAACTTAATTAAGGCACCTTCAGAACGACCTATCCAGTTGCGTTGCATTTCCTTCATCGCATCGCTCCAGTCCAGCTTATCGAGCCCATCGAGCAAGCGGTCGCTGTATTCTGTAATGCGCAGAAACCACTGGCGCATCTTTCTACGCTCAATCGGGTGACCGCCACGCTCACTCTTGCCATCCTTAATTTCATCATTCGCCAACACCGTGCCCAAGGCCGCACACCAGTTTACCTCGCTATAGCTTTGAAAAGCCAAACGGTGATTCATCAACTCGCGTTGCTTCTCTCCTTCAGTCTTTGTGTTCCAGTCACTATTCGCGCTAAATTTTGCAATCAAAGTTTCAATTGGCTCAGCCTTATTCGTTTCTGTATTATACCAACTGCCATAAAGCTTCAGAAAAATCCACTGTGTCCATTTATAGTAATCAGGTTCACAAGTGCGTACTTCGCGGCTCCAGTCGAAACTGAAACCAATCTTGTCCATCTGCTGACGGTAACGTTTAATAGCCACATCGGTAGTCAAGGCAGGATGTGTTCCTGTTTCAATAGCATACTGCTCAGCCGGCAAACCAAAGGCATCCCAACCCATAGGGTGCAATACATTGAAGCCTTTCAGTCTTTTATACCGCGCATAAATATCACTAGCCACATAACCCAGCGGATGCCCCACATGCAGACCCGCACCGCTCGGGTAAGGGAACATATCCAACACATAATACTTGGGTTTGCTGGCATCTTCGGTTACTTTATAAACCGCATTCTCCTCCCAAATCTTCTTCCACTTTCCTTCAATATCTGTAAACTTGTATTCCATTTTTCGCTCTCTAAAGTTGAGGTTGCGAAGAAAGAAGAATTTTTCGTTTGTAGTATTCTGTCTGCCGAATGGTAATGAGTTGTGTCGTTAAGAACGCAGTTGTTCGTAATCGGGCACCTCTTTCAGCAATTCAATACCGCCTTTTAACTTCGAGCAGAAGTTAAACTCCCCGTTGGTGACCCATAAATAGTCAACGTTCAGCGAGAGATTATAAGTGGCTATTTGTTGAAATACTTTTTCGTTCAACTTCTCTTCCGGTGCTTTGCATTCTATTATCATGCGGGCAGTTCCTGTATTGTCAAACAATACCAAATCAAATCGCTTTTGCAGGCCATTCAATTCGATACCCCGCTCCACTGCTATCAGTTTTTTAGAATACCGTTTCTCCGTTAGCAGGTAATGAATAATGTGCTGCCGCACCCATTCTTCGGGGGTGAGTGCTACCATTTTCCTTCTCAATTCATCAAAGATAAATTGCTTTCCATGGCGCTCCTCTGTTCTGAAATTATATTTACCGAACGTAACTTCCGTCATCTTTTTTAAATTCGAGTCGAAACTAAGAAATACCAACCCGGCTATACCCATGAAAACACAAGAAGACATTGTAAAAAACTGGCTCCCCCGCTACACCGGTCGCGAATTGAAGGATTTTGGCGAATATATTCTGCTCACCAATTTCGATAACTATGTAAGAATGTTTGCCGAACAGCACAACGTTCCGATTATTGGGGAAGACCGGCCAATGATGAATGCCAGTGCCGATGGCATCACCATTATCAACTTTGGTATGGGAAGCCCAAATGCGGCTACAGTAATGGATTTACTTTCGGCTATTGCACCCAAGGCGGCTTTGTTTTTGGGCAAGTGCGGTGGTTTGAAACGAAAAAATGAGATTGGCGATTTGATTCTTCCCATAGCTGCGATTCGCGGTGAAGGTACCTCGGATGATTACTTCCCGGTAGAAGTGCCGGCTCTTCCTTCTTTTGCCTTACAAAAAGCTATCTCCACCACCATTCGCGATGCCGGACAGGATTATTGGACGGGTACGGTTTACACCACCAACCGAAGAGTGTGGGAATGGGACGAAGAGTTTAAAGAATATTTGCGTGCTATAAGGGTAATGGCAATTGATATGGAAACTGCTACGCTGTTTATTACCGCCTTTAAAAACGAAATACCGGTAGGTGCCTTATTATTAGTATCCGACCAACCGATGGTACCCCAAGGAGTTAAAACCGAAACAAGCGATTTGAAAGTAACCAAGGGCTATGTAGAGCGACACCTTCAAATAGGAATTAACTCGCTCAAGCAATTGAGTAATCACGGACAGACCGTAAAACATCTAAGGTTTTAATTATTGACTTCTATTTGTAAAAACAAAAAAGCCCCGATTATCGGGGCTTTTTTGTTTAAGCTATGTCTTAAAGAATCTTCAGTATTCTATTTATTGAACATCGTTCAAATTCCTTATCGAAAGCTGAAACCCGGTTGTAAACTCTCCGAGAATTCCGGTATAATTCTTACTGCTTGTTGGATAGGTTGTAGTTGCAAAGGTGGCTGTTGATACCGTACGGTGTGTAACAGTTCCGGTAGCGTCAGTAAGTGTCAAATTGCCATTATAGGTAGTTGGCGTTCCACTGAGAGTACCCGAATTGACTTTAATCAAGGTTGATTCCCATGTATTTCCATTTGCCTGAATCTGAGAACAGGTAGCTACACGAGGTGTTACGGTGCCGGTGCCCAGTTTAGTCGCATTTGCCAAAGGAACTCCGTAAGGCGAAACAGACTTATCAATTTCCAATAAATTGCTAAATGATTTAAGTGTTAATCCTGCCACATTCACCGTTACATCATCGCCAACATTAAAGCTGTGTGCTGCAGCGAAGCGTACCACAATACCTCCTGTGGAATCCTGAATAACCAAATTCTTAGAATCCATATTGCCACCTACGCGGTCAGAAATAACAATACCTTTTACAACTGTACCTGCCGGTAAGGTAACATCCGCTCCCGCATAAAGGTTGCGCACCGACATAATACCGGTGCCGGTAATAATTACAGGTCCGCCACCGCAACGCACACTATCCATCTGCACATCGCTTTCATCGCGCAACAACAATTGCGGAGTGTTACCGTAAAGGCTGTAAATGCAAACCAAAGAGCCATTGCCCGTTGGAGTTAGATGGCTGGCAAAGCTGGCATAACCGCTATTATACGTTTCGAGGGTTCCACCCGAGCAGTTTTTAATTGTACGCGATAAAGACGTTTTGCTAAATGCATTGGCATATGGTTTTCCGGCATCAGTCGTTTCAAATTCTACCTTCTCAAATTTAATCAACAAACTCTGGTAGCTTGAATTCAATTGGCTGATGGTAACTACTTTGGGAGTTACAGTATGAAAATAGCTTCCCTTCAAAATAAACTTATCATAGAAAGCAGTTGGTATTCCGTCAGTCGAACCATCAGGAGCAATAGAACCGGCAATTTGATAAATGCCTTTGTACTGCACCAGATAAAGCCCTTTCAGCTTTATAAATACTCTTCTGCCAATTGGAAAATCGTTGTAAGAACCACCACCCAGCAATACCACAATACCGCCCGAGGTATCCTGAATAACCATTTGCTTATAGAAATTCCCTGACTTGTCATCAGCTGTTACAATACCTGAAATAACGAGGTCCTCGTTAATATAGTAGTTGGTTCCCGGATATCGGGCCTTCAACGAATCTATTCGGAAGTTAACGTCAATCTTCGGGTCAACACCTCCTGTTAACGGGGCATCGAAATTATCTTTTATACAAGAGGAGATTCCTGATAACAAGAAGAGCGCAATAATACCTGTGATAATTCTATTCATAATTCGATTTTTCGTTTGTATTTTTCTGTATTGTCTATTAGCTAATGTCTAAGTTATTGCATTCTGAAAGCCACACCTACCGAATAAGTAGCTCCGTAAGCATATGAATACCGGGTCGGGAATTTATTCGCATTCTTTGTATAAAAATCAAAACGCAGTTGTTCGCTTGCACCGGTAACTAAGTTACGGTTATTGGTTACATTGTTCACACTGGCATTGAATATTAAGAAGTATCTCTTCTTCAAATTCCGAAACTGACCATTGATTAACCATGAATAACCTACCGATATGTCCATCGTAAACTGCCCCTTCAGACGCTCCTGATCAATGATATTACCAAAGTTAGCTGAGTTGGGATCTACTAAGTCGACTGCTCCTTCTGTTCTGCGCGCAGGATTTACGTTTGCCCACATCCAGTCATAATAATTGAAATTGACGTTGGCAAACCAGAACTGAGGAGCACGGTATCTGATACCAAAAGTAGTAGCTAATTGTGGTGTACCACTCACATTGAAGTTCTTGAAGTAAACTTTCTCAGTTGTACTCAAAGCGGGATTGTTGTCATAAGTAATAGTGGCCTGAGGACGTGAAGTATAAGTGTATCTGCCCATACCCACAGCCGCTGTTGCCGAAAACCCTCTCCATATCTTTGCCTCAATTCCCAATTCTCCTCCCCAATGGCGAGTGTTTACTCCGGTAAGTGAATAATTTACAAAGGTTCTGAAATCATCATGATAGAATCTGCGAAGCTGCGTTTGATCGTTGAACTGTGTAAAATACATATCGGCTTTCAACTTTATGTTGGCCGTTTGCAAAATATATCCCAGCTCAGCGGTATACACCGTTTCATTTTTCAAATTGCTGACAAAACCATTTTGCGTGCGGGCAGACATTAACCCGTTTTGTGAAAGTGGCGCACGGCTTTCATAACCACCGTTTAGGTATAATGAATTCCTTCCGTTTATTTTATAATTAAGTCCGCCTTTTACGCCTCCATTTGGAAATATCTTTACAGCCGATTTTCCTTCGCTGTTGTCGGCAAATAAACCATAACGGGTTTTACCTGTACGCCAAAAGGCATTTACCGCAAACTCTCCTGAAATAAAGAAGTCAATCTTGCTGTAATGGAAGATGGACTGTGCCCACACACTTCCTTTGTGATTGGTTACAAAATAGTCGTAGTTGTATTTATCTCCTTCATGCAAAATACGGTTAGGGTGATTCAAATCGTTTTGTGCGATACTAAAGCTATCCGGAAAATCACGCTCTGCAAATTGATTCACATCCACAAAAAAATCGGCTCCCAATAAATCCTGCAACTTCTTGTAGTATTCCGTTTGCTGAAATTGGTAGGCTATACCTGCAGTAAGGGTAATATGACTATTGATATTGTTATTGTATGTAGAAGCAAAGTTGAACTTGCGGGTGTCGGCTATATCATTAAATAAAACATAACGGGCGCGCTTGCCATATTCTTTATTGCCCGCCACACCATTGGCATTTTTAATGGAATCATAGCTCATGTAATTGGCTTCATAGAAACCATCCCAGTTTGTTTGCAATAAATTGGGGTTGGTTTGAAATTCATGAATGGCTAAAAACTGCTGAGAAGAGTCCGGAATGTAGCTTGGCAGGAAACGGTAGTAATCGGGGCGTGGATTCTCGGCATTGTAAAAGTCAATACCGGTACGCTCTCTTTTACCAAAGGTGAAACTTGCCGAAGTGGTCATGGTTTCATGATTATTCATTTTCCAATCATGTGCCAACACAAAGGTCGGCTGAAACACATTGCTTACTGCCGAATTTCTCTTCTTACCATTTTGATAACCCCAGTAATAGTTATAATAATGAGAACCGGCCAGGTCAAACATTTCAGGGGTTGCAGTGGCAGACAATCCGCTTTTAACCGATGCACCAAATCCTGTTAAACTAAGTGCGTGGCCATTATGAAAGTTCTTTTCTACAGCCAGATAATAAGAAGTTCCATCGTAGAATGTTCCGGCTATATAACCTTCCTTAGCCCAGCGATGGCTGATAGAGGCAGATACCGCCCAACCGTTCTTCATTAAACCTGTAGAATAGGTGGCCATCACGCGGTGACGGTAATTGCGGTTGGTATTAAGATACGATACATTAAACTCTTTGCGCTGGGCAGATGCGCGCATATTCATAGCAGAAGTACCGCCCGGTTCGCCATACATGGCGGTGCTGGGCTCCAGACCATAAGTTGTTTGCCTGTTTCGAACTACATTGTTCAAACCGCCCCAGTTGCCAAAACTGGCCCGACCGTTTTCTAAATCATTTGCCGGAGCACCATTTAAATAAGTAGTAAAGTTCTTGTTGTCATATCCTCTTACCCGAAAACGGGCAGCACTGAAAGTGAAAGAAGCAGCCGAAGTAAACGCATCGCGGGTAAAGCCTACCATAGGTGAAATATTCTGTGTTCCATCTTCCTGACCTCCATCATCTGACAGAGTAGAAGTTGGAATATTGTCTTCATTGTAGGGTGCATTTTCGGCACTACTATCTGCAAAAAGTGCATTCAAATCCGAAACTTTGTAAGTTGAAGCAGGTGTAGCCGTTTGGCTTGGTGCAGACGGCTGAACGGCTGGTTTTGCATCTACTACAAGGTTCTGTGTAGCAGTCGGCAATGGAAGATTTTCCTTCCGGTCGAGCGATATCGTGTGTGAGTGCAGGTGTACATTTACCGGAAAGTCGATTGTTCTGGTGTCATAATTAGGGTGTGTAAATTGCAATTGACGGTGCCCTTCAGTTAACTGAATTTCAAAGCGACCATTGCCATCCGTGATAACGGTAGTAGTAGTTCCTACCAGGCTTACTTTAACCCCCGGCTCACCAGCTAAATTGCCAGTGACCAACCCATAAATAGTTTCTGTTTGAGCAGGATTTTGTGAGAACACAAACGCAGGAATAAGTAAAACCGAGAGGAGTAAAAATTTTCTGAACATACAAACCTATTAGGGTGTCTTAAAATTAAGAGGCGGCAAATCTATCAGAATTTAGTTCTGTTAGTTTATGTTGATGTTAGCAAATAAATAAGCCCGCATTATCAGAGCAAATTGGCCCGGTTGCTAAGGCACTTAAATGGTCAAATTGGCCAAATCCTCAGGGGTGTCTATGGAAGTGCTTTGGTGTTCGGTAACGGCACATTTTATCTTATACCCATAATCTAACCAGCGAAGCTGTTCCAACGATTCGGCTAATTCTAAGAGAGAGGCCGGCAACTTAACCACTTCGGTCAGCACGTTTTTGCGGAAACCATAAATGCCAATGTGCAGATAGAAATTGAAAATATCGGGGTCGAAGTTGGAGATAGGGTTGGGTATAATACTGCGGCTGAAATAAAGCGCTTCCATCTTTTGGTTTACCACCACTTTAATCCGGGCGGGATTTTTGAGCACATCATCCCATTCCTGCTTCTTAATTAAGGTAGCAATTTGGGTATCGGGGTTTTCAAAGCAGAAGGCCAGCAAGTCTATTTGCCCGGGGTGAATAAAAGGTTCATCGCCTTGAATATTGATAACCACATCAGCATCCAATGTCAAAGCCACTTCGGCACAGCGCTCGGTTCCGTTTTTGTGCGAAGAAGCGGTCATTACGACCTTTCCTCCAAAACTTTTAACCTCTTTATATATGCGTTCATCATCGGTAGCTACAATCACTTCGGTCAATGATTTCGTCTGTATGGCCTGTTCATATACCCTTCGTATCATGGTTTTGCCATCAATATCCACGAGCGATTTGCCCGGAAACCGGGTGGAGCCGTAGCGTGATGGTATGATGCCTGCTATTTTCATTACAATGCTAAGGAACGATTTTATTTTGAAACACACATAATGAGTCTGCCACGTCCTTTTCAAACCTCACTTCCCCTCCACAATCCTCACCTCCTCCTCCGTCAACTCATACAACCCATACACCATCCTATCTATCTCTCTATCCGTCTTCTCAATCTCCGTTTTCAGCGCCACGGCCTTCCTCTTTTGTTCCTCAAAGTAAGGCAACCACTCACCCGTTTCGGCAAGGCTCAACTTCACCTTGGCTTTCTCCAGCTCCTTTACAAACTCCTTAAACTCCAACCCATACCATTCTTGCAGCTTGCCACTTGGCTTAGCCAAAGCCACCTTGCTTTGCAGCACCGTGAGGAATTGGGATTGGAGTTGGTTTAATTCGGTTGTTAGTCGAATTATTTTTTCTGTTTTTCCAATAAGCAAAGCTTGACTTCCAATAAAGAAATTATCAGGTAATGGGAGAGAAAGCAAATTGTTCACGTTCAGTTTCGGGAACGCATCCCTATCTAAATTCACATTGCTTGTTTTAAAATAGGTAGCACATAGCCTGCTGTTTACTATGGCTAAGATGGCAAGCAGATCCACGTCCACATCCTTTTTAGGTAGAAAATTGAAAACATCAGTATTATTGATAAAGACTTCAGTTACATAAGCTGCATCAATTCTTTCTTTTGAAAGTATCCTGTTTACCAAGATTCTTGGTCAATTAAATATTTCGAACTTTCTAGGGGCGGCTAAGTTTTTTCCATACTTGATAAATTCAACTGACTTTCGCATTAAGTTTCGTTGGACATTTCCCGCTCCGATCAAAGGGTAGTAACTATCATCCTTTTTAGTTGCTGAGTTATAAATTCGATTGTCCATCATTTCTCTACTTTGGCTTGGGCTTCCCTTGCCTTTCTCATAAGGTTTCATCCCTTGAAAACCGTCAAGCAAATCGCCAATTGTTCTTGACCCTTCAAGTTTTATGCTTTTTTGAAAAGACACAAGCTTCAATTCATCATCGCTTATTGTGTTAACTCTTTCCATGTAATCCCAGCTACTTAAACTTAACGCGGTCAATCTTTCCCCTATCGTTGTAATTTGGTTGCTAATGCTCTTAATAACTGTTTCCTTAGGAAACTTTGGAGCGAGAGTTTTCATTCCTGTCAGCAACAGAGTGTCAACCGTAGCATCTTCAAAAACTTTGTAAACATTAATGATTTCGATAGCAAGATTTTTATTGAAAACGATATTCCGCAAATTGGTATCGTATTTTGTGCTCACCCAATAGTTAGGAATAATCAAACCGTATAATGCTTTGTCCTTGAGTAGTTGGATTGACTTCTCAATAAAGATGCCATAGGTATTTATTTGGTATTCGGCACTTCTATATCCATCATAAATAAATTTCTTAGTAGCTTCATCTAAAGCAGTTGATTGCACATAAGGCGGATTCCCCACCACCACATCAAACCCTCCCTTTGTCATCACTTCCTTAAACTCCTCCTCCCACTTAAAAGCCTTATCACCCGCCACTGCCGGGTCATCAATCAAACTATTCCCACACTTTATATTATTGTTCAGGCTGCTGAGCTTCCTTCCCTTCTTGGCAGTGCGCAGCCACAGGCTCAGCTTGGCTATCTCCACACTCTCCTCATTCAGGTCCACCCCATACAGGTTATTCTCCAATATATGATTCTCTACCTCGCTCAGCACCAAACTATCTTCAAACAATTTCGAGCGCAGCTCATCTACCTTGCGGTGTTCGGTAATCAAAAAATCAAGTGCCTGATTCAAAAACGCACCACTGCCGCAGGCAGGGTCGAGTATCGTCAGTTGCAGTAGCCACTGCTTATAGCTGTCGAGCTTTTCGTTTTGCGCTTTTCTGTCCTTCTTCTTTTTTACCCCGCTGTAGTCTTCGTCTTTTATTTCCAGTGCCGCTTTCTTCTCTTCACACAGTTTGCCCACCGTGTTTTCTACAATATACTTGGTTATGTATTTGGGCGTATAAAACACCCCGTCCTTCTTTCTGCGGGTTTTGTCTTTTTCCAGTTGCTTGCCTTCGGCCTCGGCTGCCACTGCATCCACATCATTCAGGCTATGCTCAAATATATGCCCGAGTATGTTCACATCCACATCCGTTTCAAAATCATACTGGCTCAGCGCAAAGGTGCTTTGATAGAGCAGCGTATCATCTATCAGTATATTATCGAGCACTTCATCGGGCGCAAACAAACCACCGTTGTAGGCAAATATATCGTGCATCTTGCCCTTGTGCCCAGTGTTCATGTAGCCGAAATACTTTTGGTAGCGCGCATATAGCGGCACATTTTCATCCAATTCTTTCAGTTGCTCCCATTGTTTCAGTATCTCGCGTATACTGTTGGGCGGCAGCAGTTGTTTGCCTTCGGCAAACAGAATAAACAAAAACCGGTCGAGCAGTTTCTGTGTTTTCTTATACACCACCAGCTTGTCAAAACCCGGATTCAGCGCCAGTATATTATGATACAACTGCCGCTTAAAATTGCTGTAGTCGTTATACAACTTCTTCGTTATTCCCTGCTCCTCATTCACCGAAGCCGCCTTCACCGTTCCGGGCAGATTGCTTAGCAGATTGTCTTTTTGCAGGCAGAGGTAAAACAGATAAAACTCCTCGAGCTTCATTTCAAACAGGTCAAACTCCAAATGCTCTACACTGTCATCTATATAAAACCGAAGCTTCTCAAAATTAGAAGTAATCACATAGCGGCAACCCTTCTGGTTATTCTTATAACCAAAAGCCTGCGCCTCCACATGGTCCAGGTCCACCGTGTCGGTTCCCTTTAGCTCTATCACCGCCAGCGCCATTTCGCCTTGCAATATCGCACCATCGGCTTTCTTGCTGTCCTTCTCGTTCTTGTATTCGGTGGTCAGGTTAAAGTTCGGGTTCGGGTTCAGCGTATAGCCCAACACCTCCACAAACAAATCGCGCAAAAAACCTTCCTGATATTGCTCCTCCTTGGCGGCACGAATGTTAGCGAGTTTTTCGGGCGTTCGGTAATTAAATAAAAAGCGACCATAGGCATGTCCCAAGGCTACCTTATCCAATTCATTCAAATGCTTTTGCAATACCGATTTCTGAAATAGTGCCATAGTTTCAATTAACGGTCTAAAAGTAATATTCCATTTATAACATATCCCTTTACCCTCTCATTTTTGTATCCGGCTGTTTGCATTTTTCCCCTCTTGAGGGCGATGTCCCACAAATAGGTAGGCTACGCAAATAGGATGCGTTCTGCTGGGTTAGACTTGCTCTATGAATATCATAGAAATAGTAAGACGCTTTAATACACAGCGAAAGTGTATCCGACATTTAGAATTTATTC
>CANJVG010000073.1 GCA_947478005.1 Bacteroidota bacterium
AAGCCATTTTTGATTCCTTAATCACCAACTTGGTGGCGGCTGTCCCTTTCTTCATAACCCTTAAAGAACTAAGCGCCTAATCCTATATTTAAATTTGTCCGCTTAGTGGCTGACAGGCATTTAGACAGCCTCAAGTTTTGATGTCTATACCTCACATGGGTATTCAAAAAGGCAGTTCTCCTTGATAATATCGGCAACAGTATCAGGCACCATTCCTTCCCAACCGGGAACTCCACCCTTAATCATTTCTATCACCCTAGGAGAGAAAATGTGTAATACATCCTTGTCATATCCTTCTAAATCAACCAAAAACTTATTCTGTAAAAGGTGCTGAAACAGATTTTTTAGAGAATCTGAAACTTTGAGATTTTTTGTTGTAATAACGGCTTTATTTATTTCCGGCTGGTAAGGATACACCAGCATTCTGGTATTGCGCATAAATATTTCACCGAAATAATGCAACAACTCTCCCTCAGCATTTTTATAATGCTTTTCGTTAAATAACTCTACTATGTTTAAAATACCCAGAATGATACCTATGCTCTTTGGCTTACACAAATCCAGATAGTTAATCAGCTTATCATGCTTGTGGCAATTGGAAATCATTACTGTATGGCCCAGATTGCACAAAATATCAGCCCTATCTAAGAAATCTTTATTTTCAAAGTTACCATCTCCCGATAAATTATTAAGCGTAATTTCTGACAACACTACTAAATCCTCCTCATTTTCAACCTCCTTCTTAAAATACTCGACACCACAACGCATCATGTCTTCGTTCACCTTAGTAACAGGTCGAAAACGTCCCCGTAAACACAAAATATTTTTTTTATAAAGAATATCCTTAGGCTGATACACTTCTTTATCGGCACCGAAAATAGTAGCATCGGTAAAATTCCTCTTTACTAATTCCAATGCCAAAAGACGATTATCTATATTCGCAAAATCGGGACCTGTTACACGAATCATGTCAATTTCAGCCTGATCGGTAGATAGATTATCGAGAAGAGATTCAATAAAATCTTCAATTTGGTCGTAGTACCAATAACAAGCAAATAGCAAATTAGTACCGATTCCTCCTATTACGCGCTGTTGATATAAACTGTCTGTTCCCTTCAATCGAACATGAATAATTACCTCATTAGGTTCGGAATGTGGTTTCAATTGAAACCTGACACCCATCCAACCATGCGGGTCATTATCCTTTTTAAAATTGAGCGTGGTGCAGGTGTTGGAAAAAGCGAAAAACGTCTTCTTATCATATCGGTTATCATGCAAGCGCTCCGTCAATAGATTAAATTCATGGTGAATCATTTTTTTTAGACGTGATTCACTGACATATCTGCCCGACCCTTCTGCACCATAAATAGCATCAGAAAACGTCATATCGTAAGCACTCATTGCTTTTGCTACAGTGCCTGATGCTCCACCTACCTGGAAAAAATTCCGCACTACCTCCTGACCGGCACCAATTTCAGCAAAGGTTCCGTAAATAGACTGATCCAAATTGATGCGGAGAGCCTTCCGCTTTATTGATAATATTTCGCGATCCATCATGCAAAATTAAGAAGTCGTATGGTTATAACGTTACCATTTATGAATTGTTATGCAAAACAAATAAAAGGTTGTTCTTTATATTAGTCTGACTTTATAACAATAAAAAAAGGGATGAAATATTCATCCCTTTTTCATTTAGCTCTCGCAAATTTATTTCAGCAAAGCTTGCCCCTGACCAATCAGGTATCCACTTTGATAAATTTCAATCTTATAAGTTCCTGCTTCATTAATGTTTTGACTCCAATAAACCGCCACTTTTTTGTTGGTTTGGCTCCAGTCGAAGTCAGCCTTTTTAGTGTATTGAATACTCTCTCCTGAATCAGCTAATTTTAAACTACCTGAGCCCTGATCAGCCACGGAAATAGTTTCACCCTTAGCATTTAGGATTCTAACATACAGACTTACGCTACCCGCTTCCAGTATTTTATTGTCACCGGTTTCAAAAGAGATACGAAGACTTTCTGTTTTCTTTGCTTTTTTCTCTGTTACTTCTTTGCCGTTTTTCTTCTTAGAAATACCATCAATAGTTAAATTACGTAGCTGAAGCAAAGAACCCAATTCAACTTTTTTGCTCAAGCCTTTGTTCTGCTCACTTAACTGAATGGTAGTTTGCTTTTCAGTACTTAAGTCTGTTGACAGCTGTTGATTCTGAGTAGTTAACACTTGTTTTTCGGCAGCCAGTTGCTCAATTTGTTTCTTCATTTCGGCTATAGAAGTTTCATACTTAGCTATCATCTGCTTAGCATTTGCCAACTCGTTTGAAGTCATCTTGCCCTTGGCAAACAAACCTGATATAGTCTTCTTCTGGTTTTCGATTTCCGCTTGCTGAAAAGTTATCATACTGTCTAATTCGGCATTCTTTCCTTTGAATTGCTCTAACTCAACTATCTTCGAATTAAGAGTATCGTTCAGACTTTTGTACTCTTGTTCCAGTGCCACTTTCTGCTCGCCTAAGTCTTTCTTTGCTTTGTTCTCTGAATAAAGTAAAAAGAGCGCTACTCCGTTAATAAGAAGCAGCAATGCAATAATAGCTACGTAAACTTTTTTGTTGCCACCACCTTGATTATTTTCCATTGTTTTATTTTTTGGTTGGGTTAAATGTAGCGCAAATGTAATCTCCTCCAAATTTATTTTATACCTATTTATCTACATCGGGCAAGATGGTGAATGAGAAAGTGGATGATTTATAAAAGCGAAGTTTCAGTTTTACTAAACTATACGTTTCATCCTCGCCATATAGAAGCCATCGAAACCGGTTTCAGTAGGAGAAATTCTTCTTCCTTCAATCAATTGAAACTTCTGATTGCGTGCTAAAAAGCTTTTTATCTGCTCTTCGTTTTCGGAAGGAAGAATGCTACAAGTAGAATAAACCAAGAGGCCATTCAACTTCAGCATGGGTGCATATTCATCGAGTATCTGTGCTTGTGTTTTGCGTAGCTCCTGAATAAACAAAGGAGTCAATGACCATTTAGAATCTGGTTTCCTGCGCATGACTCCTAAACCCGAACATGGTACATCAAGCAAAATTCTATCTGCAAAGGAATGAAGCAGGGCCTGAAAATGACTGGTAATTTTTATGGCCAACATGGGTTTAACGATAGCCGCACCTGCGCGCTTAGCACGTTTTTCTAACTCCTCCAATTTTCTTTCATGAACATCTACCGAAAGGATTTCGCCTTTGTTCTTCATCAATGCAGCTAAGTGCAAGGTCTTGCCACCGGCACCCGCACAACCATCTATTACATTCAAGCCTGCTTCTGCTTCGAGGAAGGCGGCTACTAATTGCGAGGATACATCCTGCACTTCGAACAAACCGTTTTTATATGCCGGATAGTTTTTGAAGTTTTTCTTGACGGGAAGAATCAAGGCATCGGGAGCTAAGGGTGTTTCTATAAATTGAATTTGCTCATCGCTGAACTGTTTCTTGATAATGCCGATGTTTGTTTTGAGTGTATTGATGCGGATACTGAATTGAGCCGCTGTGTTGAGTGCGGTAATTTCTTTATCCCAGTTGGCACCCAATTCCTTTTCGCCTAATTCATCTAACCAATCGGGAATGGACTCTCTTATCTTGCGAATGCGTTGTGCTTCGGTGTTTCTCTTCTGGATATTCTCTATATTGAGAGTTGTGAACTCTTCCCATGCAGGCAGGGGAATGTTTTCGAGAATCAGTTTGGTGCCAAACATTTTCCAGAGCGATACTTCGCCAAACATTTCGTCTTCTAAACAAAACTCGTAAAGCCTTTTGTAACGAACAATGTGATAAATGTTTCCCGCAATAAAGTTCCTGTCGCGGGAACCCCAACTGGCATTGGATTGAAGTAAATGGCTAACGGTTAAGTCGGCCTGCTTTTTATCGAGGAGTATTTCTTTGAGCGCCTGGATAACAGCTACACAAAGATTGCGGTGGAGTTTCAAACCTTACACATTGAACAGGAAGTGCATAATGTCGCCATCGTGCACAATGTATTCTTTGCCTTCGCTGCGTAGTTTGCCTACATCGCGACAAGCCGCTTCGCTGCCGTATTGCACGAAATCGTTGTAAGACATGACCTGGGCACGGATAAATCCTTTTTCGAAATCGGTGTGAATTACACCCGCAGCCTGTGGCGCTTTGTCGCCTTTGTGGATGGTCCAGGCGCGAACCTCCTTCTCTCCTACTGTAAAGTAAGTTTGAAGACTGAGCAAGTGGTAAGCCGCACGAACCAAACGGTTCAAGCCCGATTCAGTTAAACCCAAATCGCTGAGGAAAACATCGCGGTCTTCGGCACTTTCCAACACGGCAATTTCTGATTCAATAGCTGCTGATATAATCACTACTTCCGAGTTTTCGCTGGCCGCTGCTTTGCGCACTTCTTCTACATATTTATTGCCGTTTACCACGCTGCCTTCTTCTACATTGCAGCAATATATTACGGGCTTGGCGGTGAGTAACTGAAGGTCTTCAATGAAGCGCTTGTCTTCTTCCTGCACCACCATCGTGCGGATGCTTTGTCCGCTTTCGAGATGTTTCTTATAGGCCGTGAGCACATCTATTCCTTTCAACACTTCCTTGTCGGCTGTCTTGGCGAGTTTCTTCTGTTTATCGAGTTTCTTGTCAACGCTTTCGAGGTCTTTGAGTTGCAGCTCGGTGTCTATGATTTCTTTGTCGCGCACGGGGTTTACACTTCCGTCTACGTGAATGATGTTGTCGTTATCGAAGCAGCGTACCACATGAATGATGGCATCCACGGTGCGGATGTTTCCTAAGAACTGGTTGCCCAATCCTTCGCCCTTGCTGGCGCCTTTTACCAGGCCGGCAATATCTACAAACTCGATGGTAGCAGGCAAAACACGCTGCGGCTTGGCCATGGCTTCCAGCTTTTTCAATCGCTCATCGGGCACGGTTACCATGCCAATGTTGGGGTCGATGGTGCAGAAAGGGAAATTGGCGGCCTGCGCCTTGGCAGAAGAGAGCGCGTTAAACAAAGTTGACTTGCCCACATTCGGAAGTCCCACGATACCACATTGCAAAGCCATAGGTTATTTTTTTGAGGGCGCAAACCTACATGAATTTAGAAGTAATCAAAATGAGTTTGGCGGGTATTGGTTACGCTCAGAAATATCGGGCAAAAGCCTATGCTAAAACACCTGCGCTTTCTTCATTCCATCAAACCTACACAAAAAATATTGAAGAAAGATATAAGTGCTTGCAAAAAAATCATTTAATGCTGCAAGAGGGCCTTGCAATACTGCAACACAGTTGTGCAACTCTGCAAGAGACTTGTGCAATACTGCATAGCGTTCATGCAATACTGCAACGTGCTGATGTAATACTGCAAGAGAGTCGTGCACTATTGCAACAAGCTTGTGTAATACTGCAACACGGTCTTGCAATACTGCAAAGCACTTGTGCAACCCTGCAAGAGAGTCTTGCAGCATTGCAATAGAGTTGTGCAAGGCAGCAAGCGTTTTTGGAGGCTTTAACGCAGATTTTTGTGCAAATTCAAGCCATTTGCAATAATTGACTGCCTAAAAAGCAAATTTTGGTACCCGCTGAATCGTTGCAAATGCAAATAATGTTCTGTCTGGAGTAAAAATTGCTTTATCTGAACCAAACAATACATTGTTTGGACTAAACAAATACATTTCTGAGTGAACCAAAACAATGTTTAGAGCAAATAATGTTCTGTTTGAACCAAACAAATCAATTTCCGGAGTGACCAATGTTCTGTTTGAGCCAAACAAAACATTGTTTGGACTAAACAAACACATTTCTGAACGAAACAAAACAATGTTTGGAGTAAATAAAACTCTTTCTGAGTCAAACAGAACACTTTTTGAATAAAATAGGATTTTTGGCTACCTTATTTGTTAATCCGTACAATTTAACCCCATTTATCCCTATCAGTCAAATCCCGCTCTTCCGCTTCAGTGTAAGGATTCTTGTGGGTGGGGCTCATTTCCAAACCTTCGCGGTTTTGTTGTTCGAGGGTCCACGAATCGGTCAGGGAGGTTTCTATCCATAGATTACCGCTTTTGCGAAACACCTGGGCCGACAGGCCAAAGTTTACCCAAAGGTCGTTTTCCAGGTCATTCACCTTTTGGTTCTTCGCTATTTTCACTTTACCGTTTATATGTTGCTTTCGGCATGCGGCCAGTTTTCTATCATGTGCATACATCTTCGATTTAGGCAGCGATTTTTCGGCCTGATGCGGGGCATCGAAAAATTCAATCTTCAGAAAAGGAAACTCCTTGCTGAAGTCGCGTTGCACCTCGCTGATGGTTCTGGTATCGTTAATTAGAATTTCCATATCCTTATTTTTTATGACAACAACTATGCTTTGTACAATCCGTTTTACTCAACTCGGGGCTCATGTAGGGTATGCCTAAATTGAGCCCTCTCAATATCAACACAAAGGCCATTAGGCCAACAAAGACCGGCACTGCCCTTCGTATTTTGTTTCTCCAATCCAAACTGACAGCGCTGGAAGCCATCGAAACAAAAAACATGGCAGGCAGCGTGCCCAATCCGAATACCATCATAAATAAACTTCCCTTCCAAGCCTCGCCTGTGGCTATGGCCCCTGCCACTCCCAAATAAACTAACCCACAAGGCAACAGACCATTCAACACTCCAATCAAATAGAGCGATGGATAGCTTGTTCGTTTAAATAAATTGCCGAGCAAAGATTTCACTTTAGAAACCAACGGCAGTATGACTTTTGTCAATCTGGTTTCGCTGTTCAATTGCTTTGGAAACAAAAGCGTGAGTAAAATCAAAACACCGAGCACAACCGATAGCCCTTGCTGATATCCGCCAATGACAAATCCTTTGCCTAACAATCCAAACAACAAACCAAAAACACCATAGGTGGTCACCCGGCCCAGGTTATAAAGCAGGGTTCCGGCTATGCGCTTGAACTGGGTTTCTCTGCCCAGCGGCAAAGCCATAGCAATAGGACCACACATGCCTACGCAGTGGAAACTTCCGAGGAAGCCAAGGGATATGGCTGCTATTAAAAATTCCATATTGGTTTTCGTACTGCCCCTTTTACTAATGAATATTTATGGTGCCTTCGTTGTAATAACCAACCCCACCGGCACTCCAGTCAATTTTCATTTCATAAACTCCGTGCTTAAACTTGTCGGAGTTTACCTCACACATACCTGCAGAATCGGGCGAACAACTGATGGTAAAATCCCTTTTATCATCACTGGCATTATAAAAAAGTATTTCCGCCTTCACTTTCTTGTCCAGCATTGCTACCGGAAACTGAATAGCAACTTTTTTGCCGTGCACGTTCCAACTCAGTTGCTCTTTTAGTTCATGCGTTCTTTTCTGTTTGTCTATTTGCTCCTGAAATTTCAACTCCTTGGCATAATAATCGGGCGCTACTAAATCATCCTTTACGGTAGTTGTTTTCCATACCAGGAAAAGGATAAGAGACATAAATCCTCCGTAAAGAATTACAATGCGCCAGCCCCAGTTTAGTTTTTTCATAATTAATATTGTTTAGTTGTTAGGTGCCATAAAGTTGGTCTTCACCTCATCAATCTTCTTATCTCCGCTATAAACGCCTATTTCAATTTTGTTTTTGCGATGGTGCAACTCACTCTTATCCATGATTACAAAGAAAATTCCGTCTCCTACCGATTCACTTGGCACATGCAAGTCTTTGCCGACCATCTTAATCGTTCCGTGCAATTCCTCTTCGTCTTCCAACCGCAACTGCACAGGAATATCCTTACGGGTTTTGTTAATCAGCTTGATGTTGTAGATATTGCTGATTTTATTTCCCGGTTGCTCCTGGTACAGCATACCCTGAGCGCGCATAATGGTTGCCTGGATATCCTTGCGGGTTACAAGAAGCGTGGTAAGCACACCCAACAAGACAAAAAGCACCACCATATAGGCTCCTGTACGAATGTTCATGTGCAACTTCTCCCCTTTCTTAATATTATTCTCCGAAGCATAACGAATCAACCCCGTGTCCCGGTGAACCTTTGTCATGATAGCATCGCAGGCATCAATACAAGCGGTACAGTTTACACACTCCATCTGTGTGCCATTGCGAATATCAATACCCGTAGGGCACACTCGAACACAATCGAAACAATCAATACAATCGCCTTTCTTCTCCGGCTCATCCTTGCTTATTTTCCCTCTTGGCTCGCCACGTACATAATCGTAGGCTACCACAATTGAATTAGGGTCGAGCATGACTCCCTGCAAGCGACCGTAAGGGCAAACAATTAAACAAGCCTGCTCGCGAAACCACCAATAAACAAAGAAGAAAACAAAAGTGAAGATGACCAGCGGAATAAATACATCGAGATGAGTAGCCAAACCACCCTTCATCAAGTCCATCACATGATCCATACCCGTGATATAGGCCAAAAAGTAATTGGCAATAATGAACGACATGGTAAAGAACGCCAGAAACTTGCCCGAACGTTTTAAAATCTTCTCTCCGTTCCATGGCATTGCGTTCAGACGCTTTTGCTTTTCGGCATCGCCATCAATCCAGTATTCAATTTTGCGAAAAACCATTTCCATAAAAATGGTTTGGGGGCAAACCCATCCACAGAATATACGACCAAACACCACGGTGAAAAGAACAATGAAAACAATGAATGTGAGCATGGCTAAAGCAAAGACAAAGAAATCCTGCGGCCAAAAGATAGTACCAAACAAAATAAACTTACGCTCCACCAAATTGAATAGAAACAATGGTTCATCGCGGTACTTTATCCAGGGCAGTGTAAAAAACACTATCAGATAAACGATACTAACCACCGTTCTGCCATTATAAAACTTGCCCTTGGGCCATTTGGCGTAAACCCAGTTCCTCTTACCTTCTTTGGTAATAGTTCCGAAAGAGTCTCTGAATATTTCGCTTGTTTCGCTCACTTATTTTTTGGTTGAATCTACTGCTGCTACAACAGTCGAATCGGTTTTAGCAGTAACTGCTTCGCTGAATAAATCGCCTTGCGGTGCCTTGGCATTTGCAGGGTTTGTTCCACGAATAGAGTGGATATAAGTGATTACATTTTTAATCTGCAATGCACTCAAATCGGTTTCCCAACTCTTCATACCCTTTGCCGGCCAACCATATTTCACAGTTTTGAAAAGCTCATTAGCCGTTCCACCATGAATCCAATAATCATCCGTCAAATTAGGTCCTACATTGCCTTCTCCTGAATTTCCATGGCAGGCAGCACAATTGGTTTTGAAGATATCCTGCCCATCTGTAATGCCCGCTGCATCGGCATATTGGACATTACTCTCATCCACATTCAGAGCGTTCTTTTTGTTATAGGCATCAACATCAATTTTTGCCTGCTGCACTTCCGCTGTATATTCATCAATGCTGCTTGGCCCACCTCCAATATAGAAGTAGAACAAATAACCAATGGCCCAAACGATAGAAAGGTAAAAACTGTATTTCCACCACGGTGGCAAGGCATTATCTAACTCCCGGATACCATCATAGTTATGGTCGAGAAGAATATCGTGTTCCTTTTCAATAGCAACACTGGCATTGATATTGTCGAAAATACGAGGGAGATGAAAACTAATAGGCTTAGCTACTGTTTTTTCATCCGCAATTTCATTTATCAAAGAGCGGATGGTAAAAAGCATCCAAATAACAGCCATCAACTCAATGAATAATACAGAAGCACCGACATATACATCATAGTTAACGGGCAATTGAAACACTTTATCACCCGTTGGTGAGGCACCCCCTTGTGCAAAACCAAAGTTAGCACACAACATTAGAAGAATTACCGAGGCAACTTTTGCCGCCCGCTTGTCCAGCGCAATTTTGGTTAAACTGATCATTACATTGCCCAACAGAAATACGGCAAACAACAATACCGCACAAGCTGCAAGCAGTAAATACAAAATAGTGTTATCGGGTGCTATAGAGGCAGCGGCTGCAGTTGTTGGTGCAGCATCCTGAGCAAAGGCTACTGCACTCACAATAAATGTGGAGCAGAGAACTAAACTTTTTTTGAACGATTTTATCATGACAATTCGTTTTTGGGTTTTATAAAATTATTGAAGCGGCAATTGTTCAATCTCCTTGATATACTCTTTATCAGCCTTTAGCGCTATAAGTATCATACCTATGAAAACAAAGAGAAACAGGAACAAAGCAATCTTTGGAAATACATCTACACTATCAATGGTAGCTGCATAATTTCTGAAAAATGAAAACATACTTTTGTGCTTTAGTGTTTGTTATTTAATACCTGCCTCTACTGCTTTAGGCTCATTTTTAATGTCGGTTCCAACACGTTGCAGGTAAGCAATCATGGCTATGATTTCTTTCTTTTCGCTGCACACAATGCCGTCCTTTTTCAAATTGGCCTGTACTTTCAAAGCCTGTTTTTCCAAATCATCATTCGCTATTTGGTCATAACCTTTAGGATAAGGCACACCTAATGTTTGCATCACACGAATCTTTTTAGCAGTCAAAGAAATATTCAAATCATGATCAATCATATGTGAGTAAGGAGGCATAATAGAACCTGGACTCATAGTGCGAGGGTCGTCCATGTGGTTAAAGTGCCAGCTATCCGGATACTTTCCGCCTTCACGGGCTAAATCAGGCCCTGTGCGTTTAGAACCCCATTGGAACGGATGGTCATACACGAATTCTCCGGCTTTAGAATATTCTCCATAACGAGCCACTTCACTACGGAAAGGACGAATCATCTGGGAGTGACATACATAGCATCCTTCGCGTACATACAAATCGCGACCTTGTAATTCTAACGGTGTGTAAGGCTTAACACTAGCAATGGTTGGAATATTACTCTTGATTAAAAAAGTAGGAATCAATTCAATCACCCCGCCAATAATCACCATCACAAATGCAACAACCAATAATTGAACCGGTCTGCGTTCAATCCAGCGGTGCCAGTGTTCTGTGCCATGTGTGGCATAGTTCTTTTCCAATGCAGGAGCCTCAGCATCTTCATTAGCGAGGAATTTCCCTTGCTGCATGGTCTTAATCAGGTTGTAAATACCTACCAAAGCCCCTACCAGATAAAGACCACCACCAAATGCACGGGTTATGTACAATGGCATGATTGCAGTAACGGTTTCAAGGAAGTTTGGATACTTCAGAATTCCTTCCGGAGTAAACTGTTTCCACATAAAACTTTGTGTAAATCCTGCCCAATACATTGGTACCGCATAAAACAGAATACCCAAAGTACCCAGCCAGAAGTGGATATTAGCCAACTTCTTTGAGAAAAGCGCAGTGCGATACATCTGCGGTATTAACCAGAACAGAATACCGAAAGTAAGGAACCCGTTCCATCCCAAAGCGCCAACGTGCACGTGAGCAATGGTCCAGTCAGTGTAGTGAGAAACAGCGTTTACACTCTTGATTGAAAGCATAGGACCTTCAAAAGTGGCCATACCATATGCAGTAACCGCTACTACATAAAACTTAAGAACAACATCATCTCTTACCTTGTCCCAAGCCCCACGAAGGGTCAATAATCCATTAATCATACCTCCCCAGCTTGGCATAATCAGCATAATACTAAAGACTGTCCCTAATGATTGGGCCCAATCCGGTAAAGCAGTGTATAATAAATGGTGAGGGCCTGCCCATATATATAGGAAGATAAGCGCCCAGAAGTGAATAATCGAAAGGCGATAAGAATAGACAGGACGGTTAGCCGCTTTAGGCAGGAAATAATACATCAATCCCAAATAAGGAGTGGTTAGGAAGAATGCCACCGCATTGTGTCCGTACCACCATTGCACCAACGCATCCTGCACACCCGCATATGCGCTGTAGCTTTTGAAAAGTGAAACCGGAATAGCGATAGAATTGACAATGTGCAACATAGCCACTGTAATCCAGGTAGCTATAAAGAACCAGATAGCCACATATAAGTGTCTTTCTCTTCTGGTCAATATGGTTCCAAACATATTGACACCAAAAACCACCCAAATAAGGGTAATCATAATGTCGATTGGCCATTCCAATTCGGCATATTCTTTACCGGATGTGATACCAAAAATTAGTGTAGCTGCTGCGCAAACAATTATAAACTGCCAACCCCAAAAATGGATTTTGCTCAGTGTATCGTTCCACATGCGTGCCTTGCACAACCGCTGAAGTGAATAGTAAACTCCCATAAAAATCCCATTCCCCACAAATGCGAAAATGACGGCATTGGTGTGCAACGGTCGAAGACGGCCAAAGGTGGCATACTCTATAAAATTAAGTTGTGGGATAAAAAACTGTAGTGCTACAATAAGCCCTACCAACATACCCACCGCGCCCCACAGGAAAGCGGCATATCCGAAATTTCGGACGCTGGTGTTGTCGTAACTAAACTTTTCTACTTGCATTTGTCGTTGTTTTGGTGAGAAGATGATTTTACTGGATTGTCAAAAAGTATGCGAACAGATGGCGTGTAATCATCATCGTATTGTCCTCCAATTACGCTGTAGATAAATGCGGCAAGGAATCCCAACGCAAAAACCAGACTAATACCGATAAGGATAAACATAACTTCCATTTGCTTTCTTTTAACGCTGCAAATGTGCGGTATGGCTATGTTTGGTGTTATGACAAATAAAAGGGGCGGAACTGATTTTTGTCAGTTTAGGGGAATATTATTTTTCAAAATTGATTTGCAAAAAGTGAAGGCTGGCTCAGGTCAAAAAAAAGCAATAGAATTTAGAAAAAATAAAAATTACAAAGGGCAACCACATAGCCGATAACAACAACAGGTTCTTCTATTTATGGATTCATTATTTTAAAGGGAATAAAAGGTCCAAGCGACCAGTGCAAATAGTCGTTAAAAAAGCATGTAATTCACTTCAATTATGAGCAATAAAAAAACCTTCCACTTTGCAGCGGAAGGTTTTTTATTAACGGGTGAGTACAACTAAGCTACTTTCAATCTTCTGATTGGCTCTACTTCTACTTCCTTGGTACGTTGCTTCATTCCAAAGTCTGTATAAAGTTCTTCCATCGAGTAGTTTTCCTCTTTCATAAATCTAGGTATGGCATAAGAAATTCTTTCCAAAAGATTATTGATATCCTCTAGAGAATGGTGGCGGGTTAAAGTAATCCTCATCCCTGAATTTTTCATAGGTACCGTAGGGAACATCATATGATTGCTGAAGAATCCTTCATCCTGTAAAAACTTACAGGTTTTGTAACCTACCTCCTGCTTACCCGTTCCTATATAGAAGATAGGAGTCAATTCATCATTAATGATAGGGAGATTGTATTTGCTAGCGGTTTGGGTAAAGAAAAACATACGCTCATACAGATCATCTTGCAAGGTTTGGATTTCATCGCTCAGGTGAATTTTGGCAGAAGCAATACTGGCCGCTAACACAGCAGGTTGAATTGGTCCCGAGAAAATACTTGAACTGCCACAATGCTGGATCAATCTCTTCTGCTCTTCATTATAGAAAGCTAATACACCACCGTTGCTACCAAATCCTTTTGCCAACGAAGAAGTCAAAATCATGCGCGGATGGAAAGGCATTTGGCTCAATGCATATCCTCTTCCGTGTTTACCCGTCCAGCTCATGCCGTGTGCATCATCTACGTACAAATGAAACTCTTCGTATTTGTTCAACATATCGTTCAACACTCCAAATGGAGCCGTATCGCCATAGATAGAGTAGATACTATCACACATATACCATACGCGTTTGTGGTTCTGACGAAGAATCTGGATACGTGTCTCCAAATGCTCCATGTTATTGTGCTTAATGATTTCTGTGTAAACCCCTTCCGGTTTCACCATCTGCACAGCATTCTTTACACTATTATGTACTTGTTGATCCATAATTATGGCATCGTTCTCATCCATGATAGTTGGGATGGTGCTGATATGCCCCAGCGAAGTGGTTGGTGCCAAATAAACAGGCTTGCCTATAATCTGCGAAAGCAAGTCTTCCAATTCCTCATACAGTTTAATAGAAACTGAAGTGCGCGAAGTAGAGAACTGTGTTCCGTACTTCTTTACTGCTTCAATAGAAGCTTCCTTCATTTTCTCGTTTGTTTCCAAACCCATGTAACTGCATGAGCTGAAATAAATAAGGTCTTTACCTTTAACGCGAAGATGCTTTCCATCGAAACCATCTAATTCGTTTACGAGGTGGAGAAAACCTAGTTCACGTCCCTGAGAGGCAATCTTGTTGATAATTTCTGCGAATTCCTTTTTCATAGGTTATTTGTTTTTAGTGATGCAAATCACGGGTATAAAATTAGATTTATGTTATCGAAAAATTTGTGTCTTACAAACATTTCCTTGTATATTGTGAAATAATGAGTGGACAGTCATCGATTTTATAATTTTCTACGTATAGCAGCACAGCCCACAGTTTGTATTCTTCATATTTACGTGCAAGTCGCGGGATGATTTTATCAATAGAACCTATGGTACAACAGCAAAGTGTTTTCATTTTTGAACGTATGATAACTGCACGTGCAAAAAGTATCTATGCTATTGCTGTGAGCGTAATTCTTTTTCTACCTTTGAGCATGGAAGTTATAATCAGATAAAAATCTTTTCTTGCTAAAACGTTTACTTTCTTTTTTAGGTGGAGAAACTTACTGGAAAGAACGGATGATTTCCGGCTTAGCTATCACCATGTATGTAGCGGGAAATGTGATTGAATATGGATTTACAGATACAAAAGAACACGACCCTCCTGCCATTTGGATAAGTGCAATTATTCTGGCGATACTGGTTATTGTGATTTCAGCCACTAGGTATAAACGCTTTACACCCGACTTTTTCAAAGCAGTGGTGGTTATCATCAACGCACACATCATTTATGTGTATGGAACAAAAACGTCAGCACCAGCAGCTGAGCAGGCTTTCTATCTAATGTTTAGCTATGCTGTGTTTATTGTTACCAGCCAAATGGTGGACAATCGTAAACAATTGATTCTCTACACTGCAATCGAAATTTCATTCTACGTAGGTATTGTACTCTTGTTCATTGACAATAAACCTATGTTGCTCGACCCGTTGCAACAATTGATGTTCTCGTTGGTATTGATAGGCAACTTTCTAATAGCCACACAACGATTGCGATTAACCCAGGTAACCGGTGGCAGCAGTTTGCAGTTTAAAACTCTCAGTGAAAACGCACGCGATATACAGAGTGTGATAGACCTGAAGTTAGATTTCGTCTACATGAATCCGGCTGTGGAAGATATTTCGGGCTTTAAGTTTGCCGAATTAAGCGGAAAAAACTTCTTAAGCCTCATAGCTGAAGAGGACAAAGAAACTGTGATAAACACCATCCAGAGTTTAAAAGAACATACCGAGCGAAGAAAGAGTGTGGAGTATCGAATTTTAATGAAGAACGAGAACTACCTTTGGGTGGAAAGTATCTTCAGTCTGTTTCGACCTGACCCTAACTCGCCTAACGAATTAGTGTTTGCAGAAACTCGCGATATTGAAGCCCGCAAAAAATTAGAAGCTGAGATTCAACAGCAGATGAAGGTAGAGGAAATGTTGATAAAGCACTCTAATCAATTCATCAATGTAGATCGTACCGAAATTCAACAGAATATTGATTTGGCCCTTGGCGAGTTTGGAAAGATGTTGAATGCAGAAGGCGTATTAGTTTATCGCATGCACGGCAAACTGGAAGATGAGTTCCGTTCCACCAATCAGTGGTTTAGCAATCCGGAGGACAAACTAAATTCACATTTCAATCTGGTGGTAAAAATCAATCAGGCGTTGTTGGTATTTCTGCGGTCTATGCGTGGTGCTAAGTCCTCTCACGGTCATTTCATTGCGATTAAAGAGTTGATGGATATTCAAGTTTCTACCACCGAAAAAATTGCTGGCAAATTGTTCTACATCATTCCATTGCAGAGCGGCAACCTGGTAAATGGATTTGTGGTATTTATATTTGATGAATCGGTTAAACAAATTCAGTCGAGTTTCTTTGGGTTAGTAGGTAACATGATAGCCAGCGCCTTCTCCCGTTTGCGTACCGAAATGCGCTTGCGCGAAGCCCAATTGACCAACGAGTTTATCCTTCGCGCCTTGCCCGATTGGTTGTACATTGTCAATAAAAAATCAGAATTTTCGGGTAGCAATAACTTTACTTCTCTCGAACCCTATATACCCGACCATGATTTGATGGGTAAGACTTTTCAGGAGGTTTTGCCTGTGGAAACTGCTCAGCTTTTCTCCGATACTTTAGAAAAAGTAATGGATGATGATGTGTCTCATTCGTTTGAGTTTCTGGATACTACTGTGCAAAATGGCCATTATTTTAAAGTAATCATAGCTCCTTTCAAGGCCAACGAATATCTGGTGATGCTTCGTGATATCACCGATTTGAAATTGGCGGAGAAAGAATTGGTGAGCAAAGCCAGAAAACTGGAACTTTCGAACAAAGAACTCGAAGAGTTTGCCTATGTGGTGAGCCACGATTTGAAACAACCTACCCGAACAATTGTTTCTTATCTCAATTTGTTGAAGAAGAAATTCGGTGGTGCATTAACGGACGAGGCTATGCAGTTCATTGATTTCTCGATAGAAGGCGCAAATAAAATGAGCGACTTGATTCGCGACATCTTAGAATATGCACGGTTAGAACAAGATGTGGCTATGGCAGAAAATGTTTCTATCAATAAAATGCTCGACAAGGTTTGCGGGGTGCTGAAAGAACATATCGAAAAGAATAATGCCACTGTCACTATTCCTGAAAATATGCCGAGCATTACCTGCAACGAAACCATGATAAGCGAGATATTCCAGAATCTGATAGAGAATGGTATTAAGTATAACGTAAACGAAAAACGCACCATTGACATCAGCTATATTGAACACCCGAACGACTGGGAGTTTGTTTCAACTGATAACGGTATTGGTTTCAACCAAGAAGATGCTGATTCTATTTTCAAGATTTTTAAACGTCTTCCTACAGAACAAGAATTTCAAGGTACCGGAATTGGTTTGGGTATTTGCCAAAAAGTAATAGATAAGCACGAAGGTAAAATTTGGGCTATCTCCGAAAAAGGAAAGGGTAGTGTATTCCACTTCACCATACCTAAAGTGCCGTTTTAAAGTTAAAGTCTTATTCAGGGCGACTTTATTCGCCACTTCTACTTAATTGCCTTAAATTTAATATCACTACGTGGCTTAGAACTATTACATTAAAGTTAATCGGCTTCTCTATTCGACACACTCAGATAAAATTTACTTTTATGACTTTTAATTGATTTAAAAAACGCAAACTTTATTACTTTCATTTTATGAAGCGGATTTTACTATTAGTATTTTCTATTTTGGTCTCGATTCTCTCCTTTTCGCAAACCTGTAGTTCGTTGCGCTATCAGGATACTATATTTCATAGTGTAACAGTCACAACTTCTCAGTTTGGAGTGGCTACGCCTTACGGTGTTTTGGCACAACCGCAAAATTTATATTTGGACTTTTATGAGCCCACCGGTGACACACTTACAAAGCGTCCGTTAATTGTATTTCAATTTGGCGGTGGCTTTACTATTGGCTGGAGAAGCGAACCCGATATTCCGGGTTTCTGCAACTATTTTGCTAAGTGCGGTTATGCGGTGGCGAGTATTGATTACCGTATTGGGTTGAATCCGCTCGATACCAACAGCACTATTCGCGCGTATTACCGAGGGGTTCAGGATGAGCGCTCAGCCATTCGTTATCTTTGTTCCCGAGCCGGACAGCTAAGGATTGATACATCTATACTGATATTAACCGGCACTAGTGCCGGATGTTTCTGTGCTTTTGCCAATTCTTTCACCACCAATGCTAATCGCCCAGCTTCTTCTTTTGGAAGTTTACTCGAGCCAACTGATCTAGGCTGCTACGATTGTTCGGGAAATAATTATCTGGGCTATCATATTCCGCACATAAAAGCAATTGTCAATCAATGGGGTGCTGTGATGGATACATCATTTATTCAGCCGGGAGAAAATATCGCAGTTATTTCTTTTCATGGAGATCAGGATGCTCTGGTTCCGTACATTTATGGTTATCCATTTTCATTGCCTGTGTTTCCTCCTGTATATGGTAGTGTACCGATTCACGAGCGGCTCACGAATCTCGGAATATTGAATGTGTTGCATCCATTGGTAGGTTTTGGGCACGAGCCCGAATTGCTGGCTCCGAAACTGAACGATACTATTTATAACTATACGCGCCCTTTTCTTTTTCAATTATTGAAACCAACTACTTCTGCCATTAGTGGAGATACTATGCTTTGCCTTGGTTCTGTGGCTCATTATTCAGTTCTAAATACTGTGGGCAGTAAATACTGTTGGAATCTGACCGGTAATGGCAGCATTATTTCTACCACGGGGAATTCAATTGCTGTGCAATGGAATGACACCGGACATGTAGCAGTGAGTGTGAAGGAACTGAACTATATAATAGCTGAAGGAGATACCAAAACATTTGACACATACATTGTAGCACAACCACATTCGTCTTTCACTTATGCTACGAATGAATTGCAGGTAAGCTTCATCAACACATCTAGCTCCAATGTAAATTACCTATGGAGTTTTGGCGATGGTGACTCATCTTCGACTTTTAGCCCTATGAAGGATTATGGAAGCGGAGGAACTTACACTGTTCATTTGTTGGCAGACAACGGTTATTGCAACGCTACTTTTTCGACTTCGTTTACTATTGATTCATGCCCGTTGGCTGCTATTACTTATCAGCTTACCAATCACAATGCATTCTTCTATTCTCCCACCACTAACACTACTTCTTATTACTGGAATTTTGGCGATGGTGACAGCGCTGCAGTCAACTCGGCCAATGTGTTTCATCAATACTTGCAGGATGGGACTTACACGGTCACGCTAAAGGTGTTCAACCACCTAGGTTGTGAGTTTATGGCTACGTTGACATTTACAATAGGCAGCGTTCCTACAATAGTAACCCATTTGCAGCATACTATTTTGTTGACAACTATGGCAGATCAGTTTAAAATAACTACTTCTACCACCGCACAGTTGCGGATAGAGTTGATGGATGCTACAGGCCTTAAAGTCGCTGAAACATCCTGCGCAACTAACTGCGAAATGAGCACCGCCAACCTTCCAACAGGTCTTTATCTCCTTCGTATTTCTGATGGAGAGGATATGCTCATTAGGAAGTTCTTTCGGTAAATATGCCTGTATTGCCTTCTTAGCTGGCTATTATTACTCCGCCTTATTTTGCATTTTCATAAATACCGAATAGGCATTTTTAGTAATTAGATTTTTGTCGGCAAGATTTACGACTGCTGAACTAATCTGCGTAAAACCTCCTTCCGAAATTCCGGTTTCTACTTCAGTCATATCAAATTGGGTACTGCTTTTGGCTTCAAAAACATACTGCTTGCCTGTGAACGTTATAATGGCACTTTCAGGCACGACTAATGCATCTGTGCTTTTTATCGCAATGTCAGCATTCATAAACATGCCGGGAATCA
>CANJVG010000074.1 GCA_947478005.1 Bacteroidota bacterium
AGCGACACAAAAAACCCGTAAGCCCCCGCGCTCAAAAACAACAGCAAAAAGAAAAACTCCTTCGTCAGCTTCTCCACCTTCCAGCTCACCAGCACACCCGCCACCACCACCAGTGCCGTCATCATAATCATCGCCACCGAAATGCCGTCCACCCCAACGATGTATTGAATATTGAATGCGGGGAACCAAGAAACTTTCTGCACAAAAGAAAAATTTTCGTACCCCAACATTGCTTTTTGATTAAAGTTGGTATAGGCAAACAGAAGCCATCCTACCAAAGCCAATTGCAATAACGAACCAATCAGCGCCACCACCCGCACCTGCCTTGCATCCTTGCACATAAGCACCACCAGCGAGGTAAGAACCGGAAGAAGAATTAAGAGAGATAAATTCATTTCAATTTATTTTTTGATGATGGGGGTTGCTGAATTTTTTACTCTGTTTATTTTTTAATCGAAAAAATTTCATCACCGCGCTTTCCGTTCCAATCTTTTTTCTTTTTTGATGTCATGCTGAGCGAAGTAGAAGCAATCAAAAAAGAAAAAAGGATTTCCACTACAATCGCTACCCCGAACAGCCGAATACAAAATACCAAATCGACTATTCTTGAGTAATAAGATTATGCTTTGAAATAAAATATTCCAATACAACTTCTTTGAACTCTTCTCTTCTGGAATAGGAATCGATCCACTCCTTTACTTGTTTTTTAGAATTATGGAACATTTGCTGAACTGTTAGCTTTAATGTATTCTCTTTTGTAAATTCAGAGAATTTAGGCGAACCAATAATGTCAAGCTCATTCTTAATAATCAACCCTGTATCAATTGGGCTTTCCCCTGTGTAATATATCTCTATACTTAAATTTACGCGTTCCTCTTTGTCGGGCGTATATTTAAAGGATTGCCCAATGGTTATAACTACTTCAATGTTTTTGTAAGAGTCTTTGAGTATAGCCATAGGTAATATTTTGATTCTCCTGTTTTATATTTTTCTTCAACAATTTTTTTATTGCACTTCTATGATATAAACAAATTTCTTGACTAACTGCACTTGCTGACTTAGTGTTTTTCCAGTCAACAGATTTGATGCTGGCAAGGAAATTGTCTCACCTGAACTTTCAATCAGATTGGATAGAAATGAACCCTTAATAGCATAAGATACATTTTCCGTTCCCAGGTGTTTTGCATTTACAACTCCAACAATATTTCCAGCTAAATTAATCAAAGGACCTCCACTGTTTCCTGGTTGTACTGGCACGGAAATTTGATACTGATTTAAACTGCCTTCAAAGCCGCTGTTTGCACTAATAATACCGTTAGTTAATTTTACCTCATCTCCCATCGAGGCTCTGAGTGGATATCCTAAAGCATAAACATCATTCCCAACACCAGCATTTTTAAATGATATGGCATAAGGTATGCCTCCCAATCCCTTAAAATCTACATCACTTATTTTTAATAATGCTAAATCGTTTGATTTATCTGAAACAACAACCTTAGCAGTAAATAACTTATTAAAATCTCCCTTTATACCTCTTATATTTATCTCTGTTGCATCTTCAATAACATGATAGTTTGTAATAATGTACCCCATGGAATTTACAGCAAAACCTGTCCCTGACGCTGTTACGCCAGAATTTGAATGTATTTTATCAGTAGAACTTGGATACATTTTTATATAAAGATCTGGGTCCCGGTCTCCCATAATAATTTTCATTGTAGTTCCATCGAATCCGGCAAAAGCATCCTTGTCAGTCTTGTCGCCCATAGACCATTTGGTTTTATATAAACCACTGGTAGATGTGGGAGTTAATTTTGCCTTCATATCGCCCTCCTTCCAGTCAACATAATTTTCAGCCCCCGACAAATAGACTAAATTGTAATCATCCCCGTTTTTAATCAAACCGAGTCTGTATTTTGGTGATTCCTTGTTCGCAAAGGATAATTCATAAATACCTTCAATGGCATCAATCTTATTGGAAGAATAATAATTTTTCAGTGTCTGTTCGGTGTAATTTGTTTTTTCGCTTCCTTTTAATGTATATGAATAGTATGAGTTGAAAGTAGGTTTCGTATATCCATACATTCCGCTAAAAAGCCTTTCAAAAACTCCTTTGTCGTCCCCAAGATTACCGTATTCTGGTAACTCCACTCTTTCATTGTTCTTAAAAACCCAACTATCACCATTACAACTTGTAAAGACCAACTGTAAATCCTGGCACAAACCATCCGAATAAAAAATTCCCCTAAGTTTTACTGTTGCAGTATAACATAAAGAAGCGTTTGCTTTGTTGGTTTTTTTAAACCCTATATTTTGGAGCCAATGGTAAGCTGCGCTTTCGGCAACCTGCTGGGAATAAAATTTGGTTTGGTCTGCTACCAAAAACTGCGGTAAAGTAAATTCATCTACCCCCGCTAAGAAGTTTTGGAAGCTAAGTGAATTATTACTCTGGGAAGTGGGCGCAAATTGATTAAACCCAGTAAGACTGGTCAAAACCAGAATTATCAACAGAATTTTTTTCATCTTTTTTGCAGTTGTTGGTGTTTTGGTATCGGCTCTGCGATATGTCACCAACAACTCTTTTCGTTACTTCAAAATCACCTTCATTTCCTCCTTCAGTTTCGGCAACTCAATTTTAATTGCACCCCACACTATCTTTTCATCCACTCCAAAATATTCATGCGCTATAAAATTGCGGTAACCGTTTATTCCCTTCCAGTCAATTTGAGGGTTGGCTGTTTTCAATTCTTTGCTTAATCGTTTACACGCTTCACCTATCACAATAAAATTCATCATCACCGCATCATAAACTAAAGTGTTATCCAAAAAATCTTCCAGCAACACAATGTCCTCCATATACTTTTCAATATGCCCTATGGCATAAAGCACCTCCTCTGCATTTGTTCTGTCGTCCTCGTTAAGCATATACTGCTTGCTTTAAAATCCGCTCTTTATAATGTGGCTTAAGCGAGTTTGGGTTTGCCAAATCCACCTCCCTGCCAAAAGTCTTTTTCAAATAATCGTGCAGCGCCTCTTTGCTTTTTCGGTAAATTTCTAACGGAGCATCTATCACCACCAAAAAATCAATATCGCTTTGTTCCGTTGCCTCACCTCTGGCAAACGAGCCAAACAAACCAATCTCCTTCACATGAAATTTTTCATGCAACATCGGTTTCTGCTTTTTCAGCACATCTAATATTTCGTTTTGCGTTAGCATCTTTTTGTTTTTGTTGATGTTTTAACATCGGCTCTGCAATGCATCACCAACAACCTTTCCTTTTGTATTTCAATCCGCAATCCCAAATCCGAATTCCGCAATCCTCTCAATGCTTCAACTTCATCTTCGCCATCTCCACCAACTCCTTCAAATATTTATTCTCCTGCTCCATCAACTCCATCTTTTGCTTCATCGCATTTAACTCCTCCTCCTTTGCTTTCAGTTTCGCGCTTACGTCAGCCGCATTCGCTTTATTCGGCACAAACAATTCAAAGAAGTTCGTGTCCACATAATCTCCTACCGCCTTCATCTCACTTATTTTCCAGTCACTTCGCTTCAGCAGCTTATAAGAAGCATCACTGCTCAAACCAATTGTCCGGCCCATTTCAGCAGCCGTCAAATGCAATTCAAATAATAATTGCTTGGCTATTTCATTTACTTTTACTTCGGTATTTTCCATTTTTTGTTCGGTTTTTAATGATTTATGATAAAATAAACCATTTCACAAACCTACAAATTAAATCTCACTATTGCGCAAACCAGACTATTTATTGAGCAAATCGGACTACTTATTGAACAAACCGTATCACCTATTTAGCAAATCGCATACACTATTGCGTAAATTTGATTACCTATTGGCCAAATCAATCTCTCACTTGCGCAAACTACATTACGCATTGGACAAATCAAACTACCAATCGCGCAAATCGTATTACCTCTTGGCAAAATGGTATCCCCGGGAACGCAATTGACATCGCACCTTAAACAAAGAACACGAAAACTAAGACTAATCCAATAACGCCAACCAAAAACCAAATAGCATACCCCTGCACCTTTCCGCTCTGCCACACACTCAACTCCTCACTACCATCCTGCGCAAAAATTCCACCAGCATCCACCAAACCATTCAGCACATTCTTATCAATCCATGCCGAAGGTCTTCCAATCAAATTAAAAACAACCCTCTTCGTCACAAACAGATAAACCTCATCCACATAAAACTTGTGCAGTGCTCCCGTATACAGACCGCGCATAGCCGTTGAAACCCGCGCAGGCAAATTGCTTTCGTTTTTATACATCACCAGCGCCACAAAAATCCCAACCAAACCAAACACCACCGGTGCAATCGCCATCGTCAAATGAAACTCGCTGTGCAGCGCTTCACCATCACTGCTCACAAACTCCCCAAACGGAACAAAGCCCGTTACAATCGCCAGCACACCCAAAATCATCAGCGGCAACTTCATCGTAAACGGTGCCTCTCCGTGACCTCCGTGCTCTTCTTCGTGTCCTCCGTGGTTACTGTATTCGCGTTTCCAGAAAATAGAAAAGTATAACCGGAACATATAAAAAGCCGTCACCCCTGCAGTAAACAGCGCAACACCGTAAACCAGTTTGTTGGAGTGAAAAGCAGCTGTCAGAATTTCTTCCTTACTAAAGAACCCGCTGAGCGGAGGCACACCGGCAATCGCCAGACAGGCTATCAAAAATGTAAGATGCGTCACCGGCATCTTCTTGCGCAGCCCGCCCATATCCCCCATCTCATTCGAATGCACATAATGAATCACCGCACCCGCACCGAGGAACAACAGCGCCTTAAACATGGCATGCGTAAACAAATGAAACATCGAAGCCGTAAAGCCCAAACCGTTTTCGCCACCGTAACCCGAAACACCGAGCGCAAACATCATGTAACCAATCTGGCTCATGGTGCTATACGCCAGCACACGCTTAATATCCGTTTGCGTGCAGGCAATCACAGCCGCGAACAAAGCAGAAGCAGCACCCACATACATCACCACTTCCAAAGCACCGGGGCAAGAAATGGCAAACACCGGAAACAAACGCGCCACTAAATAAACGCCCGCTACTACCATTGTTGCTGCATGTATTAATGCCGAAACCGGTGTTGGGCCTTCCATCGCATCGGGCAACCAGATATGAAAAGGCATCATCGCACTCTTTCCTGCACCACCGATAAATACCAGCAACAATCCCCACGTCAACGCACTAATGCCGAACAATCCACCAGCAATAGCCGAATGCAATTGCGGAGAAGAAGCATCCGTCAACCGGTGAATCAAAGTTCCGAAGTCCAGCGTCTCTGCATGAAAAGCGAGAATCAAAATGCCAATCAAAAATCCTAAATCTGCAAAGCGCGTAACGATGAATGCCTTTTTAGAAGCAGCCACGGCACTCGGCTTTTCAAAATAATATCCGATAAGCAGGAACGATGAAACCCCCACCAACTCCCAGAACATGTAAATCTGAAAGATGTTACTGCTCAACACCAAGCCCAACATCGAAAAAGTAAACAGCGACAGGAAAGAATAATAAATAGAGAACCGCTCCTCGCCCTTCATATATCCCAGCGAGTAAACATGCACCATCAGTGAAATGAACGTCACTACTACCAACATCATTACCGATATCGGGTCAAGCAGTAAACCCATGTCTATAGACACTCCGGGAGCAAACTCGAGCCATTGAATTTTCAGCACTTCCAGTTTCTGATAAACACCATCAACTTTCCCAGAAACAAAAAAGTAATGGTAAGCCGTCCACAACGAAAGCCCTGCAGAACCTAACAAAGAAAGTGTACCGATAATTCCTCCGCTTTCTTTAAAATGCTTTTTGCCGAACAAACCGAGCAGCAGAAAACTTGCCAGCGGCAGCAGCGGAATAAGAGCTATGTTAATTGCAGACATGTTCATTTATAGCTTTAATGAATCGGCATCTTCCGCATCAATACTTCCGAAATTGCGATAGATATTAATGACAATAGCAATAGCCACAGCGGCTTCGGCAGCAGCAATGGCAATAATGAAAATCGTGAAGAACACACCATCCAGTTTTCCTCCCCACAAATATTTATTGAACGCAATAAAGTTGATGTTCACCGCATTCAACATGAGTTCCACTGCCATCAGCATGGTAATCATATTTCTGCGCGTAAGGAAACCATACACGCCAATAAAGAAGAGCGCGGTGCTTAGAAATAATATTTGTGTCAATCCTACTTCCATTAATTCTTTTCCGTTTGTGCGCGCATAGCAATAACAATACAACCAATCATTGCCGCCAGTAATAAAATAGAAACCACTTCGAACGGCAATACAAAACCTCCTTGCTTATAGTTCAGCATTTCTTCACCTATTCTTCTCACACTTAATTCACCGCTGGGCTGTTCTCCGAAGAATTCATTCCGCTTAATCACACTCCAGAACAAAAGGAAGGCAAATAAACTTGCGAGACCCGCAAACAACGTTCTCTTGTATTCCGGTTCTGCCAAATCATTTCCTACGCGGTGCGTTAAGAAGATGGAGAAGATGATCAGCACCACAATACCCCCCACATAAACTACAATCTGCACTGCAGCAATAAATTCATACTGCATCCAGAAATATAAACCCGCCACACCCATCATGCAGAACAACAGATAAATAGCCGCACGGAAAATCTGACGAGTGGTTACCGCCATCAATCCACAACCGAGAATCATCGCGCAGAGTAAATAAAATATGATGTTGCTTACTTCCATTCCTCGTTGTTATTCTACTCCTTCCATCAGTTTACTTCCCGGTGCGTTTAGCTTCTTCGTCAGCTGGCTTCTATCATATACACTATGCTCAAATGTCTGAGCCATTTTAATCGCATCTGTCGGACAAGCCACAATACATAAGTTGCACATCGTGCAAAGTTCCAAATGGTAAACAAACGTCTCCAACGCCTTTTTCTTTTTCCCATCAGGCTGCAACTCCTGCTTAGTTACAATCTTGATGGTCGCATTCGGACAAGCCAACTCGCAAGCCGTGCAACCGGTGCAACGGTGCTCATTCTTTTCATCGTGAGTCATCACCACCTCTCCGCGAAATCGTTCAGCCATTACGGCCTTTACATCCGGATATTGTTCCGTTATTATCTCCTTATGATGGAAGAAATAATATCCCGTCAAGCGCATACCACTTAGCAGCGACTTGCAGGTTGAATAAACCGTCTTTATGTAATCAACTATAAACATTCCTATTTGATATAAAATCCGGTTATCGCCATTACGGTCGTTAATAATAAATTGAACATCGCAATCGGCAACAAATACTTCCATTCCAAATTCAATAACTGGTCAACACGCAAACGCGGAAACGTCCACCTAAACCACATGATTAAAAATATGAGAGAGAATATTTTACCAAAGAACCACACAATCCCTGGAATAAAATCCATTACATGGTTGAACTCTTCCCAACTTCCGATATGAAACGGCATCCATCCACCAAAGAATAAAGTAGCACCAATAGCGCACACAATAAAGATGTTTACATACTCGGCCAAAAAGAAAAGCGCGAATCTCATACCTGAATACTCCGTATGAAAACCTGCAGTAAGTTCACTCTCCGCCTCTGCCAAATCAAATGGTGCGCGATTAGTTTCTGCCGTAACTGCAATTACAAAAATCACAAATGAAATCAACACCGGTATATGTCCTTTAAAAATCCACCACCCGTTTTGTTGTGAAGCAATGATGTCGTTAATACTCAAACTGCCAACAAGAATTACAATTGTAAGCACCGAAAGCCCGGCACTCAATTCGTAACTCACAATCTGCGCACCGCTGCGCATAGCACCAAGCAAAGAGTATTTATTGTTGCTCGCCCAGCCCGCCATCAAAATGCCAATCACACCTACACTACTCACCGCACTTACATACAACACTCCTATATTAATATCCCACAACTGAAATCCTTTGGTGAAAGCAATCGGTGCCATAATCAGCATCGCAACAACTATAACCAACAATGGCGCGAGGTTGAACAAAAACTTATCGGCACCATCGGGTGTTAATCCTTCTTTAATAAGGAGTTTCAAAGTATCGGCTGCAGTTTGCGCAAAGCCTTTATAGCCCACTCTGTTTGGCCCCAAGCGTATCTGCATATAAGCCGAAACTTTTCTCTCCATAAACACCAACACCAAACCAAGCACAGCAAACAAACTGATAACAAGAATACCTGCAATTGCCATTTCAATTAGCAACACCAACGTAGGGTTCAGCGAAGCAGAAAGTGCTTCGTGAATAGATTGCGATATGTGTTCTAAAGAAATCATTTCAATTTTTGTCTTTGCCTTTATCCCCCTTTAGGGGTTAGGGGTTTTATCTATCTATATCGGGTATTACCAAATCCAACGTCCCCATCATCGCTACCAAATCTCCAATCTTCTGTCCCTTTGCAATATGATTCAAGCAAGAAAGATTCGCAAAGCCCGGACTGCGAAAATGTATTCTATAAGGAGTCAATCCGCCTTCACTAATAATATAAACACCAAACTCACCACGCGCAGTTTCAACTCGACTATAAAATTCTCCCTTCGGCAATTTCAACACCGCCTTCGTCTTCGCCTGAAAATCTCCCTCCGGTATATTATCAATCAACTGGTCAATGATACTAAGCGACTCTCGCAATTCGCGCATGCGTACTAAGTAGCGCGCATAACTATCGCCCGCAGTTTCAAGCGGCTCTTCAAAATTTAATTTCTCGTAACCATCATACGGTGCCAACTTTCTAATGTCGCTTTTCACACCGCACGCACGCAACACCGGACCGGTGCAGCCAAATGAAACCGCATCAGCTGCAGAAATCACTCCCACATTTTTCATCCGCTCCTGGAAAATCACATTGTAAGTTACCAGCGTATCATACTCATCAATCTTCGTTCTAAAAAACGCCACAAACTCCTTCACCTTCTTCACAAAATTCGGATGCAAATCCGTCATCACCCCGCCCGGCACCATGTAATTCATCGTCAGCCGTGCGCCACAGGTCTCCTCCATAATGTCGTTAATCAACTCACGCTCACGGAACGCGTGAAAAAACGGAGTCAGCGCGCCCACATCCATCGCCATTGCGCCCCACCACAACACGTGCGAAGCAATGCGCGTCAGCTCGTCCATCAAAATGCGAATCACCTTCGCGCGCTCCGGCACCTCAATCTGCAAACCCTTCTCCACCGCCAGCGCACAACCGT
Organism: Bacteroidota bacterium; assembly: GCA_947478005.1. Classification (GTDB taxonomy): domain Bacteria; phylum Bacteroidota; class Bacteroidia; order Chitinophagales; family LD1; genus Bog-950. Next base: position 9,239 of record CANJVG010000074.1, read on the forward strand.
GATTATTAATATGCGAACTCAAATAATCCATCCGGCTCGTGCTGTAAATAAACTGCCGGTAACTCAAACTCTCACACATCTTCTCAATGCTCCGGTGTATGTAACCCAGGTGCGGCTCCACATTCAAAATCGTCTCCCCGTTCATCGTAATCACCAAATGCATCACCCCGTGCGTAGCCGGATGCTGCGGACCAACATTGATAACAAGATTACCCTCTTCGGTTGTTGCTATTTCTTCGTATTGCACTTAGCGGGTTATAATTTGATGATGTTTATTTCGTCAACATAATCTTTCCTCAACGGCCATCCCTCCCAATCATCCGTCAAAAACAACCTTCTCAAATCAGGATGATTCAGAAATATAATACCGAACAAATCGTATGCTTCGCGCTCGTTCAGTTCGGCTGTCTTCCAGATATTGCAAACCGTTTCAATCTCCGGCTTCGCTCTGTCGCACTTTGCTTTTACCACTATTATATGTCCGTGCTTAATCGAGCGCAGATGATACACCACCGTTAAATGTGTTTTCCAATCCACCCCGGTTACCGAAAACAGAAAATCAAAATCAAGTTCAGCGCTATTGCGCAGTTGCTGCGCCAGTGGTAGCCATTCACTCGCTTCAATAGAAACATTCAGCCATTCGCCTGCTTCATCAAAAACAGCAGTTGGATTAAACTCGGTAAGTTTCGCCTTGAGTTCTTCTTTCGTCATCAGGGTTTTTTCACTTCCTCTAAATAGATTTTCTCTCTCGTCCCTCCTGCTTTTATTTTTTCCTGCAAAGTCAACAAGGCATGTATCAGGGCCTCCGGACGCGGAGGACAGCCCGGTATGTAAACATCCACCGGAATAATATGGTCGGCACCCTTCACTACACTATAAGTGTTATAGAAAAACGGTCCGCCCGAAATGGAACATGCACCCATTGCCACCACATACTTAGGGTCAGGCATTTGGTCGTAAAGTCTTTTAAGAACGGGCGCCATTTTATTTACAATAGTTCCGGCAATGATTATCACATCAGCTTGTCTCGGAGTAGCCCGAGCCACTTCAAAACCAAAACGGCTCCAGTCATATTTTGCACCAGCCGCACTCATCATCTCAATCGCACAACAACTAGTTCCAAAAACCAATGGCCACAAAGAATTCGAACGTGCCCAATTCAGCACATCATCAAACTTCGAAACCAAAATTCCTCCGCCCGGAGCAGGATGCACCGAACCAGGAAATTGAGTTATAGTTTTATTGTCTTCCATTGCTTTTTGTATTTGCGTTTAAGCCCCCTTTAGGGGGTTGGGGGTTACTGCCATTTCAACGCACCTTTTTTATGAGCATAAAGAAATCCAAGAAACAGAATGAAAAGAAAAATCACAATCTCCACCAATGCCACAACCCCTACACTCTTCACCACCACTGCCCAAGGATAGAGAAACACCAACTCCACATCAAAAATCAAAAAAATAAGCGCAAAGAGATAGTATCCCACATTAAATTGAATCCAGCTCTGTCCCCTGGTTTCTACACCGCATTCATAAGGTTCGCCTTTCTGAGAATTTTTTGAGCCGGGTGTTATAGCATTTGAAAGCAACAGCGCCCCACCGGCAAATGCCAATCCGCAAATAATTAAAAGTATAAGTGATGCTGCGCCCATTCTATTCGTTTCTTCTTAACAAACAAGTATCAGAAATGAAACTTGCATAAACAACTCTAAGCGAAGAAATCTTATGCACAATTTGATTTCGAAAAATTTCATTTGTAGAATCAGCCAAAATGTTTTGTTTCGATTCCGTTTTCAAAAACTAAAAACAAAAACAATTTTTATGGCAATTAAAATCACAGATGTTTGTATTAACTGCGGAGCATGCGAACCGGAATGTCCGAACGGAGCAATTTATGCGAATGGCGACAGTTGGAAAATGGCTGACAAAACTGGAGTAACCGGTTCTTATACTTTAATGGACGGAACTACAATTGATGGAAGCGCTTCGCAGCCACCGGTGTCTGATGATTACTTTTACATAGTTACCGATAAATGCACCGAATGCAAAGGCTTCCATGACGAGCCACAATGTGCCTCTGTGTGTCCGGTTGATTGCTGTTTAGCTGACGAACTTCATGTGGAAACAGAAGAAGCGTTATTGGCTAAAAAAGCGAAACTCCACTTAGCCTAGTGTATCTTTGCCATTCATTTTAAACAAAAAGTATTTTCAATAATGGAATCAACATTGGAAACAAAAGCATCGCGCCCTACCGAAACAAGAGAAGTTGACAGTATCGTAATTCGCTTTTCGGGAGACTCAGGAGATGGTATGCAGTTAACTGGTATGCAGTTTACCGATACCGCAGCTTTACTCGGACAGGATTTATCTACCTTTCCTGAATTCCCGGCAGAGATTCGTGCTCCTGCGGGAACCATTGCTGGTGTTTCCGGCTTTCAGGTTCACTTCGGCAGCAAAGAAATTTTTACTCCGGGCGACCAATACGATGTATTGGTAGCAATGAATTCAGCCGCTTTGAAAAACGATTTACATCGTTTGAAAAGAGGCGGAGTTATAATTGTGAACATCGCAGGTTTTGATTCGAAGAACTTAAAACTTGCGGGTTATCCCGAAGGTTCAGTAAGTCCTTTAGAAGATAATACCCTTGATGAATACACGGTTTACAAGATTGATGTAACCAAACATACCAAAGAGGCGTTGAAAGACTCAGCACTTGGTATGAAAGAAATTGAGCGTTGCAAAAACATGTTCGTGCTCGGTGTTTTATTCTGGATGTTCGATAAGAGCATGGAGTTCACGTTGAAATTTTTGGACGAGAAGTTTGGCAAAAAGCCTGATATTCTTAGCGGTAACATAACTGCTTTAAAAAGCGGATGGAACTACGGTGATAACACGGAGATTTTCACTATACGGTATAAAACCGCTGCGGCAAAACTACCAGCTGGTATATATCGCAACATTGCTGGGAATCAGTCAACCGCTATCGGAATTATTGCTGCTGCCGAAAAGGCGGGGCTACCGGTTTTTCTTGGCTCGTATCCTATTACACCCGCATCAGATATTCTTCATGAACTTTCAAAATATAAAGCCAACGGAGTAAAAACATTCCAGGCAGAAGATGAGATTGCTGCTATATGCACGGCAATCGGAGCTTCTTATGCTGGTTTATTAGGAGTAACGACTACCTCCGGTCCTGGCCTCGCTTTGAAATCGGAAGCAATGAGTTTAGCCATGATTCTTGAAATTCCATTGCTGATAATAGATGTTCAACGCGGAGGTCCATCAACCGGATTACCGACAAAAACGGAGCAAAGCGATTTACTATTTGCCTTGCACGGTCGTCATGGAGAATCACCATTGCCCATAATTGCTGCTTCTACACCAGCGGATTGTTTTGATGCAGTATACGAAGCTGTTACAATTTCTATTGAGCACATGGTTCCCGTAATTTTTCTAAGTGACGGCTATATCGCCAACGGTTCAGAACCATGGAGATTTCCTACAGAAGATATGTTGAAGCCTATCAACACTATGTTCCTTACTGAAAACAATAATCCAGGAGGAAAATTCCTTCCTTATAAAAGAGATAACCGTGGAGTTCGGCCATGGGTAAAACCTGGCACCAAAGGTTTGGAGCATCGCATTGGTGGTTTGGAAAAACAAAACGAAACAGGAAACGTTTCTTACGATTCGGCCAACCACGAATTGATGATTAAACTTCGTGCTGAAAAGGTTGCGAAAATTGCCGACAGAATTCCCTTACTAAAAACCGACAGTGGCCCTGAAAAAGGAAAGGTTTTAGTGCTTGGATGGGGTTCTACTTATGGAGCAATTAAAACTGTAATGAACGAATTACATGCAGAAGGATACGCTGATGTATCACACGCACACCTTCGTCACATGAATCCTTTTCCAAAAAATTTGGGAGAGCTACTACACGGGTTTGATAAAATTTTGATTCCTGAAATGAACTGTGGCCAGTTATTGCAATTGATTCGTGCCAAGTATTTAATACCCGCAATTGGCTATAGTAAAGTGCAAGGGCTTCCGTTTGATACGGATGAGATTAAAACAAAAGTTTTAGAAGTTTATAACTCGAAATAATTTCCAATTCAAATATATAACATGGAAACAACAACATTAGAGCCGACTGCCCCCGTAAAACTTACAGCTAAAGACTTTACCTCTGACCAGGAAGTAAAGTGGTGCCCGGGTTGTGGAGACTATTCAATTTTGAAGCAGGTACAGACTGTATTGCCTGACTTTGTTACCGAGAAGGAAAAAGTGGTTTTTATTTCAGGCATTGGATGCTCATCACGCTTTCCTTATTATATGTCAACTTATGGCATGCACAGCATACATGGTCGTGCCACAGCCATTGCCTCGGGCGTAAAAGCAGCTAATCCCGATTTAACCGTTTGGGTAGTGGGTGGTGATGGTGATTTATTGTCTATTGGGGGCAATCACTTCATACATATGCTGCGCAGAAATCCGAATATTAAACTGATGTTGTTTAATAACCAGATTTATGGATTAACTAAAGGGCAATACTCACCAACCTCCCCTAAGGGAACTGTGGCCAAAAGCACGCCTTATGGTTCAGTTGATGAACCATTCAATCCTGCAGAATTAGCCTTAGGTGCTAAAGCGGGGTTCTTTGCACGCACTCTTGATCGAGACCCTAAACACATGCAGGCAATGCTTGCCCGCGCGAATGCCCATAAAGGGACTGCTCTGATTGAAATTTACCAGAACTGTCCGGTGTTCAACGATGCTGCGTTTTTTATTTTCACAGAAAAAGAGACGAAAAAGGAAGAAGCGCTTTTTCTCGAACAAGGAAAACCATTGGTGTTTGGTGCCGGAGATAGTAAGGGGATAAAACTCGATGGTTTTAAACCTGTTATTGTTGATTTAACCACAGGTGCCTCAAAGGACGATTTGTGGATTCATGACGAAACAGATAAAACCAAAGCATTCCTTCTTGCAGGATTTGCTGATAATCTCGAAACTCATTTCCCTCGTCCATTCGGAGTTTATTATCGTTCAGAGCGCGCTTGCATTGAAGATGATATGGCTGCCCAGATTGACGCTGCAAAAGCAAAGAGAGGAAAAACAGCTTTGAACAAAATTCTGAGTGGCGATAAAACCTGGACAATAGTTTAAATACATATAGTTTATACATAAAAAAATCCCGATTGAAGTTCAATCGGGATTTTTTTATGTCGGATAATTCAAAGTTAAATTCTGAATTGCATTTCTACTGTAGCTCCTTTGTCAGAAAAAACCACCATGTCGGCAAGCTGCATCATTAAGAAAACTCCACGTCCGTGAGTTTTCTCTAAGTTTTCGGGTTCGGTTGGATCCGGCAAATGGTTATAATCGAATCCGGGTCCCTGGTCTTTAATAATAAAGGTAAGGTTCTTTCCACGGTCATCTAATCCATAAGAAATTTCAACGTCCTTCTTCTCATCGCATTTATTGCCGTGAATCATAGCGTTATTAGCGGCTTCTGTAAGAGAGATTAAGACATTGCCATAAATATCATCACCAATGTTTACCTCGTTCTTGAGGTCATCAATGAATTTTTCTACAATGGTAATGTTGTCGGGTTTGGATGAGAATCTGATTGATTTCACGTTGGTATTTATAGTGCGGCTAAAGTAAAAGAATTGAATTGATTCACAAATATCATATCTGCCTTGTTCAAGAAGCAAAAACTATATCGGCAGCTTAACAATGTCTTGTTTTTACTGAATTGAGAAGAATTTGTTTCAATCCATTTAATGAAGCGCTATTACTTCGCGAATGAATGTTGCTGCAATTTCGGCAGGGGCATATTTTTCAAACGGAAAGCGTATGATTTTTTGATTTTTTTTCATTGCAATCCCCTTATCGTAAGCTTTATCATAGTAGGTGAGCGCAATAGTTGCCGCTAACTCAAATTCTCCTTTTTCTAGCGCTTGTATGGCCTTTTTACATTGTTCGCTACCCAACCTGCGAACAATTTTTTCAAAAGAACTTTTTAATTCTTCCTCGGAGAAAGAGCCATACTCAGCCACTAATTTTTTAACACGCTCCTCGATTGGTAAATCCATCACAAATAAAGTGGCGGCATATAAATTATTCCAGAAATTTAAATCAAGGAAAACCTTTCCGATGGTTTTGCTTTCATCTTCTATCCAAACAATTTTGTTTTCGTCAAACTGTTTCAACTCCTCTGCCAACAAGTTTTCGAAATATTCGGTAGAGGGTTGTTGTTGCTGACCAAGAGTCCCGAAAGCAGAGCCTTTGTGTCGTGCTAATCCTTCCAAATCAATCACCTGCTCTCCCGATTTTTTAAGTTCATGCAGAACCTCCGTTTTTCCACTGCCTGTTCTTCCTCCTAAAACGATGTAGTTAAACTTCTTGGCAATAACACTCCGCACATGATGGCGGTAGGACTTGTATCCACCCTTTAAAACAAAAACCTCGTAATCGAAAAGATTCAACAACCAGGCCATGCTGCCACTTCGCATTCCTCCTCGCCAACAGTGGACAAAAACTTTATTCTCTCTAATCCTTGGCTGAGCAAACCGAACAAACTCGCCCATTTTCTTTCCTACAATATCAAGCCCAAGAAGGATAGCCGGGTTTTTACCTTCCTTTTTATAAGACGTGCCTACAACTTTTCGCTCTTCATTATTAAACAAAGGCAGATTGATGGCATGAGGAATGTGCCCATAGTTATACTCGCCCTCTGAGCGAACATCGAGAACTAAATGTCCTTTCGATTGAAGCAGAAAGTCTTCGATATTGAGTTGATGAATCATTTGTGTGTTTACAAAAACCGGCTCACAAAACCGTAAAGGGTAAAGTCAGGGGTGTTCATTGCGTTACTCAATTCCTGTTTTAGTATTTCTCTGTCGAAGTCCTTCATTCGGTATTTGGCAATAATTCGAATGGCTTTTTCTGTAAGAAGAATACTCTTTCGATTAGAGTTAAAGTTTGATTTCTGTAGTGAAGAGATTTCTTTCAATAATTCTGTCACCCCCTTCGATTCAACGGCTACGGTTTTCAGAATCGGGATATTTTCCTTGCCATTTATTTGCAATTGATGAGCCAGCGAATTGACCAACGTGTCTGCATCTGCCCTATCTGCTTTGTTGATGACAAACACATCGGCAATTTCCATCAATCCGGCTTTCATGGTTTGCACGGCATCGCCCGCTTCGGGTACAAGAACAACCACCGTGGTATCTGCTAACCCTGCAATGTCCACTTCGCTTTGACCAACACCTACTGTTTCGACAAAAATATAATCGAAGGGAAACGCGCGCATCACCTCTACTACCTCAATTATTTTATCACTCAATCCACCCAAAGAACCGCGGGTAGCCAAAGAGCGGATAAATAAGTTTTCGTTGGTAAAATGGGCGCTCATTCGCAAACGGTCGCCAAGCAGTGCGCCCAGATTAAATGGAGAAGATGGGTCAATGAGAATCAATCCTATCTTTTTTCCTTCGCCCAATAAAAGTCCAATCACCGCGTTTAGCAAGGTGCTTTTGCCTGCACCCGGGGGGCCGGTAAAGCCAATCACGGGGATATTGCTTGGCTTTATTTGTTGCAAAATGAGTTCAAAATTTTCTGCCTCATTTTCAACCAATGAAATAGTGCGGGCTAAAGTTTTGAAATCGGGAATGGAATTATTCTTCGACAAGAGTTTATGTTTATCCTTTAAAATTAAAATCCTTTTTCAAAGTCCTCGTGAACTCAACTACTTCTACGCGATTTTTAAGCAAAGATAAATTTCAGTGGCTGATTGTGCTGTGTTGTTTGGTTTTGTTTATAGGCTTTGTGTGTTCGCGTGCTTTGGCAAGCATTGGGATGATTAGCCTGCTGGTAGCTGCGCTACTATTTACAGACACGATTCAAACGCTTAAATCTTACTTTCTACGAAAAGAACTTTGGGTCATTTCTCTTTTCTTCTGGTTGGTTTTTATATCGGGTATTTACAGCGAGGACAAAGCAAGCTGGTTGAATTGGGTGCGAATAAAAATTCCCTATATCGCTTTGCCCCTGGCCTTTGCGGGTTTAAAAAGGTTGGAGGAAAAGCAATTCGTCTCCATCCTTTATGGCTTCATTCTTATTTTTTTGATAAGCACCTTCCTAATCCTGGGAAACTATTTCCTTCATTATTCACAAATAACCGATGCCATGACCAGTGGCAGTGGAATACCGATGCCTTACAGTCATATTCGATATACGCTTATGCTGGCGTTTTCTTTTTTCTGCTGCTGGCATCTGTTTGAAAAGAAGCAGTTTTTATTTCACAAAGGAGAACGATGGGCGCAACTTCTTTATCTGGTTTTTGGTTTTGCAGCCATTCATATTCTTTCGGTGCGCAGTAGTTTGCTGGCGCTTTATCTGGGAATCTTTTCCCTTTTGCTCCGCTTTATTTTCGTGCGGAAAAAGTTTCTGCTCGGTGGGGTTTTGCTATTGGCCACACTTTGTATGCCTTATCTGGCGCTTCAATTTATTCCCAGTTTGCAAAACAAATGGCAGTACATGGATTATGACCGACACGCTTTTGCGGAGGGTCGAATCAATAATCTTTCCGATGGCATCCGTTTGATTTCTATGCAGGGCGGCATTGATGTGGCTAAGAAAAACTGGTTGATTGGTGTGGGTGCCGGTGATTTGAAAGACGAAATGGAAGTTTTCTACAACCGTGATTTTCGTCAATTGAAACAGGCGGACCATAAGCTGCCACACAACCAACTGATTTGGGTGTTGGCCACTACCGGTATTATCGGGCTTTCGCTTTTTCTTTTTGCTTTCTTCTTTCCTTTTTTCAGTGCCGGTCTTTATGAAAATTCATTAGCGGTGGTGTTGTATCTTGTCATCTTCTCGTCCTTTTTTACGGAGGCCACGCTCGAAGAACAAATGGGCACGGGTTTATACCTGATTTTCCTTTTGCTGTTCATAAATCAATCGCAGAAAGCATGAATGCTCTTTCGATAGTTATTATCACGTTTAATGAGCAGGAAAATCTGGCGCGCTGCATTGATTCGGTGCGCGAGGTGGCGGATGAAGTAGTGGTGGTTGATTCTTTTTCTACCGATAAAACCGAGGTCATTGCCAAAGCGAAGGGCGCGCGGTTTATGCAACACAAATTTGATGGGCATATTGAGCAAAAGAATTTTGCGAAGGAGCAGGCCAGGCACGATTGGGTGCTTTCGATAGATGCCGATGAAATGCTGAGTGATGAATTGCGCCAATCTATTTTAGAAGCAAAGAAAAATTGGGAGGCAGACGGCTATACCATGAACCGATTAAATTTTTATTGTGGCCAACCGGTTAAAACCTGCGGCTGGTATCCGGATACTAAATTGCGTTTGTGGAACCGAACCAAAGGCGAATGGACCGGCACGAACCCGCACGATAAATTTGAATTGGTAAAGGGCTCTGCCTTAAAACACCTGGCCGGTGACTTGCTGCACAACACTTACCCCACCCATCAATCATTTTTAGCGCAGCGGGAAAAATTTGCGCGCATCAGCGCCTTGCACCTACAAAGCAACAGCCTGTTTTTCCTGCTTATAAAAATGCTACTGAGTGCACCGTTTAAGTTTCTGCGCAACTATATTTTTAAACTCGGCTTTACCGATGGCTCCACGGGCTTTACTATCTGCTATCACCAAAGCCGCGAGGTTTTTCTGAAGTATTTTTACGCCATTCAGCTCAAGGACGGGCAATAAAAAGGCGAGAAGACTAGCCTTCTCGCCTTTTTATTGCCCGAAAAAACTCAACCATTGCACATTATTTCAATTAAAATAGTGTTTTGCATTAGTCTGTAATTACAAATCGTATAAAAACATTTGTTTCTAATCAATTTGTAATTATAGATTGGATTAACCATTTAGTCCGCAACGCAAATACAGTGCGTAGTGGCGAAGTAAGTTTGCTGAAAAATGGTTATGAAAAAGCAAATCAGTATTCAGTCGTTCTTTGAGAAATATCCGGATGATGAATCGTGTTATCGTTACCTGGCAGAG
>CANJVG010000075.1 GCA_947478005.1 Bacteroidota bacterium
ACCAACGCGTGTGCTAATCTGTCTTCAACCGTTCCGCTACGCCATTCTTCGTTTACCACTTCAGCTTTGTCTTTCTTCTTTACGGTTTCAGCAAAGGCTAACAGTCGCTCTGTAGCATCTTCTCGTCTGTCGAGCAAAACATCTTCCACCCTTTCCAACAAATCTTTTGGAATGTCATCATACACTTCGAGCATGGTTGGATTTACAATACCCATATCCATTCCGTTTTTAATGGCATGATAAAGGAACGCGGAATGCATTGCTTCACGGACAGCATTGTTACCACGGAAGGAGAAGGATACGTTACTCACCCCACCGCTCACGTGCGCATGCGGGAGATTTTCCTTTATCCATTTAGTGGCACGGAAAAAGTCCACCGCGTTCTGACGGTGTTCATCCATACCGGTAGCAACCGGGAAAATATTCGGGTCGAAGATGATGTCCTCAGCCGGGAAGCCAAGTTGTTCAGTAAGAATCTTATAACTGCGTTCACAGATTTCAATTCTGCGCTCATAAGAATCAGCTTGCCCTTTTTCATCAAAGGCCATGACGATAATGGCCGCACCGTAATGATGTATCAGTTTGGCATGTTTGATAAATTCTTCCTCGCCCCCTTTCAACGAAATGGAATTCACAATTCCTTTTCCTTGCAAACATTTCAAGCCTGCCTCGATGATGTGAAACTTCGAACTGTCAATCATCACCGGCACTTTCGAAATATCAGGTTCGCTGGCGGTTAGGTTCAGAAATTTCTTCATGGCCTCTTCGCCATCCAACATTCCCTCGTCCATGTTTATATCAATCACCTGCGCGCCTCCCTGCACCTGGTCGAGAGCAACAGCCAAAGCATCTTCATATTTATCTTCCTTAATCAGCTTCAGGAATTTTGCTGAACCGGTAACGTTAGTCCGTTCACCCACGTTCATGAAGTTACTTTCAGGAGTCATGGTAACAGGCTCCAGCCCGCTTAACTGCATAAAAGGAATCCTCACCGGTTTCTTCCGCGGTGAATATTTTTCTGCCACCCGAGCAAACTCGCGAATGTGGTCAGGTGTTGTTCCGCAACAGCCTCCGACAATATTTACGAAGCCGCTTTTGCAGAAGTCTTCAATATCAGTTCCCATCATCTGAGCAGTTTCATCATAACCGCCAAAAGCATTCGGTAAACCGGCATTTGGATAAACGCTTACCCAGGTATGTGCTACATTCGAAAGCGTTTCGAGATATGGTCGCATGTCTTTTGCCCCGAGTGCACAGTTCAATCCTACGGAAAGAAGATTCGCGTGCTTAATCGAAATCCAGAACGCTTCTGTAGTTTGCCCGCTCAAAGTTCTTCCGCTGGCATCAGTTATAGTTCCCGAAACAGAAACCGGAAGACTGGTTCCCTTTTCTTCCTGCACTTTCATAATAGCGAAGAGCGCAGCTTTGCAATTCAATGTATCAAAAACAGTTTCTACCAATAACCAATCGGATCCCCCATCAATCAACCCATGTGCTTGTTCGCTATATGCTTTTACTAACTCATCGAAACTGATTGCGCGGAAGCCCGGATTATTTACATCGGGAGAAATACTGGCCGTTCTGTTAGTAGGTCCAAATGCACCGGCAACAAAGCGCGGCTTAGAAGGATTCTTTTTGGTGAATTCTTCAGCTACTTCTTTTGCAATTTTGGCTGATTCAAAATTGAGTTCATAAGCCAAGTGCTCCAATTTATAATCGGCTTGGGCAATGGTAGTAGATGAAAAAGTGTTGGTCTCGATGATGTCGGCACCCGCTTCTAAATACTGCGCGTGAATTTCCTTTATGATTTGCGGCTGAGTAATACTTAGCAAATCATTATTGCCACGCAAATCATGCGTGTGGTTTTTCAATCGCTCACCACGAAAATCTTCTTCGGTTAAGGTGTAGCGCTGAATCATTGTTCCCATAGCGCCATCGAGCACCAGGATTCTTTTTCCAATTTCTTCAGTGAGGTTCGGTTTGGTATTATTCATAACATAAAAGGTTTGTTCAAAAATGTTTTTGACACAATTGATTTCAAGAAAGAGTTGAATTTGGCAGTGAGAATTTTGGTTCTCTTATCTGTCAGGATTTGGCACCTGCTCCGATTTTGTCGGAGTGGTTGTCAAGACGTCAACGGGCCTGTCCCTCGGTCTTTCTTGATAAGCATTGAATCAAAGAGCGGGTCAAATATAATCGTAAAATGCAAATAAGGTTAGAGGCGCATATTCGGCCGCAGTTCTTTTCTCTTGTAGAACTCGTTAATCACTTTCACTACCCGCTTTGGGTCATCGGTAATTTCGAATAAATTCAGGTCTTCTTTGTTGATATTATGCTCTTCCTCCAGCATTGTTTTTTTAATCCAGTCCATCAGTCCGCCCCAGTAATCTTTACCCATAAATATCAAAGGCACCCGGTCAATTTTTCCTGTTTGAATTAAGGTAAGCGTTTCAAACACTTCATCAATAGTTCCGAAACCACCGGGCATAAACACAAAGGCCTGGGCATAGCGAATGAACATAACCTTGCGCGCAAAAAAGTATTTGAAGATTAAAAGTTTGTCGGCATCAATATGTTCGTTCCAGTCTTGCTCAAAGCCGAGTTCAATGTGTAAGCCCACCGAACTTCCCTTTCCCTTCTTTGCGCCTTTATTACCCGCTTCCATAATGCCGGGGCCGCCACCGGTAATTATTCCGAAGCCTTCTTTTGCCAATAGCTCGGCTGTCTTCACCGCCATCTCATAATATTTGTTCTCCGGCTTGGTGCGCGCGCTGCCGAAGATGGAAATGCAGGGACCGAAACGTTCCATTTTTTCGAATCCATCTACAAACTCGCTCATAATCTTGAACATTCTCCAGCTTGAATCTGCTTTTAGTTCTGCCCAGTTTTTCTTTTTCATAATTTCTGATTTTAGTTTGAAAATTCTAAATCTTTTGATGAAATAATAAATAGACCAATGAAAGTAAGTAAGCCGTTTACTGCTAACAATTCAAAGCCGAATTGATAGCCATTAAACCAGGCCACACTGTTTTGGGCCAGCACCCAGCAAACGATGGGCGACAGCAAACAAATAAACGGAACGATGTTCTCCTTCAGTTTGCGCTTCGTCAAAATGCCGAAGGCGAAGAGTCCGAGCAATGGACCATAAGTATAACCCGCCACTTTCAGAATGGTGGATATAACGCTTGAGGTAATTACCTGCTGATAAATCAAAATGAGGAACAGAAACAAAACCGTCACACTGATGTGAACTATCCTGCGTGTTTTCAGTTTCTTTTCTTCTGTCCAATCGCTGCGGTCTTTCATACCCAAGATATCTATGCAGATAGAAGAAGTAAGCGCGGTCAATGCTCCATCGGCACTCGGGAAAAGCGCGCTGACTAAACCGAGAATAAAAACCAAGCCCGCCACGGGTGGCAGATAAGAGAGCGCCACCATCGAAAACGTTTCATCTGTTTTGGCAGGGAATGAAATGCCTTTTGCTTCCATAAAAATATAAAGCGCGGCACCGAGGATTAGGAAAAGCATATTCACTACTACCAGAATCACCGAGAAGAACAGCATGTTCTTTTGCGAGTCGCCAATGTTCTTTACCGAAATGTTTTTCTGCATCATCTCCTGATCAAGACCGGTCATGGTGATGGTGACGAAGGCGCCACCGAGGATTTGTTTAAGGAAGAAGTTTCCCGCTTTCCAGTCCTGTGTCTGGAAAATGGTGGTATAACCTTTGGCGCTGATGGCGCTTAACAAGGCGCTGAAAGAAAAATTCAATTCGCTGTTGATGAGTGCAATCGTAATCACAAGCGCCAGAATCATGCCGGTGGTTTGCAGGGTGTCGGTCCACACAATTGTTTTTACACCGCCATTGAACGTGTAAAGCAAAATCATCAGCAAGATAACAAAGACCGAAACCGCGAAGGGAATGCCCAGCCCGTCTAAAAGAAAATGCTGCAACACTATCAGCACAAGGTAAATGCGGATGCTGGCGCCTAGGGTTCTTGACAGCAGAAAAAACGAGGCGCCTGTTTTGTAACTCGTGTTGCCGAAACGGTTTTGCAGATAGCTGTAAATAGAAGTGAGGTTGAGCCGGTAGTAGAGCGGCAGCAGCACAAAGGCCACCACCATATAGCCGATGAAATAGCCGATAACCACCTGCATATAGGCAAAGCCCTTGGCGTTTACCTCGCCCGGCACACTCATAAACGTGACCCCGCTGAGCGAAGTGCCAATCATGCCATAAGCCACCAGCAGCCAGTTGCTTTTCTTTTGACCAATAAAAAAAGTTTCGTTGTTGGCACCGCGGCTGGTATAGAACGCAATGCCGAGCAGCAGGGCAAAATAAAACAAGACGATAAGCAGAATTATCACCGGAGACATGCAACAAAGAAAGACGAAAGCCACAGCGAACTAAGTTCAGTTATGAATAGGAGCGTGTGAGAGTGGTAGGTTTAGTGGGCAGAAGACAATAAAAGCGTTAAGGGTTAATCAATCACAGGGTCCCGGGGTGGAGACCCTGCCGGACAGAAAATTTACATACTTGGAATAACAACCATATAGCCTTTTTTTTCTGCCTCCTTCATTTGGGCTACCATTCTTTTCTCCTCTTCCGTTTCAGCCTCAACACGCCCTAACGATAAATCCAACAGTCTTTTCTCGATAGGGTCTAATACGCTAACCGCGCTTTTTTCAATTATAAATTTTGGTTTCTCGCATTCCCCGATGTTATGGTTTAGTTTACTCGTTTGAAGATGGTGATTTAATTCTTCACACGTTTTCTCCACAAAATCAAAACTGAGTTGTTTCGGTTTTTCATCTCCTTCGGCTGGAGTTCTGTCTATCATGTTCTTTCCATTAATTTTCATTGTAGCCAAACTTTCTGCTTTGTAAGATTTCTTTCCACCAATTTTCTCTCTCAATTATTGTTTGGTCCTCAGTAGTCGATTTGTAAATGTCAAGTATTGAGTATCTAAAATTCTTTTTGATGTGGTCAAACTTCAATGCTTTTAATCCAACGTTACCACCGTGTCCGGTTTTAACGTATGCTCTCCAACGCCCTAAAATCATATTCTCACCATATGCACAACCAACATATTTCTTTCCGCTTGAAATGTCAGTCATTAAATAAACTCCTTTTTGATTCTGAAGTGCCGTTTTCCAGTTGCCTTTTTCGATTACCCTACTTAATTCGTCCCACGAAATATTTACCTTGTCATAACCAGGGAAAATGTCATTGTCAAATGTGTCGGGTAAAATTTGTGAAACATCACAATCGTTTATTACTGAATCTGCGTTACGAATCATCGTCTGTGCCTTATTCTTAAATTTTACAATCAGACGGCCAAGATATTTTTCATACTCCGGCAAATCTTCATATTCATAACCAACTCCATTCAATTTGTTTAAGTCCTTAGTGACTTTCCCGATGTGAAATAGTAACCAAAGATCTTCAGTTGGCTTTATTTTAACAAGGCCAATAGTTGTTTGCCCTGCTTTGTAAGATTTATTCTTGTTGTAATTCCAATATTGACCTTCAAGCATTGTAGATATATCACCATTTTTGAAAACTTCTATTGGATTCCAATTCTGTCTAAACATTAAGTTAAATCGAATTTTAACATTGTCTAAATTTTCAAGTCCTAGTATGTCGTTTAGCTTAATGCTATCCATTTTGTAAGTGTATTTTTTTCCCCTAGTTGGCGTTTAGCTTCATCTCTGCGATATGCGTCACCAACAACTATTCTTCTCAAAAGTAATTTTCCTTTTCCATTTACCGCCAATTGCATATAGATGCTTACTCCTTACCCGAATACGCTTACTCCGAAAGGTTAGATGCTTACTCCTTACTCGAACATGCTTACTCGGAATATTTGACCCTTTTTTATCCGAATTTCAATCATTTTCAACGGTTTTAAGCCCCGAAGCCTAATAATGCACATTCAATTACAATAGGTTAAACCCAAGAAAAACCTGTCAAAACTTCCTCCAAAACGGTCAACATTCGAAACTTTCGATGTTACAGTTGCTACTTCGCATGTAACATTCGCTACTTTGCATCTTACAGTTCCCACTTTGCATTTGACATTCGTCATTTCGCATCTTACAGTCCCCACTTTGCGTGTAACACTCGCCACTTTCCATGTAACAGTTGCCACTTTGCCTTTAACACTCGTCACTTTACATGTAACAGTCCCCACTTTACATTTGACATTCGCCACTGCCCATGTAACATAAAACTCCCCGACTTCAGCACTTGAATGGCTTAGGATAGAACGGGCAGCCAGAATGGGATTTAATCACAACCCACAGGTAGGCGGGAAATTTTAGTGGAGTAAGTAGCTAAAACGCAAAAGTGTATTTCCCCTTAGCGTCTCTATATTCATAATTGACCACGCGCGGCCAAAGGGGTTTCACCATTTCGGTTTCCCAGCCATCTAAATCTTTCAAAAGGTCTTTCACCACCAGCGGCTTTTGGGCATACAGGTTGTTTTGCTCGGTGCTGTCTTCTTTCAGATTATAAAGCTGGTTCACGTTGTCGTATTCATTCACAATAAATTTCCAATCGCCTTTCCGTATGGCTTTGTTGAAATCGCTTCGCCAGCAAAGTTCGGTGTGGGCAGGCTCTTTATGCCCGTTGCCAAAAGGCAGCAGATTCACTCCGTCATATTTCCGGTCGCTCGGCAAAGGGATGCCCGCCACAGCCGCAATGGTGGCAAAAATATCGAGCGAAATAACCGGCTCGGTGTAAACAGTGCCGGGCTGCAAATGGTTTTTCCATTGCATCATAAACGGCACTTTCAGCCCACCTTCAAAATTGGTGAGTTTGCCTCCGCGGTAAGGCGTGTTTTCGGTCGTGCCGTTATACACCGCACCACCGTTGTCGCTCAGGAAAAAGATAATCGTGTTGTCGGCTATGCCCAAACTGTCCACATGCGCCAGCACCCGCCCCACCTGGTCATCGAGGGCTTTTATCATAGCCGCATAAATGCGTTTAACGGGGTCTTTAATGTTGGCAAACTGGCGATAATATTTTTTGGGCGCCTGCAACGGAGCGTGGGGCGCGTTGTAGGGCAAATAGAGAAAGAAAGGATTGGCCGCATGGCTTCTGTCCATAAAAGCAATGGCCTCATCGGTCAGCTTATCGGTCAGATATTTTTTTGTTTCCACACACTGCTGGCAATTGGTGAGCAGCGCACAATTTCCCTTGCGCCCTTCGGCCGTGCTCCACTCGTGCTCATCCATATAATCGCGCTTTAGCGGCATATCCATAATGGCGGTGTCCTTCTTGTCGGCATAGAGCGTAAAGGCTTCGTAAAAACCATATTGATAATCGAAACCACGCGCGCAAGGCAGCGCAAAATCAGCAGCGCCCAAATGCCATTTGCCAATGATGCCGGTGGTATAATTATACTTCTTCAGCATTTCGGCCACCGTAATTTCAGAAGGCGGCAAACCCTGCCTCATGCGTTCTACTTCCGAAGGGACTTCGCGCATTTTTATAAGGTGGAGGGGCAAGAAACGCGGGAATAATTTGATGGCGTAATACTGAAACATGTTGCGCAGATAGCGCGTGCAGGGTTGAAGCTCGTGCCCGAACCGCTGCTGATAGCGACCCGTAATCAAGCCTGCGCGCGAAGGCGAACAAACCGGAGAAGAAATATAAGCTTCGGAAAACATCACCCCGTTTTTTCCAATGCGGTCAATGTTTGGGGTAGAAACTAATTTATTGCCATAGAGCGAAAGGTCGGTAACACCCAAATCATCGGCCAGTATCACAATAATGTTCGGGCGATTGTGCGCGGCTACATTAGCTACCGGTTCATTTAGATATTCGGCCTTGCTTTTTATCAGCTTTTCATCAAAATAAATTTTGAACTTATCGCCATCAAACGGCTTAGCCAGAAAGGCAGAACTAACCAAGGCAAGGGCCGCTATGCAAATACCGATACCTAATTTTTTTCGGACAGTCATTATACGATAATACTATAAAAGTTTTATTCGGCTTTAGAACTTGCCGTAAAGTCGGCTACATTCCGTTCGGAAATAATGAAGACAGCATTCAACTTTAAATTGATGTCCCCGCAGGATCTCCGCCTCGGGACTCTGCGCGCTGTTGTCTTGTGTCTAATGTCTTGTGTCTCTGGTCTGTTACTCGCTCAGCCCACCCAAGTCTACAAACCCAATATCAACCGAATTCTTTTTGTCCTCGATGTGTCGGGCAGCATGAAGGAAAAATGGGGGGAGAAAACAAAATATGAAACAGCCAAGGAACTGCTTTATAAAATCATTGATTCGGTAGAAAAGAAAAACCCGAATGTGGAATTTGGGGTGAGGGCATTCGGCTATCAGTTTCCAAAAAGCGATAGAAATTGTAAAGACAGCAAACTCCTTATTTCCTTTGCCAAAAACAATGCGGAGAAAATAAAAGTAGCACTCGAAAAGATTTCCCCACAGGGAATGACCCCTATTGCTTATTCCTTGGCACAGGCCACCAACGATTTTCCGGCTGATGAAAAAAGTTTGAACTCCATCATCATCATTACCGATGGCAACGAAAACTGCGATGGAAACCCCTGCGCTGCTTCGCAAAAATTATTGGATAAAAGAATCTCGCTGCGTCCGTTTATTGTTGGACTGAACGGAGGTGAAAGTTTTGTGGAACGCCTGAAATGTATTGGCCAGGTGCTCGACACCAAGGACGAACCCGCGCTTTACAATACGGTGGGAGTTATCATTAAGCAAACGCTGAATACTACCACCGCACAGGTTAATCTTTTGGATGCGAATCAGAACCCTACTGTTACTAATATTCCCTTCACGCTCTACGACCATGCCAGCGGTAAAATCCTTTACAACTTTGTGCATACCATGAACGAGAAGGGAAACCCTGACACCTTGTTTCTCGACCCCGTTGGTGTTTACGATTTAGAATTGCACACTTATCCTTCACTACGAAAAGACAATATCGAGTTGGTGCCCGGCAAACACAATATCATCGCTCTCGATGTGCCTTCGGGCAATCTGAACGTAAACTGCATAGGCGCATCTCCAGCCAATAATAATGCACAGGTTTTGGTACGAATGAAAAAGGAGAAAAAACCAATTCTGAATGTCCAGGATTTGAACGAAGCCGGCACCTATATCGGTGCGGATTACAAGCTCGAAATTCTCACCAATCCCGAAACCTATTTCGATACCACGGTCGTAGCCTTTGCCGAAAACAATATTGCTCTGCCTAATTATGGCACCCTTTCGCTGATGGCAGAAGAAAAATTGCTGGCGGGTATTTTTATGGAGAAGAATAAAATGCTGGTACAGGTGGACCGGTTTGAGATGAATACCAAAACCGACAATCGGAAACTGCAACCGGGCGAGTATATCATCGTTTACAAATCCAAATCAAATTACCACAGCGCCTCCACGCGTCAGCAACGTTTTATCATAGAAGAAGGAAGGGTAGCGGTTATTAATTTACAACAATGAGAAATAAGTTCAAAGTTCAAATTGCGAAGTTCAAAGTAGATGCTGGGAGAAAACTCAGTGTTACTTTGATTTTTGGTCTTTGGTCTTTGGTTTCTTTTTCCCAGGAACGTACCCGAATTCTTTTTCTGATAGATGCTTCATTAAGTATGAAGAACGAATGGAAAGGAGGGACCAAATGGGATGTGGCCCGAACGGCTTTGTCGGAAATGGCGGACAGCATTGCTCTCATTCCGAATTGCGAAATGGGTATGCGTGTCTTCGGTCATTTATTTCCCGAGCCCGACAAGAACTGCCACGATTCGAGATTGGAAATCCGCATTGACACCGGCAATGTAAAAGCCATAAAGCGCAAGCTCGAAGAAATTCGCCCTAAGGGAATTACGCCCTTGGTTTATTCAATTGAAAAAAGCGTGGCCGATTTTGGCGGAGTAGCAGCCAAAAATATTCTCATCATTATTACCGATGGCGAAGATGCCTGCCAGCGCGACCAATGTTCGGTAGCTGCCTTGCTTGCTAAAAACAATATCATTCTTCGACCCTTCATCATCGGCATGAGCTTGCAGGCAAAGAGCTATGAAGAAATGCAGTGCATGGGCAAGCTCTACAACACTTCTTCAGCCGAAGAATTTTCAGCAACCCTCAAAAACGTGGTCAGCGAATCTATTGCCAAAACAAGTTTGCAGGTTAACCTGAATGATATCAACGGCAAACCCACTGAAACCGATGTGAACATGACTTTTTATGACCTAGAAACCGGCTTGCCGAAATACAATTTCTATCACAGCATGAATTCGAGAGGATTGCCTGATACTATTGTAGTATCACCTCTGTTCCGTTATAAATTGCAGGTGCATATCATTCCACCTATCGTATTGGATAGTATTTCGCTCAAAAGGAATTTTCACAACATTGTTTCTCTAAAAGCACCACAGGGTTATTTGCATTTTACCTTGCAGGGAACTATTTCTAAGTCAGCGGCCATCGAGCGGGTAAAATGTTTAGTGCATTTGCCCAATCAGGAACAGACCCTCAATGTGCAAACGATGAACTCGAAAGAGAAGTATTTGTGTGGCACCTATGATTTAGAGGTAATTACCTTGCCCCGAACCATCGTTAAAGGAGTAAAGATTGAGCAAAGCAAAACAACCGAAGTGCAAATCCCTTCTCCCGGAATTCTTACCATGAATAAAACGTTTGAAGCCTTTGGAGGAATATTTATGGTAGAGGAAGGTAAAATGAAGAAGATTTACGAATTGCACTTAAAAGACAAGCAGGAAACCATTGCTCTCCAGCCCGGCAAGTATCATCTGGTATATCGTTCCAAAGCAGCGCGCACTATCCACACCACGGTTGATAAAGAATTTGAAATTGCAAGTGGCGGAAGTTTAAGTTTGAAGCTTTAAATCACCACATTAAATGCTCCGAAAATGGAGGCAACACAAATAAAAACTACGATGACTTTAACAGATTTCGTTTCAACAGGAAAGAAAGATACCCGCTCGGGATTTGGTGTAGGCATTTTAGAGGCCGGTAGAAAGAATTCTAATGTGGTGGCTCTTTGCGCTGACTTGGTTGGCTCGCTAAAGCTGGATGATTTCATCAAAGAATTTCCAGAGAGATTTGTGCAAACGGGAGTAGCTGAAGCTAATATGATAGGCATAGCGGCAGGTATGACTATTGGCGGAAAGATTCCTTTTGCTACCACCTTCGCCAATTTTGCAACAGGCAGAGTGTATGACCAAATTCGCCAGAGTGTGGCTTACAGCGGTAAGAATGTAAAGATTGCAGCCTCACATGCGGGGCTTACGTTAGGCGAGGACGGAGCTACTCACCAGATATTAGAAGACATTGGACTTATGCAGATGTTGCCGGGAATGGTGGTTATAAATCCTTGTGACTATACGCAAACCAAAGAAGCAACTATTGCAGCGGCTGAATATGTTGGTCCGCTTTATCTTCGTTTTGGCAGACCGGCCTGGCCTATCTTTATGCCTGAAGGAAGTTTCAAAATCGGGAAAGCGATTGTGATGAATGAAGGTAAGGACGTAACCATTTTTGCCACGGGTCATTTGGTATGGAAAGCATTAGAAGCAGCCAAACAATTAGAGAGCGAAGGCCTTTCTGTTGAATTGATAAACATTCATACCATAAAGCCTTTAGATGCGGAGGCCATTTTGAAATCGGTTTCTAAAACAAAATGTGCAGTGGTTTGTGAAGAGCATAATCGTATTGGTGGTTTGGGCTCGTCTATCGCTTCATTGCTTTCTCAAGAACTTCCAACCCCATTGGAGTATGTGGCGGTGAACGATTCGTTTGGAGAAAGCGGAACTCCGGATCAACTTCTGGCTAAGTATGGTTTAGATACTCCTAACGTGGTAGCTGCAGCAAAGAAGGTTTTGAAAAGAAAATAAAAAACAGAATCTGTCTGCCGCCTTTTCCTGACTGGTTGAAATTTCCCACCAAAGTAAATTATGAAAAGATCAATTGCCTCTTTTGTTGTATTGGTTTTTGCGCTTAGCGCAAAGGCACAGGATTGGAATTATAGTTACGACCGAACCATTACCAATGCGAAAGCAGTCATCCATTTCTTAAACGAGGAAACGGTAGTGATTATTCCCGATAGCAATTCCAGTCAACGATATATTGCCCACAAGTTGCCCCAAGAATATAAGAAGGAAGGATTGCACGTAACTATCACCGGTGATGCAGGGAAAATCCCACCTAATGTGCGCATGCTTGGCACCCCGCTAAAACTGAAATGTATTTGCGTTACAAAGACCGAGCAGAAGAAATTTAATTTAAAGCAGCGGAAATATTCTTTCAAATAAAGCTTAACAGATTTGCAATCCTCGTTCTGTATTTCATTCTTCGTGGCTCGTAAGCATAAAGCATGAGCGTAAAAGTATCTTCCCTTTCTAAAATCTACGGCACCCAAAAGGCGGTTGATGAAATCTCATTTGAAGTAAATAAAGGTGAAGTGCTTGGTTTCCTGGGACCCAATGGTGCCGGCAAAAGCACTACCATGAAGATTCTTACCTGCTTTATTCCGCAATCATCGGGCACCGCAACGGTTTGCGGACACGATACAATTGCAGAGCCGTTGGAGGTTACCAAAAAGATTGGCTATCTGCCGGAGAGCAATCCGCTTTACATGGATATGTATGTGCGCGAGTATTTAGAATTTATGGCGGGCCTGCATAAGCTTGGTAAAATTACCTCTAAGCGAATTGATGAAATGTTGGAGGTAACAGGATTGATTGCGGAGCGGAAGAAAAAAGTGGGCCAGCTTTCAAAAGGATACAAGCAGCGGGTTGGTTTAGCTCAGGCCATGTTGCACGACCCCGAGGTTTTAATTTTAGATGAACCTACTTCCGGGCTTGACCCGAATCAATTGGTAGAAATTCGTTCCTTGATAAAACAGCTTGGCAAGAACAAAACAGTAATTTTCTCCTCACACATCATGCAGGAAGTGCAGGCGGTAGCTGATCGTGTAATCATCATCAACAAAGGAAAAGTTGTGGCCGATGATTCTACAGAGAATCTGCAAAACCTGACTGGAAATGAAATCATCGTTACGGCAGAATTTAAACAGAACATTGAGCGTTCGCTGCTCGGAAATATTCGCGGAGTGAAATCATTTGAAAAGATGAAAGACGGCAAATGGAAAATTGTCTCCGAAAATCAGAAGGATTTGCGGGAGGAGATATTCAATTTCGCGAAGGCCAAAGATTTGACCTTGCTTTCTTTGTATAAAGAGGAGTCGAGTTTAGAAGATGTGTTTAAGCAACTGACGAAGTAGAAATTCACTCTCTCACCTATTCAATTATTTTTGACGCATTCATGTTTGCCATTTTTAAAAAAGAAGTTCAGCAGTTTTTCAGTTCGTTGATTGGCTATATTGCCATCATCGTTTTTCTACTGGTGCTTGGGCTTTTTATCTGGGTCTTTCCTGACACTAATATTTTCGATTACGGCTACGCTACCCTCGATTCATTCTTCAACATAGCCCCGTATATTTTTATCTTTCTGATTCCGGCCATTACTATGCGTTCATTTGCCGAGGAAATCAATACGGGAACCATTGAGCTTCTTTCCACCCGTCCGGTTACGGAAATGGAAATTATTCTGGGGAAATATTTTGCTGCCTTGTTGCTTGTGTTTATAGCACTGGTGCCTACACTCATTTACTTCTTTACCGTTTATCTTCTTGCATCGCCCGTTGGCAATGTTGACACAGGTGGAATTATGGGTTCCTATTTTGGTTTGTTTTTTCTGGGGGCGGTTTTTGTTTCTATTGGTATTTTCTGCTCTTCGGTTACGTCTAATCAAATTGTCGCGTTTATAGTTGGCGTGTTTTTGTGCTTCTTTATTTATCTGGCCTTCGGTTATCTTTCTCAATTCGGAGTTTTCATTGGAAAGAATGACTACCTAGTAGAATCGCTTGGGTTAAGCGCTCACTATGATGCCATGGGTAAAGGGGTTATTGATACACGTGATGTGGTTTATTTCCTCAGTATTATTTCGGGGTTTATTGTTTTCACCAGAACCGCGTTGGCAAGCAGAAGATGGTAAAGAAGCTGAAAAAGAGTTCGTTGAATCGCAGAGATTCGCTCATCCGCCTGGTGCTGATGCTGGTGATTATTTTGCTAGTGAATGTGGTTGGTCGTTATTTCTACCTGCGATTTGACTTAACGGCTGAAAAGCGCTACTCTATTTCTGCTCCCACCAAAAACATGGTGAAGAATCTGAAAGATGTTGTGACAGTGCGGGTTTATTTGGGTGGAGATTTAAATGCCGGATTTACCCGATTAAAAGAATCAACCAAAAATTTATTGGGAGAGCTTCGGGCTTATGGTGGCAAGAACATCGAGTTCGAATTTATTGACCCGATGGCTATTGAAAATCTGGATGAGCGTAAGACCGTAATGACGGATTTGATGCAGCGTGGCTTATCGCCAACTAATTTGACTACCAAAAGCAAAACGGAAAGCAAGCAGCAGTTGGTGTTCCCCGGAGCGCTTGTGACTTATGCAGGCAGAGAAATGCCGGTACAGTTGTTGGAAAATCAAATTGGCTATTCTCCTCAGGAAATCTTGAATAACTCCGTGATTTCTCTGGAGTATAAATTTGCCAATGCGATTAAAAAACTGATTCAGTATCGCGCGCCAAGGGTTGCCTTTTTGAAGGGTAATGGGGAGTTAAGTTCAGTGGAACTGGGAGACATTCAGGCAACGCTGAAGAATTTGCAGTATGAAGTGACAGACGTTACATTGCAGAATGGCTACTACATCAATAACAATTACGATGCGCTGATTATTGCAAAGCCGCGGATAGCTTTTGATGAAAAGGAGAAATATCAGATAGACCAATACATCATGCGCGGAGGCAAAGTATTGTGGCTAGTGGATGGCACCAATGCTTCTATGGATAGTTTGCGTGGCAATCCTACCGGTCAGTTTGCGGTGAGTAATGATTTGAATTTAGATGACATGCTGTTTAAATACGGGGTGCGCGTGAACAGTGATGTGGTGCAGGATATCAATCTCAACAATCCTATTCCATTAGTAGTAGGGAAGATGGGTAATGCTCCACAAACAGAAATGTTCCCTTGGTATTATTTCCCTTTGTTGGTTTCAGAGAACTCTCACCCTATCGGAAAGAACCTCGACCCTATTGCTTCTTTTTTTGCCAGCACTATTGATACGATACAAAACCCCGGAGTGCGCAAAACAATTTTGCTGCACACAACGGATAATGCTAAAGCGCAAATGGCTCCTACCCGAATTCACTTCGGCATTTTGCAGAGCAAGCCAAATCCGGCTTATTACAATCAACCTAAATTGCCTATTGCTGTTTTGTTGGAAGGCGAGTTTGAAAGCGTTTATAAAAATCGTTTAGCTCCCGAGTTTTTGGCGGCCAGTGATACGGTTCAGAATTTAAAATACACTGAAAAGAGCAAGGCGAGTAAAATGATTGTGATTGGTGATGGTGACATCATTCGCAGCGAAGTGCGGAATGACAGTAGTGCTTATCCGCTTGGTTATTACATCTACACCAAGCAACAATTTGCTAATAAGGATTTCATTCTGAACTGTATTGAGTATTTAATTGACGACAGCGGCATTTTACAAACACGAAACAAGGAAGTGAAGCTGCGGATGTTTAATACAGTGAAGGTAGAAGAGGAAAGATGGAAGTGGCAACTCATTAATATTGCTTTACCCATTGGTGTAATTATTCTTATGGGTTTGGCCTTTGGGTTTTATAGAAAGAGGAAATACGCCTCCTGAAAAAATGACAATTCTGTGACAATTGTCGCCTGAAATTTGTGCTTCTTCGCGCTCTATTACAACATGAAAAAATATCTCCCCTACCTTCTTGTTATTCTTGTCTTAGCAGTTGCGGCTATTTGGTTCATTCAACATCCATCGAAAGAAACGGTGAACAAACGCGAAGGCGATTTCGCGGTAAAGGACGCTAAGGAAATTGCGAAGATTGTAATTGCCGATACGGAGAACAACAAGATTGAACTGACGAACTCAAACGGATTGTGGATGGCCAACGGCAAATATGCAGCCCGTGAAGATATGGTTGAAAGTGTGCTGGATGCAGTAACGCGAATTGCTTCGCTTTGTCCGGTGCCGGTGGCCGCTCATGACAATGTGATTCGCGAAATGATGGCGCATCATGTGCACGTGGAAATTTTTGACCAGGCTAATAAATTGATGAAGAGTTATTGGGTTGGCGGACCTACAGTAGATGGACAAAATACCTACATGCTTTTGGAAGAAGATGGCCACCCTGTTAGCCGTCCGCACATGACGTACATTCCGGGATTCAAGGGTTATGTTACCCACAGGTTTAATACAGACTTAGAACAATGGAGAACCCGCGTAGTATTCAACTACAAGCCAAATGAAATTAGATCTTTGCGCGTAGAGTATCCTAAGGACGAAAAGAATTCTTTCACGCTGACGAAACTCGCGAATGACTCTATGGTGGTGGCACCGGTTGATGAAGAGTTCCGCATCAGTGAGCCTTATGAGCAAAAGTATATTTACCAGTATCTGAATTTCTATTCTTCTATTTATCTGGAAGCCTTTGTGAACGAATATCCGAGTAGAGATTCGGTTATGAAAACTACTCCGTTTTGCATTTTTATCGTTACCGAAAAGGATAGTTCGGTGAACGAGGTGAAGTTGTTTTATATGCCCATAAACAAGCGAAGCAAAACACAGTTTGATGTGAATGGCCGCGAGTTGTCATACGATGTGGACCATTACTATGCCGCTGTGCATGAAGACAAAGACTTTGCGGTGGTTCAGTATTTTCTTTTCGGAAAGCTGATGCGCAATTACAAAGATTTCTTCTTTAAACCGGGGACGACCAAATAGTTGTTCCTCAAAAACCTTCAGGCTCATCGCCTTTTTTATTTCGCCCTGTTATATTCGCGCCCGCAAGTTCTATTCATTAATCATTAATTATTCAATCACATGTCTCTTCTCACTGTAGGAACCGTTGCCTTTGATGCTATTGAAACTCCTTTTGGTAAAACCGATAAAATTGTGGGCGGTGCGGCTACGTATATTGCGTGGAGCGCTTCGTACTTCAGCAAGAAGGTGAATATTGTTTCGGTGATTGGCGATGATTTTGATATGGATGAACTGGCTGCGCTGAACAAACGAGGGGTGGACACGAGCGGTATTGAGGTAAAGGCCGGCAAGAAGAGTTTTTTCTGGAGCGGTAAATACCACCTGGATATGAATTCAAGAGATACACTGGTGACTGACCTGAATGTGTTGATGGAATTCAACCCGATTATTCCGGATTCTTACAAAGACAGCGATATTCTTTTGCTCGGAAACATTGACCCGAACCTGCAAATGAAGGTGATTGAGCAGATGCCGAAGAAGCCGAAGTTGGTGGTGTTGGATACGATGAACTACTGGATGACGTCCGCTTTTCTCAATAAATTAAAAGAGGTGATGCAGAAGGTGGATGTGTTGGCGATTAACGATGCCGAGGCGCGTGAACTGTCGGGCGAGTATTCGCTGGTGAAGGCGGCCAGAAAGATTTTGAAGCAAGGGCCTAAGTATCTTATCATTAAAAAAGGCGAGCACGGGGCTTTGCTGTTCCACGAAAACCAGGTGTTCTTTGCTCCGGCATTGCCGCTTGAAGATGTGTTTGACCCGACCGGTGCCGGTGATACTTTTGCAGGAGGTTTTTGCGGATACTTGGATAAGAGCCGCGACATTAGTTTCGACAACATGAAGCGCGCTATCATTTATGGTTCGGCCATGGCCTCGTTTTGTGTAGAGAAATTTGGTGCCGAAAGAATCCGCACGCTTACACACAAAGACATTGAAGAGCGCGTGAAGGATTTTATCGACCTGGTTCAGTTTGATATTGAGCTGGAGGATTAAGCTCTCCAAATCAAAAAGCCGGCAGTAAGCCGGCTTTTTGATTTTAATACCCCCTATAGCTTTCCGCTTCGCTTCCCTTTCCCGAAGTGCCGAAGAGAAGAAACAAGGCAGAAGCAGTGCTAGCAAAAAACACAAATTGTTGGTGCTGGTAGAAAAAGTAAAAGATAAGAAAGGAAAAACAACTATGGGCCGAGCTTACGCAGGGAAAATAAATGGCTATGGCGCCAACGATTTGTTGCCGCTGAAGAAAACACATATAGCGACCAATGCCAAAGTGCAAACCGATCAATGGACAGGATATACTCCTTTGGAAAAGCATTTCCCTAACCTGGAGCAAGAAAAATCAAACAAAGGGAGAAACTTTCCGCTCATGCACTTCCATATTATGAATCTGAAAAGTTGGCTAAGAGGCGTTCACCATCACTGTTCTGACTAACACCTAACTGCTTACATGAATGAGTATCACTTTCGTTTCAACAGAAGACAAAATAGAAAAGCCATTTTTCATTCCTGAATCACCAACTTGATGGCGGCTGTCCCTTTCTTCATAACCCTTAAAGAACTAAGCGCCTAATCCTATTATTGCTTTATAAAAATGTAGTTTATAAACAAAAAAACAAAGTAGTTGATTGGAAATAATTGTATTTGCAATCATATTCAGCATAATTTAAGCCGTCTGCTTTATATAAATAATTAAATACTTCATTTTTTTAGTCAAATCGTTTGTATAATAAAATAGCTACTTAATGTTTAATGACAACTACTTAGTAAAAATAAGCAGATACATTTTATTTCAATTCAGCTGCTTTATAAGGTCTAACAAAGATTTAGTATTTTTATTAAAAATTGGATTAACCAGATAAGCCGCAAAGCCCCGCTATATCTACGTATGTCAAAGGAGGTGATGAAACAAATCTGTGTATTAAGTTACCTAAAATGTTCTTTCGGATGTTTTTCCCTCTTCGATTAAACCGATAGAAGAATTCATCTAAA
>CANJVG010000076.1 GCA_947478005.1 Bacteroidota bacterium
CCAGGTAACGATAACACGATTCATCATCCGGATATTTCTCAAAGAACGACTGAATACTGATTTGCTTTTTCATAACCATTTTTCAGCAAACTTACTTCGCCACTACGCACTGTATTTGCGTTGCGGACTAAATGGTTAATCCAATATAATAAATCATGTTTTTAATATTTCTTAGTGTTCGGAATAATTTAAGATAAATGTATCTATTGGTTCAGAATATTCGGAATATTAAAAAACAGTCCATATATGCGATTTCGAGAAAAGGAAACTCTGTTTCTGCTAAAACAATACGCCTATGCTAGACCCTGTTCGATTAGTTACCGACCTTTTTAAGGAGAAGAACTTATCTGATACCAATTTGCGTGCCTTTGCCGAAGGTTTCCTTTTGCGCGTAGCCCATGCTGACAACAATCCTGGCGGTATCTATAATACCTTGCTAGTAGATACTACCAATTGTTACCAAAACTTATATGGCAGTATCGTGGACCAGAAAGTGAAGGCCGCCACCAGTAAAGGTCTGACCATCACGGTAAAAAATTCGTTTGATGCGGTGATTCTTAAGTTGCGCGGTTTGCAGGGCTTGGCGAAATATAAATTTGGCAACGGCAGTGCTGAATACAAAGAGTTTTTTCCGCGGGGAATGAAGCAGTATCATCACGTGCCGCTGGGCAATGCCGAAAATCTGTTCATCCGTTTCCGCGCCATAGCCACCATGCACCTGTTGGCCGACTATCCCGGTGAAGTGGCCGAGTTGAACAACTTAATTACGGCTTATGTAAATGCCTGGCACGCCAAAGAAGGTTTGAATGGCAAGATAGATGTGACGGCCACCGGCAGGCATGAACACCGCAAAGCGCTCACCCTGCAACTTACCAAAAGTTTCCTCATAATAGCCAGCAACAATGTCGAAAACCCCGACAAGTTTGATGATTATTATGAGAAGCGCTATTTGCCAATCAGGAAAGGTAAGAAGAAAAATAAAGAGGAGATTAGTGAATAGAGAATTGTTGGATAAGTAAGTGCAGCAGGGCCGAAATTATTTTATCACACCCAACTCCTTTCCCACCTTTGTAAACGCAGCAATACATTTATCCAAATGTTCACGCTCATGAGCAGCTGACACCTGTACTCGAATCCGCGCTTTGCCCTTGGCCACTACCGGAAAGAAAAACCCGATGACATAAATGCCTTCGTCTAAAAGTTTGGCAGCAAAGTTTTGGGCCAGTACGGCATCATACAACATGACAGGAGTAATAGGATGTACACCGGACTTAATATCAAAACCCGCAGCCGTCATCCGTTCGCGAAAATATTTTGTGTTCGTTTCCAGCTTATCGCGCAGGGCCGTTGTTTCGCTCAGCATATCCAGCACAGCAACCGAAGCACCGACAATTGCAGGCATCAATGTGTTGGAGAAAAGATAGGGCCGCGACCGCTGGCGAAGCAGTTCAATAATTTCCTTTTTACCCGAAGTAAAACCACCACTCGCTCCGCCCAATGCCTTGCCGAGTGTTCCGGTAATGATGTCAATCTTTCCATGCACTCCGCAATACTCCGGTGTGCCACGGCCTGTCTTGCCAATAAAGCCGCTGGCGTGACATTCATCTACCATTATCATGGCATTATACTTATCGGCCAGTGCAACAATCTTATCCAATTGCGCAATCGTACCATCCATACTGAAAACTCCATCGGTCACAATAATGCGCGAGCGGTTCTTCTGCGTGGCAATCAACTGCGCTTCCAAATCCTCCATGTCGTTATTTTTATAACGAAGGCGCTCGGCCTTGCACAAACGCACCCCGTCAATAATCGAAGCATGATTTAGTTCATCAGAAATAATAGCATCCTCCTCATTAAACAAAGGCTCGAATACACCGCCATTGGCATCAAAAGCAGCGGCATATAAAATAGTGTCTTCGGTGCCCAGAAATTCAGAAATCTTCTGCTCCAGTTCTTTATGAATATCCTGGGTTCCGCAAATAAAACGTACACTGCTCATACCATAGCCGTGGGTATCAATAGCCTGCTTAGCCGCTTCAATCACCTTAGGGTGCGATGAAAGGCCGAGATAATTATTGGCGCAGAAGTTTATCACCTCTTTGCCTGCGGTGGTTTTAATGTCGGCACCCTGCGGAGTAGTGATAATTCGCTCTGTCTTATAAAGCCCTGCCGCTTTAATTTCTTCTAAATCCTTTTGAAGGCGCTGTTGAATAGAATACATGTGGTTGAAAATTTCATCGAAAATAAAAACATATTGTAAGGGCTGGAGGGACCCCTACACAATATCCTTTACACTATCGCGTTTATCTTTGCTTTTAATACTTTAGCCACATGAGATTGATGATGAAATTTATTGCAGGTACTACTTTTTTCTTTTTGTTTCTGGCAAATGCCTTTTCGCAGGAACGTCCGCTGGGCACCTGGAAGTCCTTCATGCCTTACAGCAACTCTGTAGCCATTTGTGATGCGGGCGACAAAATTTATTGTGCAGGGGCTAAATCTGTTTTTTCCTACGAAAAAAGTACAGGTACTATTCAGCCATTTGACAAATCAACCGGCTTGAATGATGTTGGTGTAAAAACAATAAATTACGATGCGGCAAATCATGTTCTTGTAATTGCCTACAACAACAGTAACCTTGATTTAATTTATAACGGAACAGAGGTTTATAAGCTTCCGGACATTAAAAACAAGGCAACCACCGGTGCCGTAAATATCTATGGTATTTCATTCTATGGAGGCAATGCTTATATATCAACTGATATTGGTATTTCAGTAATTGATTTGGCAAAGAAGGAAATTCGCAACACCTATGTTATTGGTTCAACAGGTGGGCAGGTAAAGGTTTTTTCTACCACTATTGATGGTAACAATATCTATGCCGCTACGGATGAAGGGGTTAAATACGCTCCGCTAAGTTCAATAAATCTTCAAAATTTTAATTCTTGGATTTTGTTCAATAACACACAAAATCTACCCACAAAAAGAGCGACTTATGTGGCTGCTTTCAACAATAAAGTGTATGCCGTAATAAGTGCCAATAATTGCGATACCCTTTTTGAATACAACGGAACCGCATGGGTTAATAAATGGTATCAATACAAAAACACGTTTACGAGTATGGCTGCTGTTAACGGCAATTTGTATTTTACTATTTACAATGATGCTAATACCACTGCAGGTCGGTTGGGGAAAATAGATGGAACAGGAAATATGTCGGTGCCAGATAGTTATGGTCATATTCGCCCTACCGCTTGGTTTGAAAGCAATGGCATTTCTTGGGAAGCCGATCTTTGGAACGGGTTATTCAAAAACATACAAGGCAATCTTGAAAATATTATTCCCGATGGGCCCTTTTCCGCTTCCGTATTCGCCATTAACATCAGCGATGGTGTTGTAACGGTAGCACCAGGAGGGGTAGATGATTCCTGGCAAAACGTCTGGAACGGGGAAGGCTTTTTTATTTACAAAAACAATAAGTGGGAACACCGAAGCGTAGGTACCGATTATGCGCTGAATGAATTTTATGATTTTGTTTCAGTGGCAAACATTCCGGGTCGAGGGAAAACCTATTTGGCATCTTTTTTAACCGGATTGATTGAATATGATCAAAGCACTAAAACATGCAAGGCCATAACTAAGGATAACAGTATTTTAGAGGGAGCAGTGGGTGATGAGAGTCGTACCCGTATAAGCGCGCTCACTACTGACAAACAAGGAAATCTCTGGATTTCAAATGGAGGTGCGTATAAACCAATTAAGATTCTTACAGCAGATGGAATTTGGAAAGAATTTGCGTTGCCATATTTTTATATTTTGATGAAAAAAATGTTGGTTGACCAAAACGGACAGTTGTGGGCTCCTTTGCGTGGTAACCCATCCGGAATATTGGTTTGGAGTTTTAACGGAACACTGAACGATGAGACAGATGATAAAGTGCGAGTGTTAGGCACAGGGGTGGGCAATGGAGGTTTGCCTGATGCAACGGTCTACTCCTTGGCAGAGGACAAGGACGGAAATATGTGGATAGGAACCAATGCCGGGATTGCAGTCTACTATTGTCCCGGCAGCGTTCTCTCCTCCAATGGATGTGATGCTGACCAGATAAAAGTGGAGCGGGATGGCTATATCGGTTATTTATTTGGCACTGAAAGCATTCGAAGTATTGCTGTGGATGCGGCTAATAGAAAGTGGGTAGGCACAACGAATGGACTATGGTTAATAAGCCCGGATGGGAAAACTGAATTGCTTCACTTTACCAAAGACAATAGTCCCTTACCGGACAATCAAATTACCGATATAGCCATTGATGATGCTTCTGGGGAAGTGTACATAGGTACAGTTGGAGGGTTAGCAGTATATCAGGGGGACGCTATGGGCGAATGTAAGGACTGCAGCAGCGCCTTGGTATATCCTAACCCTGTGAAACCGGATTATGATGGGCCAATAGCTATAAAAGGTTTAGTAGAGAATGCCTATGTAAAAATTACAGATGTTGCCGGCACTATGATTTATCAGGGCAAAGCCAATGGCACACAAATGATTTGGAATGGAAACGGATATAACGGGATTCGGGCTAAGAGCGGAGTGTATCTCGTTTTCAGTTCGACCGATGCAGGCAAGGAAAAAAGAGTAGCAAAAATTCTAATTGCTAATTAACCATCTTTCTGCCTTTTCGAAAAAGGAGATAGCCAATCACTCCAAGATAGCCCGCTATATAGATGAACAGAAAAAAGTAGAGGCGCGTAGGTCTAAAAACAAAAGAAACCTGATGTTGTCCACTTGGTAAAGCAACACTCATAAAGGCATAGTTCGTTTTAATTATTGGGGACTCATTTCCATCTACATAAACTTTCCATCCTTGGAAATAGCATTGCATCAAAGTAAGAAATGAAGCTCCATCCGTTTTTGTTTTGACAATTACATTGCCCGGCTCAAAAGCACTAATGGCCAATTTCGATTTCGGTTGCTGGTTTTCGCTTTGCCTAATACCAAACTCCGAATATACGGAACTGTTACTTATAGTTTTTGCCTTCACATCTTCTGCAATACTATCCAGCGGGCGAATTTGTTCAGAAATAAAAATCTCCGGTTGTTTGAGGGTATGCTTTGCAAGAGGAGATTCAAAAAAGGCCGTTATTTGTTTTAGATAAAAGGGGTTGAATCCATCATTGCAAGGCTCTTTTCGTAGCATGCTTCCGTTCCAGACCAAGGGTTCAAATTCTTTACCCCCATAAATACTAAATGATTCGACCGGCCGGCTTAAATCAGGTGCCGGAAAGCCTTTCGGCAATGTATTTACCGCGGTACTAAAAGCGGAAACCCGATTATCCGAAACAACAGTTCCGTAAACATTTAATTGTGTTGCTAGAACAATATCGGCTATCCAGAATAAGGAAACCATCACAGCTAATTTCCTTCCTTTCGTTAATGAGAACATGAGTAACATAAGGAATAATAACCCCAATTGAAAAACTCCTTGAATTAGCAGGCATTGATAAACGTTGCCGTTGGAAACAAAATCAGAGATTCTATTGGTTGAAAAAAAATGATGAAGAGTAGTCTTCAGGTTCTCATGATTCAAAGCAATGCAAAAAGCAGCAATAACTGCAACGGTTTCCGCAACTAAACTCAAAACCATAACTCTTTTGAGAGATAAAGAATAACGATTGAATAGAACATTCAATCCATCGGCAGCAATCAAAAGAAAGCTGAAAAGAGAAAATGCCCGAAAAATAGAAGAGTGGCGAAACATTTTCATGAAAGGCAAAGTGTAGTAGAGCCATGCACGTACCGGCAAATATTTTCCCATAGCAGCGGCCAAGCAAAACGAACCACAAGCCAATAGTATCAAGTTTCTTTTTCGAGTGCCACCAACTATACCAACTGCTATAAGGGGAACCAATAACAAACCGGAATAAATATTTCGCATTGTTATATCGGTATCAAAAAAGGTTGTGTTTGCAAGTGAGGCAAATGGAAACAAGAAAGATACCAATGACTTCGGAGAAAGCGAGTTTAAATTCACCACCTCCAGACTCAAAGCGTCAGCCCGTTTTAGAAAAGGAAAAACCTGATAAAGGGAAAACAAATAACCTCCGCTTAAGAGCAAGAAAGTAAACAGCAGAGCGAATCCGAACAATATATTTTTGCGGATATAGTTCTTCTGCTGCCTGTTCTTAAAGATATGCCATAGAAATATACCGCCCATTGTATAACAGGCAAACACAAAAAAAACAACATAGCCTCCGGTTAAACACAGCGCAAGTACTAGACCGGTTATGATAAATCGGAAGAACTTTGGCTGCTCTAAACCTGAAATGAAATAATGAAAAACATAAGGTATCCAGGTCATGCCAATAACAAGTGTGGGATGAGAAGCATGCCCGATAAAGAATCCGCCAAGCGGATAAATAACACTTGTTACGCTTGATGCTTCCTTGGAAATTCCAAGTGTTTGAAGCAGCTTATACATACCAAAAGCAGCAATAACTAAATGGGCAATGAACTCCGCTTGTAGTGTATAGGCGTTATAGCCAATTGTGAGAGCTATTAAGAAATCTATGGGATACCAAAAACCTGATTGTGGGTCGGCATAAAAAGGATACCCAAAATGAATATATGGACACCACCATGGTATTGTATGACTGGCAAAGCATTCCGACATAAAATACCGGGTCGGGAAATAGTAGTCCATCACATCCCACTTCATAGTATTGACACAGAAGCTTACTTGCCACAAAGCCAAAACGGGAACAATCAAAATGAGTAATATTGGGAAAATATTAGCAGGAAACCTTTTCAGCATGCAGCGGTAAATATATGTATCATAAAACAAGAGGCATTGTTCTTCACACCATTAAATACTCAGAAACGAGTGTGATAACGAAAATTTATACCGAAAAGTTGGGACTTCAATCGTATATTGTGAAAGGTGTTCGGGCAGCTAAATCAAAGTCGAAGGCGGCCATGTTGCAGCCGCTGACCTTATTGGAAATGGAAGTTTCGCATAGAGAAAACAAACCACTCCAATTCATCAAAGAGTTTCGAAGGTTGTTTGTCTTTCAATCTATTCCATTCGATACTTTAAAGTCAACAATGTCGTTCTTTTTGTTGGAGGTAATTACAAAGTCCATTCGTGAACACGAACCAAACGAGGAGTTATTCGAATTTCTATATGAAGCCCTTTGTGCTTTGGATCAGGTTGACAAGTTAAACCCTGATTTTCATTTGTTGTTTCTTCTGCACTTCACTACCTATCTTGGTTTCGCGCCTCATGACAACTATTCTGAACAAACTCCTTTTTTTGAAATGAGTGAAGGTGTATTTGTAGCTAATCAAAGCACGCTGCACATCATGAACAGAAAGGAAAGCATGGCACTGAATGATTTACTCCAAAAGAATTTATTCGACAATACCGCTTCTGGAATTACCCGCGCAGAACGCAAGCAGATGATGAGAAACCTATTAAAATATTACCAGTTGCACGTAGAAAGTTTCAGTTTAAAATCTCCAGAAATTCTGGAAGAAATTCTGGGATAATTATCGGGTTTAGTGAACACCCACTTTTATCCAGACTTTTGTTTTGGTTGTAAGATAATCCTCCATTCTGCAAAACACCGCACCTTTCGGCCTTTCAAAACGGGGAATTACACAGTTTGATTTTGCAATAGATGCGGGGGCAGATTTATGGATTTTGAAATTCTCTTGAAATATAATTTTCGAAAGCAGGTATGCCCGGTAAGGGTCATTTGCGTTCACAACAAATGACGAAACGATAAGCATGAGCACCAACGATAGTTTCATTTCCCAAGAGATGAGTAGTACTTTAAAACAAGGTTCATGTCTTGCGAAACAGTATAGTATTTGGCGTAGTCCAATTCTACTTCCACCAAATCATCTTCGGTTAAATCGAACCCGGAGAGTTTGCTGCCCGGGTGAAGGATTCCCATTTTAGCACTTGGAAACCTCTTTCCATTTGTTTCTGAAGAAAACCCTACCCACGACTTATTTCCTTGTAATACTTCCACGCAGTTTGAAATAAACTTTCCGAAGTTTTTAATTAAGAAAATATTTAGAGGAAAGAGGATTAACAGACTAATCGTTAATGAAAAATCAAACACTCTTTTACTTCTTATGTTTTCGGGTTTGAACAAAGCGTAACTTCTTTCAGCTACATATAAATCACCTGCGCTGTCTTTGGAATTGCTGCCTATTAAAGCATTGCTCCCTTCGTTCAGAATTTTATAGTCGATTTTATTTCCGCAAAGGCTCAGTTGTTGAACTATATCTTTAAACGAAAAATCCTGAGCACAGAAAATGACTTCATTTATACTATGAATGGCCACTGATTTCAGGGTGACTGACAAATCGGTTGTAAAAGAAATTTCCTGTGCATTGCCAAGCGCCCTTAAGATACCTTCTGCACGAGAAGAATCGTTAATGCCTACGATTAAGCTTCTCCTCTCTGTTTCATCTTCTATAGACAGCGACTGATGTTTTATAAGATGGTAAACAGCTCTTGTCAAGAGCATTTCGAAGCCGGTCCAGCCTGCACCTAGTAAAATGATGGCGCGTGAAAAACGCCATTCATTAGGAATGAATGCATACAGCACAGCAATGGTAATCGTGCCAAAAAATATTCCCCGGAAAATCTTGGATAGACGAAATGGTTTGTCGTAGGCACCACTCAAAAAGGCAAAGGAAATCCAAATCAAAATATAGATAGGAACAACTATAAAAAGGAACTCGTTGGGATAATAATGGTCATGGTATTTGATAGAGTCTTCCCAGTAGGTCTTGATAAAGAAAATGCCAACAAAACTGAAAAGCGCATCTACCATGAAGAGATAGGAAGAAGCAAATAGATTGGCAAGCAAAGTGAGTAACCCGCGAAATACAATAGCCAGATTAATAAGGAGCGAAAAAGCGCCTGATTGACTACCGCTAAAATGCTTCTCTGAAAAAATAAGCATGGCATTGTAGAATACCTTTACATAATTCAGGCTCCCCTTTCTGGTACTTTCGCCTTTATAATGAATGATAGTGGTTTCGGGAAAATAAAAATTGCTGAGGCCACCTTTTACAACGCGATAGCTTAAGTCAATATCTTCTCCATACATAAAAAATGTCTCATCGAGCAAGCCGATTTTATCAAGCACTGTTTTTCGCATAAACATAAATGCACCGGACAGCACATCTACTTCATTTGTTTCATGCTCATTTAAAAAACCAAGATGATACTGTCCGAATGTTTTTGATTTGGGAAATAACTTGGCCAGGCCAAAGGTTTTATAAAAAGCTACGGCAGGTGTTGGTAAGCCGCGTTTTGATTCAGGAAGAAATTTTCCCTTGCCGTCAACCATTCTCACGCCTAACGCTCCTGCTTGTTTATGAGCCGACATAAAGGCAATGCACTTTTCAAAAGTATCTTCAGCTACTACGGTATCCGGATTCAGCAGCAGTATATATTCTCCGGTGGCTTTTTCGATTCCCTGATTATTTGCTTTTGAAAAACCAACGTTATTGGTATTAGCTATAACTTTTACGGAAGGAAACTTCTGTCTGACCATTTCCACTGAACCATCTACCGAAGCATTATCTACTACAAAAACTTCTGCCTCCATTTTTTCGGTGGCTCGCTTTATAGAAAGCAGGCATTGCTCCAAAAAATATTGGACGTTGTAGTTGACTATGATGATGGAAAGTTTCATTCAGCGAATGGAGAACGAGCGATTGAATTTTTAATTTGAATTCTTCACCAAATAATTTTCGTAGGGCAAGCGGGTAGCGATGGAGCGTGCCAGGGTCATTTCATCGGTGTACTCCAATTCACCACCAAAGGAAATTCCGCGGGCGATAGTGGTAATATTTACGTTCAGGTCTTTCAGCTTTTTGCTAACGTAAAAGATAGTGGTGTCGCCTTCAATAGTGGGGCTAATGGCCATAATGATTTCTTTTACCTCACCTGATTTTACGCGATGAATCAGAGATTCAATATTCAGCTTATCAGGCCCAATGCCATCAATAGGAGAAATGACCCCGCCTAACACATGATAGGTTCCTTTATAAATCTGGGTATTCTCAATAGCAATTACATCGCGAATAGATTCTACCAAACAAACGATGCTATGGTCGCGATGATGGCTGCTGCATATTTCGCACACCTCATGGTCGGATACATTGCTGCAGGTTTTGCAGATTTTTATTTCACTGCGCATTTTAAAAACAGCATCGCCAAAGTATTTCACTTTGTCTTCATCCTGCTTAAGCAAATGCAACACTAAACGCAAGGCAGTTTTTTCACCAATGCCGGGCAACTTGGTAAATTCCGAAACGGCATCGGCAATTAATTTTGAGGAATACTTCATGTGCGGCTAAAATAAGGGTAATTGCTTTATCAAACAGAGAGTGAGGCAAAACATAAGAACATCTTCCTTTACCTTCCTTTAGTATTGAAGAAGGCTAAGCAACTTCTCCTTAAATCTTGCTTTCGGCAAGAAATTGTTCTCTAACGAAGTTGCAAAAGGAACAGGGGTGTCGAGCGAAGCACTACGCATAACCGGTGCATCCAGATATTCGAAAAAATTTTCGGTAATGAAAGCAGAAATCTCTCCTCCAATGCCGCCAATCAAGGTATCTTCATGAAGGATAATGACCTTGCCCGTTTTCTTCACCGTCTTTTTTATAGCTTCTTTATCGAATGGAAGAAGGGTTCTTAAATCGAGTATATCGGCATCCAAACCGTTTGCTGCTTCTACCGCCCAATGAACACCTGCACCATAGGTAATAATGGACACATCTTCACCTTCGCTTACCAGGTTTGCTTTACCTATTTCAAGGGTGTAATAATCTTCGGGCACCTCGCCTTCTATGCTTCGGTAAAGGGCTTTGTGCTCAAAGAACATAATCGGATTTGGGTCTTCAATTGCCGCGCAGAGCAAACCTTTTGCATCAGCCGGAAAAGCCGGGTAAACAATTTTTAAACCCGGCACATGAAAGAACCACGCCTCGTTACTTTGAGAATGGAAAGGCCCTGCACCCACACCTGCACCGGTTGGCATTCGCACCACCACGTCCGCATTTTGTCCCCAGCGCCAGTAGCTCTTTGCCAAATTATTGACAATGGGATTGAAGCCCGTGGACACAAAATCGGCAAACTGCATTTCCACCACCGCTTTCGTTCCCTTAACACTTAAACCGAGGGCCGCACTTAAAACTCCGCTTTCACAAATGGGTGTATTGCGCACGCGCTCTTTCCCAAATTGCTCTACAAAACCCTCGGTGATTTTAAACACGCCACCGTATTCCGCCACATCCTGACCCATGATGACGAGGTTGTCGTGTTTCTCCATGGATTGTTTCAACCCATCGCTTACTGCATCTACAAAACGCTTTTTATTTTGGATTTCGGTTTTCGGATGGTGGATTTGAATAGCCGTTGGGGCATATACTTCTGTCATTTCCTTTTCGCTTGTGTGCGATACTTCGGGTTGTTTATCGGCTGCATCAAATGCGGCACGAACTTCCTTATCGTAATCTTCTTTCAGCATTTCGGGATAGTCTGGCGAAATGATGCCCTGCTCTATCAACCAGTTTTCATAGTTTATTACAGGGTCTTTCTGCGCCCATTCTTCGAGCAGTTCTTTCGGCACATATTTTACACCGCTGGCTTCTTCGTGGCCGCGCATTCTAAAGGTCATGCACTCCAGTAAAACAGGAAAAGGTTGTTCGCGCATTTGTTCGCCCAATTCTTTCACGGTGTGATATACTTCGAGAATATTATTGCCGTCAATGGTCAAACCTTTCATGCCATAACCAATGGCGCGCTCAGCTAAATATTTGCAACGGAATTGTTCGTTGGTGGGAGTAGAAAGGCCGTAGCCGTTGTTTTCGATTAGGATAATAATCGGCAAATCCCATACGGCTGCAATGTTGCAGGCTTCGTGAAAATCGCCTTCGCTGGTTCCACCGTCACCGGTAAATGCCACCGTAATTTTCTTTTCCTTCTTCAACTTGCTGGCCAATGCAATGCCATCGCCTACACAAAGCTGTGGACCGAGGTGTGAAATCATGCCTACTATATGATGCTCGTTTGTGCCGAAGTGAAAACTTCTTTCTCTGCCCTGGCTAAATCCGTTTTGCTTGCCCTGAAACTGTTCGAACAATTGTTGAAGACTGCAATCGCGCGTGGTGAACACACCCAGATTGCGATGCAGTGGGCATACATATTCATCTGGCTGCAACGCTGCCGTCACTCCCACCGATATAGCTTCCTGCCCTATCCCACTAAACCATTTGCTCACTCTTCCCTGGCGCAATAACTTCAACATGCGTTCCTCAATCACTCTTGGTTTGAGAATGAGTTGATAGAGATGGATGAGTTCTTCGTTTGTCAGGTTCTTTCTTTCAAAATTCATAACGCGAAGTAATTCGAAAATCAGGAAATAGGAAAACAGCATTCACCCCATGCTTTTTCATAATGCCTTCGGCTTTATAAATTCAATTTCCTGCTACTTTGCGCCCGTGAAAAAATTTTTAGCCGTTGGTGCCGTTTTACTTGCCATCGTTGCAGCCGTGTGGTTTATCCGCCATGACAGTTTTACGGAACCGCATCCCGTAAAGTATACGCCTCCGGTATTTACAGATACAATTGCTAAAGATGTAAATAAGTTTTACGATCAGTTCGATGCATTTTTTACCGACCGCAATCTGCATGGTGGTTTCAATGGCAGTGTGCTGATAGCCAAGAATGGTAAGTGCGTATTTGAAAAGTGTTATGGCTATTGCGACTACCGAAGCAAAGATTTAATCAGCGATACGAATTCATTTCAACTCGCTTCGGTTTCTAAAACCTTTACTGCCACCGCTGTTCTTTGGTGTGTTGAGCATCATTTGCTTTCGTTGGATGATTCGTTGCAAAAGTTTTATCCGATGTTACCCTACAAAGGTGTTCGGATAAAAGATATGCTGAGTCACCGAAGCGGCCTGCCTAACTATCTCTACTTCTGCAATAATAAATGTAACCGGGGCGAGTATCTGAACAACGAACAGGTGATTGCCATCATGGCGCACGATAAACCGGCTGCTTATGCCCGGGTGAACAAAAAGTTTGCGTATTGCAATACCAATTATATGCTGCTGGCTTCCATCGTTGAGAAAGTGGTTTCCAAAAAGTTTAATGCTTTTATGAGCGAAACGTTTTTTAAGCCCTTGGACATGACCCACACTTTTATTTATGACCATTCCAATGCGCTCGAACGAAAAATTGCGGTGAGCTATAACTCGCGCTGGCAAATGCAAAACGATGATTGTTTTGATGGCGTGGTGGGCGACAAAGGAGTTTACAGCACGGTGAGCGATATGTTTAAATGGGACAAAGCTTTTTACGATGGTAAACTGCTTTCGCAGGAAATGATGAAGGAAGCCTATGCGCCCAAGAGTTTTGAGCACCCCGGCAAACGCAATTATGGCTATGGCTGGCGACTGTTGCAGCAGCCCGATGGCAACTATCTGGTGTATCACAATGGTTGGTGGCATGGCAACAACACGGTTTTCTATCGCTATATTCAGGACACCACGGCCATTATCATTTTATCTAACCGATATAATAAATCGGTGTATCACGTGCAGCCCTTGTTCGATATTCTATATCGGAACAAAAACCGCAATGGTGATTTTGAAGAGGAGCAGTAAGCAACATTTTCTGCTTCCTCCCACAAGGCCTCTTCTTCCAACAATTTCCCTTCTTTAATAGTGTTGTTTAAATTCTTAAGCCCTGAAGGCTTTCGAAAAATAAATTAGGCAAACCCCTTCAACCTTGGGGTACCCCAAAAAATAAATAATTCAAGTAAGCGCAGAGTTGCGGGTGAGCAAAAAATAAAATAATCGGGGGTCATCAACCTTGCGCATCTCTAAAAATAAATAAAGTAGCTATCCTTCAGACTTGCGGGTAAGTGAAAAATTAATTAGGCAGGGGTCATCAGGTCTGCGGCTGTCCAGAAAAAAATAATTTTAAGGAGGCGCAAGATTGCGCGTAGGTGAAAAATAAAAAAATCATGGGTCATCAGACCTGCGTGTGTGTAATTTAAAATAAAATCACCTACGCGCATGTATTGAAAATCAGCTGATTAGCTATTTTTTGTCCTAAAATGATGCTTTCAGGTTTTTGGAAATAATTTGGAACAGAAGAAAAGGGAATTTAAGGACGATTGGACTACCTGGGGAGGGTCTCTGGAGTCTTCGGCCAAGGGTTTGGAGGTAGGTTTAAAGGAAATTTAGAACCCGAAAAGGGTTCAAAAATGCAATGGGACTTTTCAGGAAACGGTGCGGGAGGCTACCATTCCTTTTTGGGTTTGGGACCCATTTCAAACTCCAGTTTGCCTCCGTTTATGATTTCGGCATGATGCAGAAAAGGCTCTGACAGAACTTTT
The DNA here is from genome assembly GCA_947478005.1 of Bacteroidota bacterium. Lineage (GTDB taxonomy): Bacteria > Bacteroidota > Bacteroidia > Chitinophagales > LD1 > Bog-950. Next base: position 14,436 of record CANJVG010000076.1, read on the forward strand.
CCATTCAGCGAAACCGACTGGATGTAGATATTCTTTTTCGAAACGTGGCGAGCGAGTATCTCAAAATTCTTCTCCCCGAAATGAATCGTAGCTTTCGGAAACAAAGGAGTGCCGATGGCATATATATCGGTGCCGGGCGTTACGGGGTAAAACCCAAGCGCGCTGAAAATATACCAGGCGCTCATCTGCCCGCAATCATCATCACCCGTCAATCCATGCGGACGGTTATGGTATTTGATGGTTCGGAAATGCGCGACCTTCTTCTGTGTTCGCCACGCCTCACCGGCATAGTCATATAAATAAGTGTAGTGGTGCCCCGGTTCATTCTCGTGCCAATAACGCAGCCAACGGAAGTTAGCATTCAGTCTTTTCACAAAAGTTTCGCGCCCGCCCAGCAATTTTATCAAACCGGGAATATCCTGTTGAACGGCAAAAAGATATGTCCACGGGCCTCCTTCTGTAAAACCCGAACGCGTGTTTTTGCTCCATGTGCCATCGGCATTTTTGGGCGACATAAAACCCGTAGCCTCGTTGTAAACGTTTACATAATTCTTGCTGCGCTTCATCAGCATTTCATACTCGTTTAAATGTCCGGTAGCTTTGGCCACCTGCGCCACACAAAAATCATCATAAGCACCCTCGAGTGTGTTCGAAACCGATTCATTGGTTTTGTCATCGGGCACATAACCCAGTTTCATATACCAGCTCAAACCCGCTCGCGCCTCCACAGCCGTCCACAGCGCGCGGTCGGCCCAACGGTTAGTGCTGTCACCTTGGCTCGGCACCATCGCATCCTTCATGCAGGCCTTGTAGGCTTTTTCATAATCAAAACCTTTCACTCCTTTCGCCACAGCATCCGCGACCACCGCATCGGCATGGGTGCCTATCATAATGCCGGTGTAAGTTGGGTTCGGCCACTTAGGCATATAGCCGCCTTGTTCATACATCTGCACCAACGACTGCACCATGCCCGGCACATGCTCGGGTGCAACGAGCGTAAGCAATGGATGTTGTGCCCGATATGTATCCCACAGCGAATAATCATTGTAGCTCACACCCGCATGAATCGTATCATCAAAGGCGCTGTAATAGCGGCCGTATTCCGAAAACTGTCGCGGAAATAAAAGCGAATGATACATGGCCGAATAGAATGTTCCGGCTTGCTTTTTATTGGCAGCTTCTATTTCTATTCTGTTTAAATAAGTGTTCCACTGCACTTGTGTTTCATTTTTTATCTGCGCGAAACTTTTGTCCGCTACTTCTTTTGCAAAGTTCTCGTTCGCCTGTTCCAAACTGATAAACGAAGTTGCCACCTTCACTTGAACAGATTTTGTGTTTGCATTAAAAATTACCCATGCACCACAACTGTTCGCCATTTGCTCCACACTGTCTGCTTTCAAATTATCACCATTCCAAACCCCATAGCTTTCAAATGCTTCATCGAATTGAATAACAAAGTACCCTTTAAAATGCGGAAGCGGAGGTCCGAGATGAGCCGACTGTCTATCACTATTCCAACCAACAATTTGTTTTTTGTCAGGAATAATTTTGACCCAACCATTGCTGTCGGGCAGTTGACTGGTCTCTATAAACAGCAACGGATTTTCTTTCCCTTCAAATTCAAAATGCAAAACACCGCAACGCTCTGTGGCAGTCATTTCGGTTTTTATTTTCTGGAATTGTTTGGTGCGAAGTTTAACCGAATAGTAATAGGGCCTCGAAATTTCTTCACAATGTTTGAAATGCAATTTCTGCTTCCAGCGTTTTTGCAGCGCATCGACGGTATTTGTCTTCAACAAATTTATTGAAGAAGGCTTCAGCGTTACATGGCCATAATCGCCCATCCACATAGCAGGCTTATGGGTTCCGCGAAAACCGGTAATCGTTCGATCGTAATACTGATAGTTGGGAATATGGATAATGCTCTGTCGGGTGCAGGCGGTCCAATGAGTCATTCCGAATGGGGGCGTTACAAAAGGCGTAGTTCTTCCAAACAACCAAACTCCTTTGGTGCCAACCAGTGGGTTCGCTATGTCGGCTAAAGAAGTTTTTTGTGAGGAAGCAGGGAACGCAATAAATAGAAAGAGTAACAAAAATACGTGTCGAAAAACACTTTTGTTCAGGCCATTATTAGCGAGGAAAAATAAATCCAACTTAGGGTCTGATTTTTACATTCACCAACTCAATTCGTTTATCGGTAGCCTTCATAACTTTAAAATGGAGATGTTCTAAATCAATAACCGTTCCTGCTTCGGGAATATCTTCAAAGGCGCTGATGATGTACCCTGAAAGTGTGGTATAATCTCCTTCGGGAATTTCGAGTTCATATTTATCGTTCAGATAATCCACCTCCAATCGTCCCGATAAAACAAACTCTGTGTCCGAAACTTTCTTTTCAGCCCGGTCTTCTTCATCATGCTCATCCGCTATTTCACCAAAAATTTCTTCCATCAAATCCTCCAGCGTAATGATACCGGCAGTGCCGCCATACTCATCTACCACCCAGGCAATATTTTTGCGTTCGCGAATAAACTGCAACATCAAATCGCGGGCGGTCATACTTTCAGGCACCACAATCAAAGCGCGGACAGCCTGCTTCAGCGGGTCAGGATTTTTAAGTAAATCGAAATGATGGATATAACCCAACAGTTTATCAATACTATCATCAAACACTATCAAGCGCGACAATTTGGTTTCAATAAACTTTTGTTTCAGAGCCTCGGGGCCTTCGCTTCTGTCAATACCCACAATTTCGGTGCGCGGAACCATGCAACTGCGTACTTTTATATCTTTCAGGTACAATGCCTTTTCAAAAATCTCGGAGTTCAAATGGTCTGCCTCATCGTCTCCTCCTGCATCCGTTACGGCCGTTTCTTTGATCAAATATTCCAAGTCCTCTTTGGTAAAAGATTGTCGGCTCTCGGTCAGTTCAGTCTTTGTTACGGTTTTGATAATCCACCGGGATATGTTGTGAAACAAAGTGGAAAGCGGTTTCAACGGAATATAAAACAGATACTTGGCCGGAAACGCAAAAAACAACAGCGATTGGTCGGAGTTTACACGGAACAGAATTTTGGGTATCAGTTCACCAAAAATTAAAACCACAAAAGTGGTAAACACAGTTTGCACGAGCAGCAAACGAATTTCACCGGCAGGCAAAAAATCAAAATGCTCATGTGTAAAATAATTGGCGTTTACGCTGCCAAACAATACCAGGGAAATATTCAATCCAATCAGCATAGTGCTGATAAACTGTGAGGGGTGATTGTTGAAGTCAGCAATAATGCGCGCGCTGGAGGAGCCTTTTTCCTTCAACAATTCTATGCGTAGCTTATTGGCAGATACAAACGCAATTTCGATTCCTGAAAAGAATGCAATAAGAAGTAAGGCAAGAAAGAGTCCGAAAATTTCCATTGATGTCGGAAATTATAAAAAGATATTCAAACGGTTATGCAGAATAGTTGAATTCATCAATCCGGTTCACGTCCAAGAATGATTCTGAACTCTCCGTATTTAGCAAAAATGTTGTTTCCTGTTTTTGGAGAAAGACCAAATTTGTCACGGTCAATTCCTAAGCCGTAATCAAAACCAAGCAATCCAAACATTGGTAAAAACACACGCACACCCACCCCAAAAGATTTAGCTAAATCGTAAGGTTTGTAGTCGCTGATTCGATTCCAGTAATTTCCTGCATCGGCAAAAAGCAAAGCATAAATAGTAGCCGATTGATTCAACGAAATTGGATAACGAAGCTCCATCGAGAACTTGTTATAGATAGGAGAACCACCTGTAGGGGTAACGACCGGATATCCTCTGAACGAAACTATGTCTCGGCCCAATTGAGTACCATAACTCATATTGCTTAATCCATCACCACCAAACTCTATACGCTCAAAGGGTGATAATCCAACGCGCTTGTTATACAAACCAAGGAAAGCCATGTTAGCTGATGATTTGAACACTAAGTTCTTCCAGATAGGAATATACCACTCAAACTGCAATTTCCATTTATGAAACTCTACAAACTTATAGCGCTCGGCAGCTGAAAGACCGGGGTCTTCATAATTTATATTCTTGCGACCAGGGAACATCAATGAATAAGGCAAGGTAAATTTGCCTTGTACCATAAAATAGATACCGCGGTTATAGAAGGTAGGTGCCGCTA
>CANJVG010000077.1 GCA_947478005.1 Bacteroidota bacterium
GGTTTTCACGATGGTGCCGTTCACAATTTTCAGATAATTCATAAAGGCATCGGTTTCATTTTCGGTGTAACCGTAAACATCTATATCCGTCAGTTTAGGATTAACGATAGTAGACTTGTTTTCAAAGCCCGTTAGTATTTCCAGTTTCTGCCGAAACTCTTCTGCCTTTTCAAATTGCAGCAACTCGGCATACTCGGTCATTTTCTTCGTAAGGTAATTCTTCACCGAACCGAAATTGCTTTTCAGAATATTGCGTATCTGCTGAATCTCTTCATCATAATCCGCTGTAGTTTGCAAAGCCTGACAAGGGCCAAGGCAGTTCTTTATATGATACTCCAGACACACCTTAAACTTACCTGCTTCAATATTTTGTTTAGTAAGATTGAGGTTGCAGGTCCGCAATGGAAAAATCTCTTTCATCAAATCCAATACAATCTTGGCGTTATACTGCGAGGTATAGGGGCCAAGATATTCGGAACCGTCTTTGATGACTCTTCGCGTAAAGAACACACGGGGAAAAGGTTCCTTTTTAATGCAGAGAAACGGATACGTTTTATCATCCTTCAGCATTACGTTGTAACGCGGCTGATATTTCTTAATGAGCGAATTCTCCAGCAAAAATGCATCCTGCTCCGTATCTACAATCACAAATTCGAATTTGTGAATGAAGTGAATCATCCGCTTGATCCGGTTGGTGTGCATGTTGTTGGTGAAGTAGGAACTCACCCGCTTCCGCAAGTCCTTGGCCTTGCCTATATAAATGATATCGCCCTGCTCGTTGATATATTTATAAATCCCCGGTTGGTTAGGAAGTGATTCGCGATAAAGCTTGAATTCTTCTGAAGTCATTCTCTCGTTCTCAAATTTCTACTCGTATTCATTCCCTTTCTCCCCGCTGCTTTTGCCCGTAAACTTTCCGCAATCGAGTTCTATGTTTAGGCGATCGGCAGGGGCTTTGAATTTATGCTCAGGGTTAATCTGATATTTAAAATTCAAACTGTCGGAGTAAACGCGTTGAAAGAACTTAGCCCAAATCGGCAAGGCCGTGCTGGCTCCCTGTCCGTTTTCCATACTGTTGAAGCGAAGGTAGCGGTCATCGCAACCCACCCATGAACCGGCAATCAAATCGGGTGTGCAGCCAATAAACCATCCATCGGCATAGCTCTGCGTGGTTCCTGTTTTGCCTATAATATCACCGGGCAGTTTAAAACGATAATGTAAACGGGTGGCCGTTCCACCGTTCACCACGCCCCGCAGCATTTCTACCATCACATAAGTGGTTTGCTCATCGAGTGCTTCATTTTTATTCGCCACAAAATCCTGCAACACATTTCCGTTGCGGTCTTCTATGCGGCTAACGAAAATCGGTTCCGTGTGTGTGCCTTCATTGGCGTAGGTTGTATATGCGCCCACCATTTCTATCAACGAAATATCAGCCGAACCCAAACAGATAGAAGGCTGAAGCGGAATCTCACTTTTTATACCCATCGTCTGCACAATCTTCACCACCGACTCGGGCCCTATTTCATGCATCAGATAGGCTGTAACTGCATTGATGGAATTTGCCAACGCCTTGCGCAAGGTCAACATGCCTCCGTATTTTCCATCGCTGTTTCTTGGTGTCCAGTCTTGCAGCAAACCGAAGCGCGGGTCACTGGCCTCAAAGGTAACGGGTTGATTAGGCACCTGAAAGCAGGGCGAGTAACCTTTATCTCTTATCGCCACGGTATAAACAAACGGCTTGAACGTAGAACCGATTTGCCGCTTGGTGTTTATGTTCACGTGGTCATACTGAAAGTATTTATAGTTCACACCGCCCACCCACGCGCGAATATATCCCGACTCAGGGTCCACCGCCATAAATCCGTTTTGCAAAATCATGCGGTGATAGCGAATAGAATCAAACACACTAATCAGCGTATCCTTTTCGCCACCATCATACGAAAACACTTTTCGCTTGCCTGGCTTTTTCAAAATCGCATCAATCTGCTCTTCGCTCTTGCCCTGCTTCTTCAAATCGACATACTCGGGACAGTGCGAGTAGATAGCCTGCCACTCCACCTTAAAGTCTTTCCAAGGGTCTTTGCCTTTCCAGAAGTTGAAAAACTTCACCTGCATTTCTTTCAGGTGCTCGCGCTGCGCCTCTTCGGCATAGCGCTGCAAACGCGAATCGATGGTGGTGTATATTTTCAAACCATCTTTATAAATATTGTATTTGCTGCCATCGGGCTTGCGGTGTTTCTCACACCAGTCCTTGGCCCATAGGCGAAGATACTCGCGAAAGTATGGCGCCTCGCCTTCGTTCTGAGTGTCGGCACTAAAGTTGAGTTTGATAGGCAACTTCCACAGCGAGTCGCGCTGCTGCTTTGTAATGAACTTGTAATTATATAGCTGGTCAATCACCACATTTCTTCGTTGCAAAGAAGCGGCTGCGCGCGTGCGCGGGTTATATTGCGTAGGCGCTTTGAGCATACCCACCAGCACCGCAGCTTCTTCCACCTTCAGCGAGTCGGTCGGTTTACCGAAATACACAAAGGCCGCTGTTTTAATTCCATAAGCATTATCGCTGAACGGCACCGTGTTGAAATACATCGCCATTATTTCTTCCTTCGTATAAGAGCGTTCGAGCTTTACGGCAATAATCCATTCTTTCAGTTTGCGGAAAATGAGTTGAATCTTGCTGAGGCGCTCGCGTGGAAAAAGATTTTTGGCCAACTGCTGTGTCACGGTACTGCCTCCTCCGCCTCCATCCTTCCCCACCAATCCTTTCGTCACGCGCAGGAAGGCGCGAAGGTCCACACCGGTGTGGTCGAAGTAACGGATATCCTCGGTGGCCAGCAGCGAGTTCTTCAAATTAGCGTTTATATTTTCAAACGTAATATTGCTTCGGTTCTGGAAATAATATTTCCCAATCACCTTTCCATCGGTCGAAATAACCTCGGTGGCCAATACACTGTTCGGGTTTTCGAGTTCTTCGAACGAAGGCATATAACCCATCTTGCCAATGGCAATCAAATAAAACAACAAAACCACCGCGCCTATTCCCGCTGCAAAAATACCCCAGAAGGCGAGGAATAATTTCATTTTCTTCATCGGGGCGAATGTAGAAATTTAAGGAACCTGTGGATTGAGAGTGGGGAGTTTAAGAGGGTCTGGGGCAGACTCCTTAACTTCCTAAAGGACCGCTACACCTTTATCAAAAGCATAGCAGAGCGGATGCTAAGTATAGAAAAGGTGTGCAAAGGCTGTCAAGTTGACAGTTTTGTGACATGGAATTGTTCCTTTCGGACATGGACTAAGTACTTTTAGGCTTGGGCAGTCTCCTTTTTGCGATGGACTGCGTCCTTTTTGAGATGGGCTGTGTACTTTTAGGCATGGACAGTCTCCTTTTTGACTTGGGGAGGTCACTTTTTGAGATGGGCGGTCTCCTTTTGGACATGGACTGAGTACTTTTAGACATGGGCAGAGTCCTTTTTGAGATGAGGAGTGTGCTTTGCGAGATGGGGAGGTTGCTTTTGGGGATGGAATGGGTGGGAGTTTGGATGGGAAACGTGTCTTTTCCTGTTTATTTATTTTCTTTTGGCTTGAACCAAAAGAAACAAAAGTTCAAGGCTGTGAGGCTTTACTCATGCTCTTCTTTTTTTGTAAAAAGGAATTGTCAGCGCTTCGTAGTCGTGAATGCGAGGCGCATTTGGGCTAAAATTTATTGCGTTACGCTAAACTAAAAAAACTCGCGCAGGTCATTTTGCAGTCACTGGCTAGAGACCGCTGGCGCTCAAACAGTTTTTAGTTCTTAACGCTTCACTCCATAAATTTTTTAACGCCCAAATCCTCAAGGCCGAGGGAATACGGAGGGAAGGTTAGATTTGAGGAATAATGTTGTTGGTGGCGCATCGCAGAGCTGATGCTAAAACACTGGCAAAGGCAGAAGAGGAATAAAGATTCTTCATTTATCAGAAGCCTAGTCAATTGGATTGGCGGGGCTTCTATCTTTTGTGCTTGGGAAAGAAAAATTAGATTTGACTATTCTCCGCAAGGTATCGAGGCGCCAGCCGGAATTACAAAGTCGGGCAGGGAGACCCGTGGGGACGAAACAATTATATAAATGCGTATCAAAATAAAAACCATCCTTCCCTTATTATTCACTTGCGTCCAGTTCATAACTATTTCTAGTTGTAAACGCTGCGGGAATTGCTACTACATGTGCTATACCTGCCAGACAGATTCAACATCTTCAGCCTCCTCACACGCTATCTGTTCACAAGATTTCGAGAGTTATGAATCGTTCCTTGATTCAACAAATCGGCTTTATAATTGCAATTTCAAAAGCAAAGCTGTCCTTAATCCTTCCGGGTGTAAATCAGAAAATGTTAGGAAAGCGGCTTGTCTTTAACTTTGCAATCCCTAGGCAGTTGTTGGTCGCCTGACCAACAAGCCCTATAAATCACAAAAGCCCTTCGCTAAACCAGCGAGGGGCTTTTGTGATTTATAGGGCTTGCTGCAGATTGTTCCACCAAATTTCTTTTTGTTTTGCTTGCTCAAACAAACGCATGCGTCAAATCATTCTTCTCTTCCTGTTCTTCTCTTTCTGTTTTCAAAATTCAAATGCCCAAAGCGGCCTGAAGCTCAACCAGATTCAGATAATAGGCAGCCACAACAGTTATAAAAAACTGCCCAAGCCACAGGTAAATGCCTTTTTGGAGAAAATAAAAAAGCAACTGGGCAAACAAGACCCCAGCGGGCTTGACTACGGCCACCTGCCTTTCGATTCCCAATTCAGCAACTACAAGATGCGCGGCCTCGAAATAGATATTAATAACGACCCGAAGGGCGGGCTTTATTATAAGCGTAGAATAAATGCCTTTGTGCACGGGGTGAAACAGAAGTCGGGCGTGGAGGAACTGAAGAAACCCGGCATGAAGGTGCTGCACATTAAAGATGTGGATTTCGAAACGAATTATTACACGTTTAAGGAGTCGCTTGCGGCTCTTAAACAATGGAGCGATGCACACCCCAAGCATCTTCCTATTTTCATCAACCTGGAAGCCAAGGGAGCCGGCCCCGGTGACCGCAGTGGCGCGGCCCGATTCTTAGGTTTCAAACGTTCGATTCCATTTGATGATGCCGCTGCCGATTCGATCGATGCCGAAATAAAATCGGTGTTCGGAGAAGATGCCAAAAACATTCTGACACCCGACCGTCTGCGCGGAACTTATGCCACGCTCGATGAAATGGCTACGCACAACGGTTGGCCGGCTTTGGAAGATTGTTTGGGTAAGCTAGTTTTCATCCTGCTCGGTCAGGCAGGTGAAGAGTATCTGCATAATCATGATGGATTGAAGGGAAGGGTGTGTGCTATGTTTTCGCATCCCGGCAAGGCCGAGTGTGCTTTTGTGAAAGTAGATGAGCCGGAGCCGGTGGCAAAAATCCAGGATTTAGTGAAAAAGGGTTACATCGTCCGAACGCGCAGCGATGCTGAAACAGTGGAAGCCCGCAGCAATGATTACACCCGCCTGAACGCCTGCTTCGAAAGTGGCGCACAGATTATTTCAACGGATTATTATAAACCCGATTTACGTTTCAGCACGTTTACGGTGCAGTTTCCTAACCATGAAGCAGGGAAAGCGAATCCGGTGAATGGAGGAGATATTACAAAGGCTTTGCCGGGAGAATAGAAGCGTCTATTTATAAACCCTCTTGAAAAACTTATTGTATTCATCTACATTTTTCTCGCTCAGAAGCGTGGAGAAATTGATGGTAGAAATACAAGTAATGGCGAATTGCTCAGGTTTTAAATCGTTGAAAAGCTGGTCCTGCTTTTTGATAACGTTGAAGTAGGTCATTACATCTTCTTTGTTCTTGAACTGACGGATGTTCAGCAATTTGTTCTTGCTGTCAATCAACACTTGCTTAGCCACCAACTTCTTTTCAGGATACTGCGAAGAATTAAACGCATCCAGTTTTGCCATCGTGCTCATGACCGCACTTTGAGGCAATGCAGGGTCTTTGATGTAAATAATAAAGTAGTGTATAGCCCCATCGCTTCGGTTGTAAACCGAAGTAGTATCTTCCGAAACAATCTCCGGTTGTTTGCCGGCAGTATCAAACTTAGCGGTAGCCGTTTTACTTTTTACTGTGTCCGCTGCGCTGGTTGTCTGTTTTGTATCAACCGGCTTTTTAGCGCTTGTGTCCACCTGCACCACGGCCCCTTGTTGTTTGGCTTGTTGCTTAGCCGCCTCTAATTTTTGTTGAAGAGCAGCAGCGCTGGTATCGTGTGTAAAGAATACAGCATTCAACGAATCGCGCTTGGTGGAGTCTTTGCTTATATCTACTTGCGGCAGGGTTGATTTATTGAGAATTGCTAAGAGGTCAGAAGCCGTTTTCTTTATCTCTAAATCTTTTGATGAGTTGATGATTTTGTTCAGCGCCTGCACATAGTCGGCCAGACGGTTTTGGCGGGCAAGCACCAGAGCCTCCAATAATTGGAACTTAGCACTGATAGGATTCGGCTTAAAAAGCTTGTCGGCCATTTCGCATTTATACCAGGCCGAGTCGAGTTGATTATTCGAGTAATCATTGTATGCCGTTTGATAATAATCAAACACCACTTTCTCTTTTTGCTTGGCCTCGTTTAGGAAGCTTGGGTCGCGCAATACTTTGGCAATTACACTTTCGGGAAACTCTGCCAGAATTTTGTTTTTGTATTCGGTTGCCTTGGCATCTTCTTTCCGTTTCAGAGCAATAAGATAAAGATTGTAATAACTTTCAAGCAGCAATTTGTTCTTAGGGAAACGGGTGTTCAGCGTTTCGAACATGCCCTCAGCTTTAGGATAGCTTTCTAATCCGTCTTTGTATATAGTGCCTCCGGTATAATAGGCATCAATCAATCTATCGTTCGACTTTTCTAATTTCTCAGCTGTGGCGGGAATATTTCCGCGCATTTGCTCTTCCATAGTGCCGGTGTTTAGCGGAGCACTTGTATCCTTTTTAGCAGCGGTAGTATCTGCGGCAAGCGTATTGTCGTCATCGCTCATAGCAGAACTCTTATTCTTCCGTCTCCAGTTTTCCTCCAGCTTTCTTCTTCCCCATTTTTTGATGAAATCATTATAACCCGAAGCCCTAGCGGTAGCATTATAAAAATACCAACTCGACTGAATACCCTGCTGACTGTTCTGCTGGTTGTTCTGCTGATTGTTATTCATGAAATTGTTAAGCTGAGAGTTTCCCCCGTTACCCTGGGCGGCTGCTTTCTTTTCTTCTTCCTCTTCTTCTTTCTTCAACACGGCATCGCGAATTTTCTTTTCGCGCAATGCTTCCGGTAAAGCAGCTAATGCCTGCAAACTGTCTTCCTGAGCTATAATGTTCAACTGCTTAACTAAGTTATCGAGCACCTTTGCACGCTCCGATATATCGGCATAGCGAATGTCATTCTTGGCCATGAATGTCATGGTAGAATCAAAGAAGAATTTTGAAGTTACATAGGCTTCATCCTGATAATCTAATTCGGCCAAGGTTAGAAACGAAAGGGCTTTCTGATCATCGTTATTCGTAGAATTATTTACCGATTTATGTAAAAACTTCCTCGCTCCTGGTCTGTCATTCTCTGAAATAGAGAGCAACGCCAGTTCGTAATATATCTGGTCGTAGTAATCACGGTACTTGCCATCCTTCGCCATTTTTGAAAGCAACTTTCGAATGTCGCTACCTCCCGCCCCTCTCGCAAGTTTAGCCATTTTGATTTTGGCATAAAACTCCATGTCATAATTAGGATGGCTTTTTAAAACCAACTGGTAATTCTCTACAGCCTTGCTGTTATTACCAATAGCCGCATAGCATTGCGCCAACACAAACAGTTCACGAACCCGTAATTTCTTGCGCTTTTTGATCTTGGGGGCGTTCAGATATTTCTCGAGGGGCTCTATAGCTGCAGCGTAATCTTTCTTAGAAACCTGTAAATCTGCGTCTACTAAATCTACCTGTGGATCAAGGATTTTGTAAAATAAATCATCCCCACGGGTATAAGTAATCACCGATGCCGCCTGATCAAATTTGCCCTGACGGGAGTATGTCTTTATTAACCAGATTAAAGCTTCGCTTCGGGCAGGTTCGTGAATCCAAAGAGAGAACTCAGGGCGCTTATCCACCTTCTGCAAGGTCTGGGTTCCGTCTTTATTAAGAATCACTTTTACTTCAGGCTTGGCCTTTTTCTTTTTCTTCTTTACATATTTTTTTAAAGGCTTTCCCAAGCCCTTCATTACTTTTACATAGTCAACTCCTTCCTTAAACTCGGTGGTGATGTACTTAAAACTGGAAGAAGCCTTATCATAGTCACCCTTGAGGTAATTTGCCTGGCCAATGAGGAGGAAATTATCGTCACTCCAGTTAGAAATATTGTGCTGCTGAATAGAAAGGGTAGCGTGTTTCACTACATTATCCAAGTCACCCGAATAACTTGCAAATTCCTTGGCATCACTATAATAGTAAACAGGTAAGACCGAATCGAACTTGTCTTTATGATAATCCTGCGAAAGTTTATAGACGCTTTTCATCTTCTCATTGGCATTGAAATAGGCGTTGTAATGTGCCGTAATATCATGATATGCCTGTGTGGGAAGGATAGCGTGATTGGTAGTGGAGCAGCTCCAAAGTGCGGTTAAGGCGATGCAGAAAAAAAATAATGATACTTTTGGACTCCTCAACTTAGGCTGGTTTTGCGAGGGATATAACTCGTTCGGAACAAAAATATTTTGTTTTAGCAGAAATAAAAGAAAGCCTGCAATGTGTAGTCGTAAACGGAGGGTGTGTAATCAGAATAATAATGGCAGAAAAAATCAAAACATCCCAGAGCAAAAATCTGAAAGGCAAATTCAGGTTTGTGGTGCTAAATGATGAAACCTTTGAGGAGAAGTTGTCGCTTTCTCTGACCCGTAATAATGTTTGGGTGTTTATTGGAGTGGTAGCCTTTACCCTAATCTTTTTAACCGCCTCAGCCCTTATTTATACTCCTCTCAAATACTTTATTCCCGGCTTTGGTGATTATAATTACCGTAGCCAGATTCTTCAACTACAGTTTAAAACGGATTCCTTGCAGCATGAAATTCAAGGGCGGCAGGCCTGGTTGGAAAATGTAATGAACGTGGCTTCTGGCAATATTGATACCACGAGACCATCGGCCAATACTGATTCGAAAATAGATAAATCGAAAATAGACCTGAATGAAGTGAAGCCGGAAGACCAGGAATTGAGAAAGCAAGTGGAAGAAGATGAGAATTTCTCGCTAAGCATTAATGGTCACCAAAATAGTGAGGCGGTGGATGAGGTCAGGTCTATGCATCTGATGAAACCGGTGGATGGCTATGTAACCGAAGAATATGATGTGAAGAAGGAGCACTTCGGGATGGATATTGCCGCGAAGGCCGATGCCCCTGTGAAAGCAGTTTTGAACGGGAAGATAATTTCCGATTCTTATACCCTTGAAACCGGCTATGTGATGGTCATTCAACATGCCAACAATCTGATTTCGTTCTATAAACACAATTCGCGCTTGCTAAAAAAGACAGGTAGCGTGATAAAAGCCGGTGATGTAATTGCTATTGTCGGTAACACCGGTGAAATGAGCAGTGGCCCTCATCTTCACTTCGAATTGTGGCACGATGGCAAAAGTTTGAATCCAAAAGACTATATTGCATTCTGATTTTTAACCAAATCCTGAAATTTTAAACTTTAGCCCATGTTTGGAAAGAATAAAGCAGAAGAAACCAATGCAGCGCTGCGCGTAATGAACCAGTTTGGGCAGGGAACCATTATAACTGGCGATGTTAGCACCGAAGGGGATGTGAGGATTGATGGTCGCGTAACCGGAAACGTAAGCTCTAAGGCCAAAGTGGTGATTGGCGGCACGGGAGTGATTGAAGGCAATATTTTTTGCCAAAACGGATATATTGATGGTCGGGTGAATGGCAATGTAGAGGTAGGTGAATTGTTGATTCTCAGCGCTACAGCCAATATAATGGGCGATATAAAGATCAAGAAACTGGTGGTTCAGGAAGGGGCCAAATTCAATGGACGATGCAGCATGGGAACTGCGGTATCGGCAAAACCTTTATTCGAGCAACGCTCTCCTGATGGTGATTCCCAATCTTCAAAAGCGCAAAGCAGCAAGTAATAATTTTAGGTTTAATAACCTGCCTAAAATTTAGTTAGAAACTTTCAATTTTTGACCAACCGATATATCAGTTGTCGGAAGGCTGTTTATTTGCTTCAGATGCTCTACTGTTTGGTTATATATAAGAGCAAGATGAAACAAGGTCTGCTTAGATTCTACTAGATGATAACCTGTTTTAGAAATTTTATACCTGATTCCATTAGGACCTATATCTTCTGGTAAACTGGCATTAGCTTCTGTTGTTTTTGCTGATACAACAGGTGGTACGGCATTCTTCACTACTACAGCTAGTGATTCTTTTGGTTTTGTCGGTTCTAATTTTGTTATCGGTGCAGCGTCTATTTTTGCTCTTTCTTCAGCTAATGCTATTTCGTGTCGGGAAAGTTTCTTCTCTTTTAGTTCTTCGTGTTTATTGTATGCCAATTCCATGTCCGCAGGTGTTAATTCTCTAATTAATACCTCGCTACCCGGGAGTAATCGTATATGTGCATCAAAGTGATTTATTGCCAAAAAATCATTGGTCGTAATGTTGTAATGGACAGGAATGGAGTAAATGGTTTCATAGGGCTGAACCGTATGCTTTAAATAGTCCTGCGCTACAGTGCTTTTTGTAGTACCAAGCGCCAACATTAAGGGTATTATCAAAGACAATTGCTTTTTCATAAGAAGGTTATTATTTGAATTTAGATAGCCCGGTTTGTTAAATACAAGTTTCAGTTTATTGTAAATCAGTTTTACGCCCCAATTAAAAATATGTTTCGACCGTGCCTTATATTCGCCCCATGAACTATAAAAAGATTGCTGCGGAAGATGTGCTCCATTTCAAAAACATTATCGGAAATGAATTTGTTTTCACGGATGAGGCCAGCCTGGAAAAATACAGCCGAGATGAAACGGATGGTTGCGCTTTTCCGCCCGAAGTGGTACTGAAGCCAAAGAGCACTGAAGAGATTTCTGCCATCATGAAATACTGCGATGAGCAACTGATTCCGGTTTCGCCAAGGGCAGCGGGCACTGGTCTTAGTGCCAATAGTTTATGTCTTTATGGAGGGGTGATGCTCAGTGTGGAGCGAATGAACAACATTCTGCACCTTGACGAGAGAAGCTTACAAGTTACCGTGGAGCCCGGAATGATTACCGAGGCTTTGCAAAATACACTTCAAACCAAAGGGCTTTTTTATCCTGTTGATCCATCGAGCCGTGGCTCTTGTTTTATCGGAGGCAATGTTGCTTGCAATAGTGGGGGGCCGCGCGCGGTGAAATACGGAGTGGTGAAAGATTTTGTACTGAACCTGGAAGTTGTTTTGCCGAATGGAGAAATAATGTGGACGGGAGCCAATACCCTTAAAAACTCTACAGGCTACAACCTTACCCAACTTTTTGTGGGCAGCGAAGGAACGCTGGGAATTATCACCAAGATTGTTTTGAAGTTATTGCCTTATCCAAAGTTCAACAATGTAATGCTTGCTCCTTTTAAAAGTATGGACCATGCTTGCGCTGCCGTGAGCGCGGTGTTCCGTGCCGGTATTATTCCAAGTTCTATTGAATTCATGGAGCGCGAAGCTATGGAGTATGTGATGAATTTTCTGGGTGATGTAACTATCCCATTGGCCGAGGATACTCATGCTACGCTATTAATAGAGGTAGATGGCAGCGATTTAGAAGTGATTCAAAAGGACTGCGAAAAGATTTATGAAGTGCTTACCCAGTTTGAGGTAGGCGAAATTCTTTTTGCCGACAGCGAAGCGCAGAAAATTGATTTGTGGCGAATGCGCAGAAACATTGCTTACGCGGTTAAGAAAACAAACGTAACTGTTGAAGAAGACACAGTGGTGCCTCGTGCCGACCTGCCCGAGTTATTAAAGCATATTAAAGCCGTAGGTGAAAAATATGGTTTCCGCAGTGTTTGCTATGGACATGCAGGGGACGGCAATGTGCATGTGCGCATTTTGAAAGATGCTTTGACCGATGAGTATTGGAAGACCGAAGTGCCAAAGGGCATTCGCGAGATATTTGAAAAGGTGGTGGCTTTGAAGGGGACAATTTCGGGTGAACACGGCATTGGTTGGTTTCAGATTCCTTATATGGATATTAAGTTTTCGCCTATGCAGATTGAATTGATGCGCGGGGTAAAGAAGGTTTTTGACCCGAAGAATATCATGAACCCCGGAAAAATCTTCCATTAAACTTTTCACAAAAATTTGGTTCTGTAAAACAAGTTTCCCTTATCTTCGTTTAGTCTTAGCATTTTAAATTGGTCGCCATGAAAAAACTTTTCTTCCTTTCTATACTTACTGTATTGACGGGTTTTGTTTTTGCACAGGATGATGAATTGCCGCCACCCAGCAGCAAGCCCAGACAAACCGAAGAAAAAAAGGACGACCAAAAACCACCCGATGCAAAGGACTTTCAGGGATTTCAAAAGAAAAAGAAAGTTGATTTTTCGAAGTTTATTATTGAGCCTAATGTAAATTTCTCTATTTCTACCGGCCGCATCGATGCCGGGTTTTCGCCTTATGTGGGCTATAAGGTTTGGAAGGAGTTGTTTGTGGGTGGTGGGGTTACCTATCAATACAGCGGCTATACCAATTACCCTGTTCCGAACACATCTGGCAAAACGATAAGTTTCGGTTTGCACACTTACGGTGGCGGGGTGTTTGTGCAATACAATATATGGAGAGGCTTTTTTGCACGGGTGAAATTGGAATTATTAGGCAGGAAAATTCCTACTGATATTGATTATGTGGCTCCTTATAAAGTAACCTACATCAATAAATTCACTCCGGCACTTCCGGTGGGAGTGGGTTATAATATGCTGCGCAGCAAAAATTTCTTCATGCCTGTTTCTATTTCTTACGACCTGTTTCATTCGGTTGTGGACAAACGCTACTCGGTTTATCCGCGTGGCATTATTATTCAGTTAGGCTTTATCAGCATTTTCTAAAATGCCTTTTTCATTTTCTATGGGAAAATGAGCAAAAATCAATCAAAAACATTTCACTTTTGGATAAACAGTTACTTGTTCATTGAAAACAAGTAACTGTTTCTTTAGAACTAATACGAGTTTAAATGAAAAAATAAAATCTGTTTAAGCCGATTGAATGTATCTGGAGATTACCCGTTTTGAAATTCATCAAATCCCTCCCCAGAATAACCCACAACAATTACATTCGCCCCCGAAAAATCATCTTCATGAAAAAATCTTCTGCCCTTTTATTGTCTTGTGTCTTGTTTCTGATGTCTTGTATCTCTTCCTGCCATTACAAAAACGAATACCAGGCCATTAACACCAACAATCAATTCAGTATTTCTATTCCCAGTTGGATGAAAGAACAAAAAGGTTTGAAAGAAGGAGCTCCGTTTCAATATTCCAACCGCTTCCGTAATTTTTATGCTATTGCCGAAACCCTTCCCAAAGCTGATTCGGCCAATTCTGTTTCTTCCAAAATGAATTTCAACCTGAATGTGCTGCGCAAAGCCATGGGCAGTCCGGTAGTGACCGATTCGCTGGAAATAAACGGGTTGGATATAAAAGGAACGCGTGTAGAAATTTATGGCAAAATGAATAGCGAGAATATCTACTTCAGCGAAGTTCTTTATGAAGGCAAAAAAAACATTTACCACCTCAGCATCTGGACCAGAAGTGAGGACCGCAAACTTCATTTTAAAGAAGACATCAACAAAATAATCGCCTCGTTCAAGGAAATTTGAACCCTGTTTTTACCTTCCGTAGCCTCCAATTGTCATAGAATTGTCATATTTTCTATAAACGAGTCATAAAATTCGTATTTTTTCTTGCAAAGAATGATGGCTTTATACATTTGCGCCACAAATTTTTAAAACACAAAAAATAAACACAAGATGAAAACAAGAATTACCCTTCTCGTTCTTTTGGTTGCCGCTTTTTTTGCAGGCAACGCGCAACAGATTCCTAACGCCAGTTTTGATAACTGGACAGCCGACCCGCTTAGTCCGGATGGGTGGATTACTTTCGATGGTATGTTTGGTCAGTCATTTGGTCTTTCAGAAAGAGATTCTATTGATAAAATTATTGGTGATGCTTCTCTTAAATTGACATCCGATTCAGTACAGGCAGTACCTGCCTATGGCGTATTGCCAGGATTAGCATCTCTTGGAACTGGAGGTTTAGGAGCTGGTGGTCCTGAGTTTTCTGGCATTCAGTTTACATACAGACCAGATACTATGGCGCTTATTTTCAAATACTCAAGCCCTGGTTTAGATACGGCTCTTATCAATCTGCAATTCACTAAAAACGGAGCACCTATTTTAGCTGGAGGTATTCGTTTGAATAAATATGCAAACTGGGTTTTCTTGAAAATTCCTCTTACTGCAGCCTATGCAAATGCCAACATACCTGATTCTTTGCAAATACAGTTTTTGTCAAGCGCTCGCGCTACTCCGATTAAAGGCTCTACCTTACATATCGATTCAGTTTGGTTCATTTATATCAACGAACCAATACATGTAGAGGCTAAGGCGACAGCAGCCGGTGCTACTTCATTCTGCCAAGGTGGATCAGTTGTTCTGAATGCTAACACCAATGCAGCATTTACTTATCAGTGGGCTAAAAACGGCACTTCTATTCCAACAGCTACTACTCCTAGCTACACAGCTACTGCATCTGGCAGTTACACCGTTGTAATTGACAGCGTAGGAACAAACGGAACTTCAAATGCAGTGGTGGTAACGGTTAATCCAAACCCAACAGCAACACTTGCCGGTGCCTCTACAGCTTGTCTGAATGCTTCGGCATTAACTCTTACAGGAGCACCAACCGGTGGAACCTTTAGCGGAGCAGGAGTTACTGGAAGTTCATTCAACCCGACAACTGCAGGAGTTGGCTCACACGATTTGACCTATGTATTTGTAGATAACAACAACTGCGTTGATACAGCTACCTTAACAGTTACAGTTAGCGTTTGCTCGGGCGTTGAGAATGTTTCGAACATTTCTTTAAACATCTATCCAAACCCTATTTCTACCGAAATGAATATTTCTTCGAGCGTAAGCTTAAGCGGCAAGAACTTAGAGGTATTTGATGTAACCGGCAAATTGCTCTTGAAAAATGAATTAAGCGGCAATTTGAATACTATTTCAGTATCTACTCTTTCAAACGGAGCTTATACTTACCGTATAGCCGATGCAAAAGGAAATATCTTTAAACAAAACAGATTTACTGTGGCGAAATAACTCTCACCACGCAACTAAAAAAAACGCCTTCTGCAAACTTGTGGAAGGCGTTTTTGTTTTTAAACAGCCCCCTAATCAGAAACATTAATATTGCGCCAATGCAACACCCGCAAAAACTCCCCTTTGTAAAACTCGTGGCTTATGGCATGGGTACTTTCGGTTGGAGCATCTCTATCAACATCGTTTCGGTCATGTTGTTGTATTTGTATTTGCCGCCTAACAATTCTGGTATGACCAACCTAGTGCCGCAACTGGTTTTCTTCGGAGTGTTCAACATCATTGCGCTGGTAACTGCCAGCGGAAGATTGTTCGATGCGGTGGTTGACCCTTTCATTGCCGGATGGAGCGACCGAAGCCAGCATCGTAAAGGCCGAAGAATTCCATTGATGGCATTTGCGGTGTTGCCTATGTTGTTGTTTGCCATCCTCATGTTCTACCCTCCTTTCTATACTGAGAGCAAAGCGAATCTGCTTTGGTTGGGTGTTATTCAGGTCGGTTATTACTTCTTCTTCGGCTTGTATGTAATTCCTTACAACGCGTTGATCTCTGAACTGGGGCACTATCCCAAGGGCACTATGCACATGAGTACCGCACAGTCGGTAGGGTTTATTATTGGGGTGGTTGTTTCTTCTTCGGCTCCTGCAATTGCCAATTTAATCCATGATTCAATGCCTGCTATTACTGCACTGAAATCGAATCAATATGCCATCATTGGTTTGAATATATTTGGCGCGCTGAGTATGTTTATTCCGGTAATTTTTGTGGATGAAAAAAAATATGCCAAGTCGGGCATTGCTACGGAATCAGTTATTGAATCGTTGAAGACTGCGCTTGGCAATCATAACTTTCGTGTGTTTGCTTTTGCCGATGCTGCTTATTTTATGTCTATTGCCATTATCACCAGCGGCTTGCTTTATTATGTAAAAGCCATGCTGTTTTTACCCGAGGCAACCGGCACTTTGCTAATGGGTTTAATGGTCATCATAACGCTTGCTTTTTATCCCATCGTCAATATTTTGGAAAAAAGCACAAGCAAAAAGAAAATGATGGTCGTTGCTTTCTTTGCTATGGCATTTGTCTTTCTGTCCATCTTTTGGCTAGGGCATTATCCATTTTCACCAATGCTGCAAGCGGTATTGCTTATGGTTATTTTTGGGATACCAGATGGCTTCCTCGGCATTTTGCCAAACACCGTAGTGGCAGATATTGCCGAAGCAGATGCCAAAGCTACAGGGCAAAATAAAGAAGGAATGTACTTTGGTATGAGGGCCTTGTTTCAAAAATTCGGACAGACGATGGGTATTATGGTTTTTGCGATGCTTACCCTATATGGCAAAGACCCTGGCCACGATGATGGTTTGCGAATGAGCGGAATAGTAGGTGCCGTATTGTGTTTTGTGGCCGGTTTAGTTTATACCCGCTACAAAGAGTAGTCTTACTTTTTATTTTCGCGTCATGGATTACAGCTTCGAAATTTTTGCTCACCCCGCCACCTGGATTAGTTTAATCACCCTTACCTTTCTTGAAATTGTTCTTGGCGTGGACAATATCATTTTCATTTCACTGGTTGCCAATAAGCTTCCGCAGCATCAGCGCAAGCAGGCTCGTAATATAGGGTTGATGGCAGCTCTCGGTGTTCGATTGGTTTTGTTGATGTGTCTTTCCTATATCATCGGGCTTACACAACCTTTATTCCATTTACCGATTGAAAATATCCTAAAAGAAATGGGAGCCACCGAACCAGATGCCTCTTCTGCGGTAAGCTTTAAAGATTTGATTTTGATGATTGGTGGATTCTTCCTTATCTATAAATCTACTTCCGAAATTCATGAAAAGGTGGAGGGCAAAAATCACGAGCCGGCTACCTCTCCTGCTAAGGCTGCTTTCTCAGCTGTTATTTTGCAGATAGTATTGGTGGATGTGGTGTTTTCCTTCGACTCAATTCTTACGGCAATCGGGCTAACACAACATGTAACAGTGATGATGGCAGCAGTAGTGATTTCTATGTTTGTAATGATGCAATTCAGCGGGGCCATAAGCGCTATCATCAATAAATATCCAACACTGCAAATGCTGGCGCTTTCCTTTTTAATTCTGATTGGCTTTACGCTGATTATGGAAGGACTCGATGTTCACATAAACAAAGGGTTTGTTTATGTGGCCGTTTTGTTCTCGCTAGTCGTGGAGTTTATCAATATCAGAATGCGAAAGAAAACTGCAACACCTCATTAACACCAAGATTTATCAGTTAAGAATGCGGTAAATTAGTGTAGGTCGCATTTCAGCTTAACGGTAACAAAGCCCGTGCTATTGCACTTTCTACAATCCTCAGTTACCTTTCCATGTGTACACATCGCAGTACAATTCAAATAGCCCCTTCCATTACAACGACTACAAGTTGTTGCAGCTGATCTTTCCGAGTCGTTACTTTTCACCCTGCCGGTACCTTCACATCCACCGCAAAATATATTTCCTTCTCCATGACAAGTCAAACAGTCCTTCGTTACTTTTTTATTGCCCCCACAAGTATGACACACCTCTGAAGTCTCAAAGTACCCAGTTCCCTTACATTTGTTGCAGTTTTTCCTTTTTTCTGCCGCCAACATATCGGCCGCCTCCTTTTTTATCAGTTCAGCCTTCAGAAACTTAATACGCTCAGCTATCGCGTCATTATTCTGCCCACCTTTAGCCAGAACTTCGTAAGCTGATATTGCTTCAGTGTATTGATTTAGGGAATCATAAACCAGTGATGCAATTTGGATAAATTCAGGCTGAATTTTCCCGTTTATTGATATTTTTTCCAGCGCCTCTTGCGCCTTTTGAAACTCCCCTTTTTTGATCTTTGAAACCGCTTGTTTCAAAATCTTTTCATCGCCTTTCTGCGCGCTACTAAAAAAAACAATTATGGTTAGTGAACAGACTAAAACGTATTTCATGTCTTGGGCTTTACGAAATGATTTAACTTTTTGGATTAACCAGATAAGCCGCAAAGCCCCGCTATATCTACGTATGTCAAAGGAGGTGATGAAACAAATCTGTGTATTAAGTTACCTAAAATGTTCTTTCGGATGTTTTTCCCTCTTCGATTAAACCGATAGAAGAATTCATCTAA
>CANJVG010000078.1 GCA_947478005.1 Bacteroidota bacterium
AGTTTAATGTTTACGCCACGCTTGCCGATGGCTAAAGAAACCTGCTCAGGTGCGAGATAAACGGAAATTCTTTTCTTAACCTGGTCAATATCCAACGAAGTGATTTTAGCAGGAGCCAAGGCACGCTGCACCATCAACGAAAGATTGGTGGTGTAGTTAATAATATCAATATTTTCGTTTTTCAACTCGCGCACTACACCGTGGATACGCGAACCCTTTACGCCCACACAAGCACCCACCGGGTCGATGCGATCATCGAAAGATTCAACTACTACCTTTGCCTTTTCGCCCGGCTCGCGAACGATTTGTTTGATAACAATGAGTCCGTCAAAAATTTCAGGCACTTCGCCTTCCATCAATTTGGCCAGGAAAGAATTATCGGTTCTTGAAAGAATGATAGCCGGTGTGCCACCTCTCAATTCTACTTTCTTGACTACTGCACGAACGGTTTCGCCTTTCTTGAAGAAATCGGTTTTGATTTGTTCGGTTTTAGGAAGCAATAGTTCATTGCCTTCTTCATCGAGCAACAGAATTTCTTTTTTCCAAACCTGATAAACCTCGGCAGACATTATTTCGCCTACACGCTCGTTATATTTTTTGAAAACTTCATCTTTTTCTAAATCACCAACGCGGGAAGCCAGAGTTTGGCGAGCTGCCAAAACAGCTCTGCGACCAAAGCTTTCCAGTTCTATTTTTTCATAGGTTTCTTCACCAATGTCAAAATCTTCTTCCATTAACTTTGCTTCGCTTAGTCCGATTTGAGTAATCGGATTTTCAACCGCATCGTCAGCCACGATTTCGCGTTTCCACCAAATTTCCAAATCACCCTTATCGGTATTTACGATGATATCGAAGTTGTCGGTATCGCCATATTTTTTGCGAAGCAGGGTGCGGAACACATCCTCCAGAACTTTCATCATGGTAGGACGGTCAATATTTTTCATTTGTTTGAACTCGCTAAACGAGTCTATCAGTTCTAAACTGTTCATGGTATTAAATTTTGTGTTTGAAGATTTATGGTTTTAGTTTTTAGAATTTGAATTGTAGTAAGGCTCTTTTTATTTCTTCGAATTTCAAATCGTATTCTTTAGGCTCTTGTGGCTCTTCTTTAATTTTTGATTTTTTCTTTTTCTCCTCTACCACTTCTTTCAACTTTATTCCCGTTTCGTTTACTTCGGTCAGTGCCGCTTCTATCATTACGCCATCGGTTTTCAGCACCTGGAGTATTCTGCCTATTCGTCTTTTATACTGACGGGGCACTTTCAGCGGATTGTCCATTCCGGGGCTCGATACTTCAAGAATATAATTCTCGGGAACCAGGCCGCTGCCGTCTAAAAGTTTTTCGAGAAAGCGGGAGATTTGTGCGCAATCGTCAATGTGCACTCCTGTATCGCTGTCTATGTAAACTTCAATTTTTTTGCCCATCGAAATCTTGATGTCTACGAAAAATAAATTCTTCGCATCCAGTTCGGGTTTCAACCAGGCCTCTACACTATTTTTTACTTCGTCAAAATTCATTTTACTTCTTCTGCATCCACACGGTTAAGTATGGCTTTAAAAACAAGAGAGGGGACTTTCGTCCCCTCTTTCTCTACTAATCTGGTGCGAATATAGACTTATTCCTGAATTATGAAACAGCCGGGAGAATTTGTCTTGCTTAGTTTTGGCTCTGCAAAATGAAGCTTCTTGTATTCTTTGTAGGTGAAATACAAGTTTCTTCATTCCGCAAAGCCTCCATTCAGGATGACAGCCAGATTGCTCATTGGCACCAGCACCAGTCAATAAAAAAATCATCTTCGCCCCGTAAATTATTTCCTCCTGTCACACGCTCACTACAATTACCGTAATTTCGTTTTGCTGGGTTTGCTCACGGTGATATGGGGCAGCAGTTATATTCTTATCAAGAAAGGATTAATTCTTTTTTCGCCCATAGAGCTGGCTTGCCTGCGCATCAGTATTTCGTTTCTGGCTTCCACTCCGTTTTTGTTCATGGCGTTTCGCACTATTCCGCGCCAGAAATATGTTTACGTTTTGCTCACGGGCATTTTTGGCAGCGGGGCTCCGGCTTTTTTGTTTGCGCTGAGCATGACCAAAAGCGGCAGCGCCATCAACGGCATTATCAATTCGCTGTCTCCGCTCTGGACCTTGATTATCGGCTATTATCTTTTTAAAGTAGAGATAACCGCGCAGAAAACTTTTGGGGTGTTGATTGGTTTTGTGGGGGCGCTGGTGCTGGTGTTGGGCAAAGGCGATGCAGACTTCAGCGTGCATCTGCTGTATACCATGCTGCCGGTGGTGGCCACGTTTTGCTATGGCATGAGCACCAACCTGATGAAACAAAAGCTGCAAAGCCAAAACCCGATTTACACCACATCGCTGGCCATGATGATGATTGGCATCCCTGCCCTTTGCGGTTTGTTTCTGACGGCTGCGCCCCAGAAGATAATGAGCACAGGCATCAGCCTTTCGCTGCTCAGTGTGGCCTTCCTCGCCATCTTCGGCACCCTGATTGCCTGGATGCTTTTTTATTATCTGGTGCAGCGCACCGATGCGCTGTTTGGCGCCAGCGTTACTTATATAATACCCCTGCTGGCCGTAAGCTTTGGTTTGCTCGATGGCGAGCGGCTTTCAGTGTTTCAACTGGGGGGCATGGTGCTTATTTTAACGGGGGTTTATTTCACTACGAAACCAAATCGGATGCAATTGCACTAATCTCGACAGTTACATTTTTCGGCAAACGCGAAACTTCCACAGTTTCACGGGCCGGAAAATTGCAGGTAAAATAAGAAGCATAAACTGCATTGACCTGAGCAAACTCATCCATGTTTATTAGGAAGATGGTAGTCTTTACCACATTCTCTAAATTTAAACCAGCAGCTAACAAAATCGCCGCCAGATTTTTCATTACTCGGTGCGTTTCGGCTTCAATACCTCCATGCACCAAATTGCCGGTTGCAGGGTCTAGCGGAATTTGACCCGATATAAAAAGAAGAGAACCGACTTTTACCGCCTGTGAATATGGACCTATAGTCGCAGGGGCGTTTTCTGTTTGAATGATTTGTTTGTTCATAGCTTATGAGGGAATAAAAATTTATTTTGTGCTTCGAAAGTAATAAAGAATGAAAATACTCCTGATAGGTGAGCAAGAACGTACGACTGAATTGAGAGCGAGGCTTGCTTTAAGTAAAGACCTTGAGATTGATTACAGTGATGGGGACGAAGATGAAGACTTCGAAGATTACGATTGTCTTTTTGATTTGAACTTTGATGATGACCCCTCTAATTTACCCCATTATGCCGGCCTCAAAGAAACCCCTGTTTTTGTGACCGCTGTAAAGTTGAGCTTAAATGAGGCCGTGTATGCAACCGATTCAAAAATAAAATGTCAGTTGTTTGGTATCAATGGGCTTTCGGGCTTTTTGGCGCAATCCAAGTGGGAAGTTTCTCTTTTCCGTAAATTTGAAACTCCGGTGCTGGAAGTTTTAATGAAACTATTTGGTATTGACTATTTAACGGTAGAAGACCGCGTAGGATTGGTGAAGCCTCGCATCATTTTTATGATTATTAATGAAGCTTGTTTTACCTTAGAGGAGGGCGCGGCCAGCATTGAGGATATTGACACGGCCATGAAACTCGGTACCAGTTATCCTTATGGCCCGTTTGAGTGGTGCGATAAAATCGGCATCTCCAATGTGTTTGAAACATTAGCGGCCTTGTACGAGGATACCAAGGATGAGCGCTATAAAATTTGCCCACTGCTCAAGACAAAGTATTTGCGCAGTGAAACATTTTATAAAAAAAAGAAAGAGATAAAGGCCGCGGTTGATACCGATTGGATTTAAACAAAAAGAATGAATCAACTGCTTATATACACCGAACAAACATCTAAACGGCTCACTTATATTTTCGATTTAGTGTTGCAGGAAATGTTGGGGCTTAGCTACCAAATCACCCAGGATAAATATTTCTTCAGCACCTCTTCTCTGCCTAAGTTCGCTTATTGCACGCAGCCTATTGGCGATTACGTTTTCATGGCATCCGTGCCGCTACTTTATGAAGCAGACATCAAACCTCAACCCATTAACTTTAGTGAACACGGACAGCTAAAGGGATTCTTTCCTGTTTACAATGAGAAGTCGAGTTTCCCGTTCGATATGTTTGCTTCTGCCTTTTTTATGGTTACTCGATATGAAGAATATATGGCCAGCAAACACGATAAGTATGACCGCTATCGAGGTAGTCAGAGTATGAATTTTAAAGCTGGTTTTTTGGAAACACCCATGGTGAATTTGTATGCCCTGGAATTGAAAAAACAGCTTTCTGAAAAATTTCCTGCTTTGGTTTTTAAGAAATCGAAATTCGAATACATAGCCACATTTGATATTGATATGGCCTATTCATACTCCGAGAAAGGGATGAAAAGAAATCTTGGAGGATTTATAAAATCGATTTTGCTTTCCGATTTTAAAGAAGCAAGAACCCGGGCCATGGTTTTGAGCGGCAGCATGCGCGACCCGTTTGACACATACGACTATTTTCTAAAGGTGTGTAAGGATAATGCCATTGCCACTAAAATCTTCTTCCTTCTTGGCAATGAATCAAGATTTGATAAAAATATTGCGTTCGATAACTCGCGTTTCAGAACATTGATTAAGAATATTTCCCAAAAGGCGGAAACCGGCATTCATCTTAGTTTTAAAAGCCACGTTTCTTTTGCCAAAAGCCAGGTGGAGATTAACCGGTTGGAAGAAATTATCGAGAAAAGGATAAGTATCAATCGTTACCATTATCTGCGCTTTCATGTGCACACTTCCTATCCAAGATTGGCGAAGCACGGCATCACTGAAGAATATTCGATGGGCTATGCGCCACGTATCGGGTTTCGCGCTGGCACATGTACACCGCATTATTTCTTCAATTTGAAAACGAATGAACAGACTACTCTGAAAATTTTCCCATTTGCTTTTATGGATGCTACGTTTACACATTACTATCGAATGGATAATGCGCATGCCCTGAAAAAAATGAGGAGTTTGATGAGTGCGGTTCACGCTGTGGGAGGAACACTTATTGGTATTTGGCACAACAGTTCATTTACTGAAGAAAAGGAATGGCGCGGTTGGAGAAGTATTTTTGAAACCGTTGCGGAGGAAGCTGCGCAGCTAATTAAACAAGAGTGAGTTCCCCGGTTTTCATAAAACGAAAAGACATTGATGAATCGAAATGGAATGCCTGCGTTGAAAGTTCTGCGCAAAGTTTACCCTACGCTTTTTCATGGTATCTGGATGCTGTGGCAGAAAATTGGGATGCACTGGTTTGGCGTGATTATGAATTTATTATGCCTCTCGTTTGGCTTCGAAAACTGGGAGTCGCCTGTCTTTATCAGCCATACTATTGTCAGCAGTTAGGAGTGTATGGAAACAACCCAACAGAAACTATTATCAGCCAATTTCTCCAAGCGGCCATCAAACAATATTCCTACGTTCATAACAATCTCAATCCTTCGGCAGAGAAGGTAAAAGACAAGTTTCGTCTATTGCCTAAAAAGAATTTGCTGTTGGATTTACGCAAAGAGTATCAATTGCTGGCAAAAAAATATTCCGAAAATCATCGCAGAAATATTTCCAGGTCGATAAAAGCAGGGTTGGTTTTTGGAGAAACAGATATTCATTCTTTCCAACAGTTTTATTTGCAAAATATTAATCGAGCTAAAGAAAATTTTAAACCGCAGCACGAAATAATATTTAAGCAGCTCACAAAATCAGTGTTAGAGAAAAAGGCTGGAAAGTTTTTTTGCATCA
The DNA here is from genome assembly GCA_947478005.1 of Bacteroidota bacterium. Classification (GTDB taxonomy): domain Bacteria; phylum Bacteroidota; class Bacteroidia; order Chitinophagales; family LD1; genus Bog-950. The sequence goes on from CANJVG010000078.1 coordinate 5,802, forward strand.
CCAACAAAACGGGTAAACTATTGGCTGCCTGCTTGCTGCTATCGCACCAGAACAGAATCATTAACATCATCAATACATCCTCAGCTGAAGGCAAAAAAAGTGGTGCTTCACATTTTCTTTTCGACCAAATAATTCATTTACATGCTTCTCAAATTTTGGTGTTGGATTTTGAAGGCTCCAGCATTGAAGGTGTCGCTCGTTTTTATGAAGGTTTTGGGGCAAGTCCTGAAATCTTTTACAACCTGCAATCTAACTTGATAAAGAATTTTAGAGCGTGGTTGAAAGCGTAAAGAACTTTCTTTTTAACGCAGCGTTTGGAGAAAATCTATTTTTATCTACTTTTATCTGCCCTTAAACCAAAATGGTATAGAATGAGAAAATTTTACTCCGCATTTTTTGCCCTCGCATTTTCAGTAACTGCTTTTGCTCAGGATATTCATTTCTCGCAATACCAGGCATCTCCGCTTACGCTCAATCCTGCGCTTACCGGCAATATAAACGGTGTGTTTCGTTTGGCGGCCAACTATCGCAATCAATGGTTTACGATACCAACTATGGGTATGGTTGCTCCGTATCAAACCTATCAGTTTTCGGGTGATATAGCTTTATTGCGCGAGCGATTGGGCAATGATGGATTTGGAGTGGGTGGTATGTTTTATTGCGACCGTGCAGGTGATGGTGCGCTTACTACTTTTAGCGGAATGGTTTCGTTGGCTTATCACAAAGCGGTTGACCGTTATGGAAAAGCCCGAATTTCTTTGGGCTTACAGGCTGGTGTGGTCTCGAAGCAGATTAAAATGCAAAACTTAGTTTTCGAAACGCAGCTTGATAATTTCGGATTCAATACTTCTCTTTCAAATGGCGAATCGGTAACGGGAAAAAGCATTTTATATGGCGATGTGAACATGGGCATTTTGTGGACGCATGCTCCTAAAGATAAGTTTCGTTACTATGTTGGTTTCTCTCTCAATCACGTGCCGGGTGTGGCGCAAAAAGGGCCGAGAGAATCTTTTTTGGGTGATGAAAGGAACCGATTGGGTGCGCGCTATAATGTAAACGCGGGCATGGAAATTTTCTTGAACAGCGATTACTCTTTAAGCATGACCCCCACCTTCCTCTTTATGCTTCAGTCGAACGCACAATTGTATCATGTAGGCTTGGGATTGAACTATTGGGTGAATGATGATGTGGCGATATTTGGCGGTGGATTTTACCGCGTGAAAGATGCGGTGATACTTAATGCAGGGGTTGAGTTTTTCAACACCAGAGTGGGCATCAGCTACGACATTAATCACTCGGCTTTGAGAACTGCTTCCAAAGCACAAGGCGGCATCGAGGTGTCAGCTATCTATATTTTCAAGAAGGAAAAGCCGGGACCTATTCAATACGAAAAGTATTGTCCTAACTTCTAAAAGCCTGGGCGCGGGCGCTTTTTTCCCTTTTGCCTTTGTACACCTAAACCTGATTCTTGAAACGGTTTTTGCTATCCTCCAACAGTTGAATAGTGCTTGGGGTTAATTCAAGTTTCTGCAAGCCGGTTCGTATCAGCACGCCTCTTTTTTTAAGACGCATGAGCATTTTGCCCAAACCACTGGTCGAAAGGCCGGTTACTCTTTTCAAGGCAGGATAGCCACAATCGCCCCCATTATAGATATGATTAGTTAAATTATAGAAGGCGCCTGGCGCGCCAGCGCGTCCTTTATTACTTCTGCGAGGTTTTCCGGCCTTGCTAAACTTGGGAGTATTCAATTTTGAAGCATCCTCTTTTTCGGAAGGGTTCCTCTCCACATAAGTTATTCCATTTCCATTTTCAGCAATGCCTCTCGTACCGTTACTTATTCCGTTTGCGGTTTCGGAAACAGCATAAGTATTTGTACTTGTTCCAATTCCTTTTTCGGCAATGCCCCTCGTAACGTTACTTGTTCCATTTACGCTTTCGAAAACGGCATAAGTAGCGTTAGGAGAAAGGTTTCCTTTCTCGTCAATGGAATAACCCAGGATATTTGCCAACTTCTCTTTCTCGTCAATGGAATAAGTATCCCATTTTGATTGAATGAATGAAACGAGAAGCGCATTTTTGTCTCTGAGTTCCCCATTGCCCAAAAGCAAAGACTCGATAATTCGCCCGCGCAAGACTCTCTCTTTTTGAGCGGAGGCTACATCATTGTTTTCCATAAGGCTGATTTTTACCTCAAATGTAAAAAATCACTTTCTTATTTGCAACACGGGTTAGGCAGAGCAATAATTCTAACTAATCTTCCCACTTAATTTTTCGACAAAAACGGAGCGTTTATGGTGGGGGAATCCTTCGTTTTAGCTGGGCAGTCCCATTAAGGCAGGGTATGAAGGCATCTTCCGTTACTCCATGTGGTCTCTCTGTTTTCCGCACCGGTTAAATACAAAACCTGTCTTTTTTAATAGAAACTAACGGCTACCCGTTGGTTTTAGCTATTCATAAATACCTTGTTGGAGACTACATTCGCTTTGCCAAAAGGAGTTAGTGAGTCGAAAATCAGTAACTAAATAGACAAAAAATAAAAAAATATGGGCAAAACCATTACACTCCAAAAGTTTCTAGTTCTAATTCTTTTTTCTGTCGGTTATGCAAATTGCTCGGTTGCTCAACAAGCAGATACCTACTATATAGGCAACAAAAGCGACAATACACATCACTACTCCTACAAAGTTTTTTCAGCCGCCAACAACAGTTTTGGCTACAATATATATGACAGCGAAGTGTTGATTATCCATCAACCGACTGTTCCCGGAAAGCAAGGTTGGAACGGCTATGCCAACAAAGATGAAGCAGTTTCCGCTGCTTTAAGAATAATAGAAGAAAGAGTGAACCCTAAAACTTTGTCGCTAAGCACCGCTGCCGATTCTCCTAATTCAAAATAAATACCTCCAACTTAAAAGAGCATCTCTATGTCAAAAAAACTAGTACACCCTATCGCTTTTTTAAAGCGCATCAGTTTGGTTATCGTGTTTCTTTCCTCCATTGGCTCATTGAATGCGAGCATAAATGGCGGTTGGAGCACCTTGGCTACCGGGCCTGTAATTTCCAGAAGCTGTGTGGCTTATGCCAAACCGGGCGGAAATGAATTTGTATACAGCTTTGGCGGAGGAGCAACTTCAGCGTTGCTGGAAATAAGAAGATATAGTGTGTCGGCAGATATATGGTCGGTATTAGGTGCTTCGCTAAACCTCGAGGTAAATGCAGGAACAGCCATTAGTTTTGGTGACACGGCTGTTTTTGTTTTTGGAGGCGATTTGGGGTCAGGAACCCTGGGCAGCACCCAAAAGCTTAATTTAAGTACCAATGCGGTAACCACTTTAGCTGCTATGCCAATTGCTGTAACCGATTTTGCGGCTGTGAAATATGCCGACTCGCTGGTGTATGTAATAGGCGGGGATGATGGTTTTTTTGGAAGCAATCAGATTAGTGATGTGCAGGTTTATAATGTAAAAACCAATAGCTGGTCAACTGCTACCAATTATCCGATAGTCATTTCAAAACAGGGTTTTGGAATTTCGGGTAATACCATTGTATCTGCCGCAGGATGGTCAGCCGGCAATGCGGTTGCCAACGCTTACACCGGAACTATTGACCAGGCCAATCCGGCACTTATTACTTGGACACCAATTGCATCTTATCCGACAGGAGGAGTCTATAGACCCGCCAGCTATTTTGTTCAGACGACATCGGGTATTGGAGGTGTTTTTTTAGCAGGAGGAGCCGATGCGCAGAATAACATATTGAGTGCTTCTTATATCTACAATGCTTTTTGCGACCAGTGGGAAGCGCTGCCAAGTATTGCGGTGGCCAGATCCAATTTCAAAGCCTCGGGCCCTGGAGACAGCCGAGCCTGGATTTGTTCGGGGTATACAGGGGTTGCAGATGGAACTTCCGAACGATTGGATGTAACCTCTCTTACTTCCAGCAGTTTTGCACAGGCTATTTGCTCTAACCAAACATACACATTCAATGGTGTTGCTTTGAATACCGCGGGAGTATATAAAGATACCTTGGTAGCAGATAACGGATGCGATTCGGTAATTACCTTAACCCTTACGGTTAACCCGGCACCGGTGGTAAATTTAGGAGGACCTTATTCGCAATGTGGCAGTGTGGTGTTAGATGCAGGTAATTTGGGAAGTACTTATTTGTGGTCAGATAATTCAACTGCACAAACGCTTACTGTTACTTCAACTAATACCTATACCGTTACGGTTACTAATCCAAATAATGCCTGCTTTGCAACGGCCAGCGCCTTTGTCAATATTTTCCCGGTTTCCGCCATTACCTTAAACGATGTGACCCAATGCGGAGGCACCACGGTTTTAGATGCATCCAACAACGCTTTTATAAGTTACGAATGGTCTGATGGTTCAACCACTTCAACTATTACGGTGAGTACCAGCGGAAACTATATAGTTACCGCCATAGATGATGCCGGTTGTTCTTCCATCGGCTCTGCCAATGTTTATCTCAAACCTACTCCTGTAGTGGTTTTAGGTAACAACGTGACGCAATGTGGCGGTTCGGTTACCTTAGATGCCGGCAACCCTGGAGATATGTATGCATGGTCTGATGGTTCCAACGGACAAATACTAGTAGCCACCTCCAGCAATGATTATTCCGTTACGGTAACAGATGTGAACAGCGGTTGCAGTGCCAGTGGTACTATAAGCATTACCATCTTCCCGGCACCAATAGTTGACTTAGGCCAGGCAGTGAGCCAATGTGGTGGCAGCTTGACGTTGTCAGATTTTAATGCTGCAGACCATCCGGGCGCAACTTATGCCTGGTCAAATGGATCTACAACAAGTACATCTTCTGTAAGCAGCAGTGGCACTTATTCGGTTACGGCTTTATTAAACGGCTGCTCAGCATCAGCATCTGTTAATGTTTATATTAATCCGGTACCCGTAGTAAACTTAGGTCCAGACATAACACAGTGTGGTGGCAGTGTGGTACTGGATGCTGGCACATCGGGCGATACTTATGTATGGCAGGATTTAAGCACCAATCAAACCCTTACAGTTTCGGCCACCGGAAATTATTCGGTAACTGTCACTAACAGCAATAGTGGATGTTCTATGGCTGACAATATAGATGTTACCATAAATGCTCTTCCACTTGTTGTTTTAGGTCCAGATATAACTCAGTGCGGAGGCAGCGTAACCCTTCAGGATTTAGAAAACCCAACCGGTATTACTTATTTGTGGTCCGATAATTCAGCCAATACAACTCTTGTAGTAACAGTGAGCGGTGATTATCGTGTAACCGAAACAGATGCTAACGGCTGCTCAGGAACGGGCACTATTCATGTGACCATTAATCCGATTCCTTCCCTTGGTCCTGATCAAAAAATTACGGTATGTCCGGGGACTACAGTAGACTTAGTGGCCTTGTATCCAAATAATAATTACGAAGCATACACCTGGAGTAATCCTGCTCCTACCATAGCCGGTTTTGGTTCTGATACTTTGGTTGTAATTACCGCGGCAGGATGTACAGATACCGTGGTGGTAACGATAGATACTTTCACTACTCCAAACCTTGGAGCTGATTTTGCAGACAGTATCTGTATAGGTCAAGTATATAACCTGACAACTCATTTCCCTAACATTGGCTACACCAGTTATATATGGAGCACACCAAATCCTTACGCAGCTACGGCAGGTTCTTATATCTTGACAGTAACCGGTTCGAATGGTTGCAGTGATGTGGCCGTTACTAATATTTCCAACAAAATACAGCCGCAATTAGGCGCTGATATCGTGGACAGCATTTGTGTGGGCTATACTAAGGACCTTACCTTTTGGTTCCCCGCTAGTGCTTATTCTGTTTACAACTGGACACCGAACATTCCCGATTCAACCAAAGCAGGTGCGGGAATTTATGTGCTCACGGTTGCGTACTATCAAGGCGGATGTACCGATGATGTCACGGTTTCAATCATTACCAAAGACCAACCTATTGTAACACTTGACCCGATGAGCAATCTTTGTGTAAGCGAAAAGGCATTTGTGCTTGCGGGCGGCTTGCCGATTGGCGGCAGTTATTACATAGATGGTGTTTCACAAACTTCATTTGACCCGGCTGCTCTTCGACCGGGCGTTCACCGTGTAAATTATGAGTACACCAATATCAGCGGCTGTACAGACTCTGCTTCGAGATTGGTAGAAATTTATCCTTTGCCGGTTCCTACCACTACTGCTCTGCCAGACGTTTGCAGCGGCTCACCTGTTATTAATCTCAACAACTTCTTCTCTCCTACCGGAGGCGTGTTTTCGGGGCAGGGAGTAAGTTTGGGTTATTTCTACCCTTCTATTGGCGCTATTGGAATCAACCAGATTATGTACCTCTACACCGACACCAATGGATGTTCGGACACGGTGAGCAATACTATTTCTGTGAAGAAATCAGTCGATGTTTCGTTGACTACCTCCGATGTTGACTTCACCATTTGCAGAGGGGATGCCATTTCGTTTACGGCTATTGGGGCTGAGTTCTATGAGTTCTTTGTAAACGGTGTTTCACAAGGTCAGGCAAGTACCACCAATATTTTCACGACACAATCTTTAGGCAATCATGATGAAATTTATGTGGTGGGCAGCAATAGTTGTTCGGTTGACACCAGCGAATCCATCATCATTGATGTTATTACGCTGCCAACTGTTTATGCCGGAGAAGATACCACCATTACGTTGGGTGATCCTATCGTGTTGAACACAAAAGTAACGGGTTCGAGCTTGTTGCTCTATGACTGGACACCGGCTTCGTACCTCAATTTCCCGAATGTACCGAACCCGACTTACGTGGTTATTGATACCGTTACCTTCCTTGTAACCGTAACCGATATTTGGGGTTGCAAAGGCAGCGATGATATCACCGTGAATGTTCTTATTCCTGATAATATTCTGTTGCCGAACTTCCTGACACCTGATGGCGATGGAAAGAACGACCAGTGGATTTTGAATTCGAAAATACATTTGGAAGGCAGCAACCTGGTCATCTTCAATCGTTGGGGAGAGACCGTTTACGAAGTATCAAACTATCCTAACAACTGGGATGGAACCTATAAGGCCACTGGAAAGAAATTGCCGGATGATACTTACTACTATGTATTGAAAGTGCCTCTTCAGCACAATCACATTTACAAGGGTGCTATCAATATTCTAAACAGTCCAGCCAAATAACAGAGCCATTTCATTAGCATGAAAAAAATAAACAAAGAGACTATGAAAAAGATTATCACTCTATCCGTTTTTGCGCTCGTGTTTGCATTGCAAACAAAGGCACAGCAGGTTCCGCTCTATAGCCAACTGTATTTTATGCGCATGTTGTATAACCCCGCACTTACGGCCTACAACGGCAGCAGCAATGTCTATGGTTTTTATCGCGAACAATGGACCGCCATGCCGGGACATCCTGTAACCAGAGGTGCTGTTGGTGAAGTTAGTTTATGGAAAGACCGCTCGGGCGTTGGTTTTCATTTATACAACGACAACACCGACATTATTCATCGCCTGAATGCGCAGGTTTATTATTCGCAGAAAGTGCGTTTTGCCAAAGACCATCAGATTTCATTGGGTGTTTCTTTAGGTATCATGAATACACGAATTGATTACAATAATGCTGTGGCCAACGATTTGGATGATGTGCATTTATTGTCGAACGGCAAGGGGGCTACTTCATTTGATATGAATATTGGTTTGGCTTATCAGTGGAAGGGGCTCACCATTGGGTTCTCGGTTCCGCAAGTGGCCAATACCGGCACTCGAGTTTACACTCAAATGCGCGATTCGAAATATGATTTGAAGCGTCATTATATTATTGGTGCCAGCTACGATGTGAGCCTGGCGAAAGATAAATTTCACTTGGAGCCAAGTGTGTTGGTAAAACTGGGGCCGAGCAAACCGGTGCAGGTAGATGTAAATGTAATGGCTGATTACAAGCGCATGGTGTTTCTGGGCGCAGGCTATCGTTTAGATTATGGCGTGGCAGTGATGGGCGCAGTGCGCATCAGCCAGGCGGTAACGGTTGGTTATGCTTTCGATTATCCTATTCAGAAAAGCGTAGCGTTTTCTTCAACCCGCGGCACCCACGAACTTATCTTGGGGTTGAACTTTGACCGTTGGATGAAGAAGAAAGATAACGACTTTGTAAAGAAGACTGACTTTGACAGTTTGGTGAACACCGTGAAGGCGAACAAAGAAGCATTGGATAGCACCAAGCAGGTTTTAGATTCCGTCCAACAACAAAATGTAGAGCGTGACGCTAAGGTGGTGCAGCAGGAGGCGAAGAGTGTAGAGCAGGAGGCGAAGCAGGTAGAATACGAAGCTAAGATTAAGGAACTGCAGGAGCGTTCGGATAATCTTGAAAAACAGGTGACCAATTACAAGAAGAACATTAATCAAAAACCGCCTAAGGATTTTTCTTCTTCTATAGACGATAAAGAACACGAGGCTACTTCGGGCGATATTTTCAGATTGAACAACGTGACCTTTGAAAAGAACAGCAGCTATATGAAGGAAAGTTCTTTTGTAGAATTGGATAAGCTGGTGGATTACATGAAAAAAAATCCAAACACTCATATCCGCATTTTGGGTCACACCGATATGGTCGCCTCCGATGAATACAACGACTGGCTTTCGAACAACCGCGCAAAACGCGTATCAGATTATTTAGTAAGCAAAGGTGCTCCGGCCAACAATATCATTACACTGGGTATGGGCAAAAGAGCTCCGATTGCAGACAACACAACCGAAGACGGCCGCGCTCAAAACAGACGCGTAGAAGTGGAGATAGGAAATAAAGATAAATAGGTTCAACTCATAATAGTTCGGTGCGGGATGGTGTACAATACGCCATCCCGTTTTATTTTAAATATCCGGAGTGAAACACGAATTGTTTTTACCTGATGATGGTCATGTAAGTGACCCGATTTTTTTGTTTCTTCGTTTTACATTAAAAGGCTTTTAAATGAAGAAAATTCACTTGTTCTTATTATTGTTTGGCTTTTCGATGCACTTTTTGCAAGCGCAAATTACCGTTAACCAAAACGATTTTGCTAATGCAGGTGATACTGCCCGCATGAGCGTGGCCGTTTGGAATCCGTTACTTGACTATAGAAGCAGTGGGGCAAACACTGTTTGGGATTTTTCTACTCTTCAATGGCAAAGCCAGTATGTAGATAGCTTTCTTAATATTCTTTTCATTCATCCCTTTTACGCGTTTACTTTTTCTAATCTCCCGTTTAATCCGTATCAAAGCAATATTGGTAAGAGGGCAGATAATGCGCTTACAACACTGCCTTTGCTTTCCAGTGTTTTTACCGAAGGGTATAATTTTTACTATAAAAATTCTTCCTCCTACCGCCAACGAGGTATTGGTATGAAGGTGGCTGGGTTTCCGACATCAATACCCATGACGCATTCAGATACTCTCTATCGCTTTCCTATGAATTTTGGAAACGAGGATAGCGCATGGTCTGATTATAAGGTAGCCGTTCCGAACTTAGGGACTTACGTGCATAAACAACACCGAGTGAATAAGGTAGATGGCTGGGGTTCGCTGACGACTCCATTTGGAACATTTGATGTGCTGCGCGTGAGAACAGATATCCGCGGTTCCGATTCGCTTTATATTGACACCTTAAATTTTGGCTTTAAAGTGGATAATGATATTCAGCGCGAATACAAGTGGATTGGCAAAAACCAAGAGGAACCTTTGCTTCAAATAAATACCCAAGCGGGCATTCTCGGACAGTTTCAGAATTTCGAATTTGTAACCAGGATTATTTACCGCGATAGTGTTCGATTTTTACCTACCGGCATTTTTGATGGGACGAAAAGCGAAGTTCCTTTTCAGGTATTTCCAAACCCTTCTTCCGGTTCATTCTTCATTTCGGTGCCCCATGATTTGACAGCTGCAAAAATTACAGTGACGGACATTAGCGGACAACGAATGATGAGCCGCGAAATGAATGCTCCTGTTGAAATGATAAATGCCGAAGCATGGGCAAAGGGTATTTATATTCTGACTGTGCAAAGTATCCAGGGAACTTCTTCTAAGAAGTTAGTGCTGGAATAACTCAGTTTCATTTTAAAAACCTGCTTCTAAGCTTTGACATTAGCCTCCGGTTCGCTATTGATATTGTCGAGTCATACATTTTCTCAAGCAGAATTGGCTCAGACGTAATCTAACTCTCATCAAAAGCAAACTGATTTACTTCTGGGGTAAATCAACTCACCATTCAAGTAAATTGATTCAGCTGGAACCTTAACTTGTTCACCTTTTAAGTAAACCAAATCCGTTCTAAACTATATTAATCCTCTTTACACGCGAACAAAGTCGCATAAGAAGCGTTTTATATCGCTTCAAAAGCGTCTTTGAATCACGTATTAGTGAATTATTTCGCATTAGAACCTTGTTAGAATACATTGAAACTAAACTAACTCACTTTAGAACTAAGCTGAAATGCTATTAGAGTTACGTTCAACGCTTATTTACGTTGCGTTAGAATTGCATTAGACTGCCAAAAAAATATTTGCAATGGGATTGTTACTTGCAGTGGGCTTAAAAGAAATATCCTCTAAAATTAATACGCCATTATATTCGCCCCACAAAATTCAACCCCGCACATAACCGTGTCGGGGCATATTCTTTTTATGAACGTAGAAGAAATACTTAAAGCATACACCGACTCTTCGCAGGTAAAGCAACTGATTCAGCAACTGAACACGGGTGACGACTGCAACGATTTTTTTCTGCATGGCCTCATCGGCTCGCAGGATGCTTTTGTGGCGGCTGCCATTTTTAAGCAGACCGATTTCAATCATCTATTTGTAATGAGCGACAAAGAAGAAGCCGCTTATTTTCAAAACAACCTCAAGAACCTGCTCGGCACCAAGGATGTTTTTTTCTTCCCCGATTCGTTTAAGCGTCCGCAGGATTTTACCGAGGTAAACAACAACAATATTCTGCTGCGCACCGAAACGGTGAACCGGTTGAGTAATTCAAATAGCAAAGCTGAATTGGCGGTTACTTACCCTGAGGCGCTGTTCGAAAGAGTGGTGCGTCAGGAAGTGCTGAACGAGCAAACGCTGCGCATGCGCGTAAACGAAAAGCTCGATATAGATTTTATGATTGACCTGCTCGTGAGCTTCGAATTTGAGCGCGTTGATTTTGTGTATGAGCCGGGGCAGTTCAGTATCCGTGGCGACATTGTCGATGTGTTTTCGTTCGGCAATGAGTTTCCTTACCGCGTGGAATTGTTTGGCGAAGAAATTGAAAGCATCCGCACCTTCGACCCGCTAACGCAGCTAAGCCAAAAGAAAATTGCGAGTGTGACGATTGTGCCCAATATTCAATCGCACTTTACCAATACCCAAAAAACTTCGGTGCTCGAAGTGTTTCCGCCCAACACCATCATCTGGTTTAAAGATGTGCAGATGCTGATGGATGTTTTTGGTTCATCCATAGAGAAGGCAAAAAAGATACAACCCGAGATAAAGAAGAACCGCATTGAACATCCGCATCATCCCTTGCTCGAAGGCGAACCGGAGGAGGTGTTTCTTTCCTCTGCCGATTTTCTGAAAGGTATTTCGAGATTCAGAGTGGTGGAGTTTGGCAAAAACAGTTTCTTTAAGGCAGAAGAAATAATTTCTTTTCACAGCAAGCCGCAGCCATCGTTCAACAAAAATTTCGATTTGTTGATTCGCAATCTGCACGACAACAACGAGCGCGGTTACACCAATTTAATTTTTGCCGAAAACCCGAAACAGGTGGAGCGCTTCTACGCCATTTTCACCGATTTGAAAGCCGATGTAAATTTTACACCGGTGCATATCGGTTTGCATCAGGGTTTTATAGATGATGACTTAAAACTTTGCTGCTACACCGACCACCAGATTTTCAACCGCTATCACAAATACAATCTGCGTCAGGGCTTCAGCCGCGACAAAGCCTTGCTCATGAAAACGCTGCGCGAATTAAAACCCGGTGATTTTGTCACGCACATCGACCACGGGGTAGGTGTGTTCAGCGGTCTCGAAAAAATTGAAGTAGGCGGACAAATGCAGGAAACCGTGCGCCTGATTTATGCGGGCAACGATATTATGTATGTGGGCATTCAGTCGCTGCATAAGATTTCGAAGTATGTAGGCAAGGATGGCGATGCACCGCGTGTGAACAAGCTCGGCACCGAAAACTGGAGCATATTGAAAAAGAAAACGAAGAAGCGAATCAAAGAACTCGCCTTCGATTTAATTCAACTCTATGCCAAGCGCAAAGCTTCGAAGGGTTTTCAATTTGCA
>CANJVG010000079.1 GCA_947478005.1 Bacteroidota bacterium
GGAGGACCCGATGCAAATGACTCTTCCGGTGTTTTGCGTTATGTAAGAAGCGAATTTGCCGGTTATGCATATCAGCCAAATTCTGAAGTAAACGGATTGACTTTTGCAGGGGTGGGTTCACATACAGTAGTTGACCACGTAATGGTTTCTTATGCCGGTGATGATGCAACGGAATTATTTGGCGGTAGCGTCAATTGCAAATATATGGTGATGAATAAAACCCTGGACGACATGTTTGATACAGATTTTGGTTGGTCAGGAACTTTGCAATTTGGATTAGGAGTAAGTGATTCTGCTACTGCAGATATTTCGGGTTCAAACGGTTTTGAATCTGACAACAATAACTTGTCTGCGGCTAATTATGCAGGCACTCCACAGACCAGAGGTATATTTACTAATGTAACTGTAGTTGGTCCTAAAGTTGATGGTACCACCAGTATCAATCCTAACTTTAAAAGAGCATTACACTTGAGAAGAAATACAGGTATCAGCACTTATAATTGTGTTTTTACCGGCTTCCCAACAGGATTAAAAATTGAAAACCAACAAACGGCCGATAACGTTACCGGTAATATTTTAGAATTTAAGAACAACATTTTGGCCGGTTGCTCAACACCACTCGATTCTTCAACCCTTAGCTTTGGTATGGAAGGTTGGTTCAATAGTAACAACAACTCTATTCTTCCGAACTCAAGCGATATCAACGTGGCTAATGCTTATAGCTATACCGCACCAAGTTTTTTACCTAACACAGGTTCTCCATTGTTGAGCGGTGCTGATTTCACTTCAACTAATCTTTCGGGAAATTCTGCGATAACCCCGGTAACTTACCGTGGAGCTTTCAATGATGTGGATTGGACAAAATGTTGGGGTGAGTGGGATCCGCAAAATGCCGATTACTCTTCAAACCTTAATTATGGATTTACTGTAAACATCACAGAAAGCGGTTCATTGCCTGCTTTAACGCTAACAGCAGATAATGTTCCGGGAGCTACTTATGCATGGTCAAACGGAGGAAGCAGCGCTGTTTCTACAGCTACTGCAGCAGGTGACTACACGGTTACTGTTACCAGTTCAAGAGGTTGTGTAAAAACCCAGACTTCAACTGTTATTGGAACTGGGATAAACGAAGTGACTACTATCAACAGCGTTCAATTGTATCCAAATCCTAATACCGGATTTGCTACTTTAGAAATTACAGCTAAGAATTCATCCGAAGTTGCTATTCACATAACAGATATGACAGGAAGAACAGTTTCTGTTTTTAACAAAGAACTGACATCAGGTAAAAATCAAATTGCTTTAAATACTACTGAATATGCCGGTGGAATTTACTTTGTAAATGTAAAAGCAAATACAGAAAATACTGTGTTGAGAATGGTGGTGAGTAAATAAATTACTCCATCTCTTCACAACGGAATCAAATCCCGCATCAGCAATGATGCGGGATTTTTTATTTTGTCATTTCCGATTTCACTTTTATTTGCCTACTGAAACTTTCCTCCAGTGAAATCAAGGTTTCAGTGCGGCTGATGCCTTCTATTTTTTGTAGTTTATCATGCAGTACTTCGCGCAGGTGTTGCGTGTCTCTGCAAACTATTTTTAAAAAGAGCGAATAGTTACCGGTAGTGTAATTGCAGGAAACGACTTCATCAATTTTCTTTAGCTGCGTCACTACTTTATCATATAAATCGCTGCGCACTAAGTAAACACCAATGAAAGCAGTTATATCCATTCCTAATTTACTTAAATCAATTTGCAATTGCGGATTCTTTACAATGCCGAGCTTCTCCATTTTATTCATGCGCACGTGCACCGTGCCGGGGCTGATGAATAGCTTTTTACCTATTTCTGTATACGGTGTAAAGGCATTTTCCATAAGCAAATTGAGTATCTGCAAATCGGTATTGTCAATTTCGTAATGAAGAGCCATATTTAATAATTGTTTTTTGTTTATTGGCAATAAATTTAAATTATAATTGCGAATACTGTAAATATATATCCATAGTCATTGAATTATTTGTAAAAATGTATCCATACGATTATATTTGCCGTATCGTTCTTAGAAATACATTGTTGGGTGATGAAATTTGGCAGACATGCCCCCCTGTCTCGGGGGTGAGGAGTTCGGAATAAATTATTGCAAACCTTACCGGTTTAAGTCCTGTAAGGTTTGTAATAGCTAACCGCCTCGTGTAGGTTCGACCCCTACCCCAACAGCAATTAAAGACGGGCGCAAAGAACATAATAGGGGTGTTAGGGTAATCTTTGCGCACCGTCTTTTTGGAAAAGACATTCGTTGTCCTACCCGCTTTCTTCTTACACGAAAACCCCTTCTCTATCCTCTTTTTTACTATTCAACTTGCGCTCCTTTTTTTATTTTTGAATAAATTAAACACATGGGCAGTTACGTTGACAATAATCTCATAAAGGATGAGCAGGTGGTTTATGAAACCAAATACCACTGGAAAACTTTCTTTACGCTGAGTGGCTTGCTCAGCTTGTTCATAGTGCCGGCTTTGGCCAGATGGAGTGATGAATTCGTGATAACCAGCAAGCGAATTATTTGCAAGACCGGAATTTTTTCCAGGAGAACCTTAGAGATGAATTTGAATAAGATTGAGAGCGTAAATGTAGATCAATCAATCATGGGCAGAATGTTTGGCTACGGCACTATTACCATTATAGGAACGGGCGGAACAAAAGAATCCTTTCCTGATATTGGCAGTGCGGTTGAGTTCAGGAAAAAGTTTCAAGAAGTTTCTTCTTAATAGCTTTACATAATTCAAGCGCGCATCATTCAAGACAAATTTCATTGCCACACACTTGCAATTACTTTTATGAAAAAGAAAAAGCTTCCCACTAACGAAAACAAAGGAGTTGAATTTGACCCGGAGGTATTGCGCATGTATATGATGGGTGCTACTAATCCCGGCTTCAGCAACAAAAACAGAATAGACCATGCGGAGGATGTCATTGATTTGCACCTGGAGCAGCAACATGTCGGCTCAGGAAAAATTGCTCCGCATGATGCTTTGTTTCACCAAATGGAAGAATTTGAAAAAGCATTAGACAAAGCTATTGCAGCCGGCAAATTTGAATTCAGGGTAGTACATGGTTTTGGGAAAGGCAAACTGAAAGAGGAGATTTTTAAGTTGCTTGATAAACATCCGCAGGTAAAAACATACAGCAACGAATATCACAGCCGTTACGGCTATGGCAGCACGATCATTTATTTTTATTGATAGCCTTCACGTCCAATTCTTTGGTACGCATGGTCTTGTTGAAGTGTATGCTGGCATTAATCTCATAGCCAATTAGTAATACAAACGCATTTAAGTTTAGCCAAATCATTAAAAGCATTATCGTTCCAATGGAGCCGAAGATGACATTGAGTCGGTTGAAATTACTTACCCAATATGAAAACCCCACTGAAACAAGGATGGATAGGATTGTGGCCACTGTAGCTCCTGTAGAAATGAATTTATATTTCTTTTTGGTAGCAGGACCGTAATAGTAAATAAGGGAAATACCCAGAAAGAACATGAGCAATATTAAAGCATAGCGCAACAGGCTAAACAGAAAATGGGTAAACCCACTTTTAATATTGAGCCAATCAAAAACAAAAGCAAGCATATCCTGCCCCAGAATGACGAGGGCTAGAGAGAAAACAAAAAGAACCATCAGTAGTAAAGTAATTTGCAGTGCAACCAGACGGCTGTGGATAGCATTTCGCTTTTTATAGTGGTCATACGATTTGTCGAAAGAACTCATCATAGCCATTACCCCATTGGATGTTAGGAACAAAACCAAGAAGATAGAACCCGTTAAGAGTCCTCCGCGTTTATGCTTTGCTAAGTCTTGTAACAGGGGCTGAATGAATGATTTGATAAAAGTATAAGTTTCTTTGTTGGGTAGCACCTGACGAAGAAACTCCAGAATCTTATCATCCATATCGCTGAAAAAAGGCAAATAGGGAATGAGCGAGAAAATAAAAGTAAGGGCAGGAAAAAACGCGAGAAAGAAACTGAAGGCAATTGCCTTGCTGCGGGTTGGTAAAGAGTTAGCTCTTATTTCGGCAATAAAGAATTTATAAACATCTAGCAGCGGTATGCCATCAAAACCCGGA
Source organism: Bacteroidota bacterium (assembly GCA_947478005.1). Taxonomy (GTDB): domain Bacteria; phylum Bacteroidota; class Bacteroidia; order Chitinophagales; family LD1; genus Bog-950. The sequence goes on from CANJVG010000079.1 coordinate 4,130, forward strand.
AGGGTGAATGTTTGCCCTTTTACTATCAAGCGCTTTAAAAACGGATACTCCTTTAAAATCTTTCCCCAAATCTTTTTCATCTCCAGCTGTGTTCAAGGCGAAATATAGAATTAAAAACAGGGTTTCAATTTGTCGAGAAGCAAATCGGGGACCGTTTTAATTTTTTGGGTCAACACATCAATAAAGATAAGCTGTGTTTCGCCTGCGTTGATGCACTGCATTTTCTCATTAAAAATTTCGTATTCAAACAGGATTAGTCGGTGGGGCAATTCGGGCACGGTTGTCTTAATCGTAAGGAGTTCATCATACCGCGCAGCGCGAATGTATTTAATGTTCATGCGCGTAATGGGCATCATGGTTCCAGCGTCCTCAATTTCTTTATATGTAATGCCCAATGAGCGCAGCGCTTCGGCCCGTGCCTGCTCATAGTAGTAGCCATAATTGCCATAATATACATAACCCATTTGGTCTGTGTCGCCATAGCGAACGCGTAATTGATGTTGGTAGGTAAACATGCTGTTGTATTTTAGGCAACAATCTGAATTTATTCCTTGAGGACGAAATTATTGTTTGATTATATCGGGTTCCATTCTATGTTTGTGCTGATACAAACAAAAAAATATGTGTGACGCTTTTATCTACGACTCTATTCGCACTCCACGTGGCAGAGGAAAAAAATCCGGTTCTCTCTATGAAGTAAAGGCCATTGATTTATTGGCCGGTCTGTTTCGCGCCATGCGCAAACGCAATAAAGACTTTGATACCTCCCTGGTAGATGATGTGGTGTTGGGCTGCGTTACACCTGTTGGTGAGCAAGGCGGTGATATTGCCAAGATTGCTTCCATGTATGCCGGTTGGGATATACGTTCGGGTGGCATGCAAATCAATCGTTTTTGTTCATCGGGTTTAGAAGCTGTGAATTTGGCAGCCATGAAAATTCGCAGTGGTTGGGAGGAACTGGTAGTGGCAGGTGGTGTAGAAAGCATGAGCCGTGTGCCGATGGGCAGCGATGGTGGTGCATGGTATCTAGACCCTGCTGTGAACAGCGCGCTTGGTTTTATTCCGCAGGGAATTTCGGCAGATTTAATTGCCACGCTTGAAGGATTTACAAGAGAAACCGTTGATAATTATGCTTTGTCTTCTCATCGCAAAGCTGCACTGGCGCGCAAGAACGGTTACTTCAAAAAATCTATTGTGCCGGTGGTTGACCAAAGCGGAATAAACATTTTGGACTATGATGAAACGATTCGCGAAGATGCTTCGATGGAGGCCATGAAAAAACTGGAACCTTCGTTTGCTATGCCGGGTGAGTTTGGTTTCGATGCAGTGGCTATGTTGAAATATTATGAACTGGAGCAAATCAACCATGTGCACACCCCGGGTAATTCATCGGGCATTGTGGATGGTGCAGCCATTACACTCGTGGGTTCTAAAGAAGCCGGAGATAAGTTGGGATTGAAACCCCGCGCACGCATTGTCAGCGCTGCTGTTACTTCTGCGGAGCCAACCATTATGCTCACCGGTCCTGCACTTAGTGCCAGGAAGGCACTAAAGGTAGCGGGCATGAAAAGTACCGATATTGATTTATGGGAAATGAATGAAGCCTTTGCCAGCGCGGTATTAAAGTTTCAACGGGAAATGAATATATCGGACGATGTGCTGAACGTAAACGGAGGAGCAATCTCCATGGGACATCCTCTTGGAGCTACCGGTTCTATTTTGTTAAGCACGGTGCTTGACGAACTGGAGCGCACGAATAAATCAACCGGTTTAATTACGCTCTGCGTAGGTGGCGGGATGGGAGTGGCTACTATTATTGAGCGGGTGTAATCAAGGCGTAGAAAAATCCTGGGTTGCTTTCACATATCGAAAACCATCCTTGTTTTTAGCTTCAAAATACGCAGCACAGCCTAAGTTGCTGAAGTTTTTGCTGAGCATATTTTTTTTGTGAGGTGGGGAGTGAAACCAATCATCCACTAATTGTTCACCTAACTGTAAGTAGGTAGTCTGTGAAGGCATTTTTACAAAGGTATAATCAAGATTCTCTCCATCTGCTGAAGCAGTAATGCCAAATAGCTTTATGCGGTCCTCGGGTGAGCGGAGTTTAAGATTGCGGCTGTTGAAGTGGTCGAAGAACTTTTTGTCAACCATTTGGTACGCATGAACCGCAGCTGCATCGCGTAGATTGGCAGAATATTTTAGTTGCTTCAATTTCTTTTCATCACGCAGTTTATTGGTAGCAAAAAAAACCGCTGCATTTAGCAGGTGAAAGTCATAATTGTCCGGATTGACTATTTCCTTGACTTCTTTTAAACCGGCAAAACTTTTGTAGTCATGTTCCTGATATACTTTCTGTTTGAAGTAAGATTCTTGCTGGTAGAGGTCTATTTCATTCAGGAATTTTTCACCTCCGGGAAATAGCAAAAAGAGAAGTGCAATCAGGTAGTTGTTCATCTTGAAACTTTAACGCTAATTTGGTTTTTAAATTATCGAATAATGAATGAAACTATTTATGAGCAAATAAGCGCAATTCAAAAAGAAATAGAATATAGCCGAAGCAAAATTTTAGAACTGCGTTCGAAATTGGAATTAGAGCCTGTCTCGAACTACGTCTTAAAAGATTGGGAAGGGAAAGACGTTTTACTTTCAAGTTTGTTTGATGAGCGAGATGAGTTAATGGTGATCCACAATATGGGTAAACGCTGCGCTTATTGTACCTTGTGGGCGGATGTATTCAACGGCTCTGTTTTACCATTGAATGATAGAATGCCTTTTGTGGTTATCTCACCCGATTCACCCGAGGTGCAAAAGGAATTTGCCCAAAGCCGTGGATGGAAATTTAAAATGCTTTCGGCTCATGGAAGCACCTTTATTAAAGATTTAGGTTTTGAGCCGAAGCCCAATTCTTACTGGCCGGGAGTTTCGGCTTTGATAAGAAAGGAAGAAAAAATATTTCGAGCTTCATATGACTTTTTTGGTCCCGGAGATTTTTACTGCTCACCGTGGCATCTGTTTGATTTATTTCCTAAGAAAAGCAATGATTGGAAGCCGAAGTTTGATTACAACAACCCTTGAATTCCGTAAAGGGTTTTTAATAGCCAAATACAAAATACAAACAGCCGAAGAAGATTCTTCGGCTGTTTGTATTTAAGTTCCCTATAAATGGTTTGGGCGTGGTATTAAAACTTCAACTCACAAACTACACCGTAATGGTCTGACAGAAATTGCTTTCCTTTCTTCAATATGCTTACAAATCGTTTCATCGTGCGTATTTTAGAGCCATTGTTGCGAACCAGGATGTAGTCATAATTTATTTTGTTCTTGGTGCCAAAGGATTGAGCAATGGGGTTGTTCACTCCATCGTAACTGCATTTATCAACTCCCGTTATTTCTCCGTCTTGTGCATCCAGGCATTCGAGCATGGCGCAGTAGTGCTCTTTCATTTCCGATTCAGTATTCATATCACCACAAATAATCTGAGGCACACCTTCTCTTTTATTTTCGGCCAACAACTCTAAATAAATCTGATCCATTTGTTTTTCGCGAATGCGGTCAAAGCCATCGGCCTGTAAATGTGTACCCAGAATCTGAAAAGGTTTATCGTTCCAAACTCCTTCCAGCAACATCGCTCCTTTGCGTGCAAAACAATCATTGCCGGTACAGTTTTTAAACTGAACAGTATTCAGCATTTTCATTTTCGTTTTGCTGATAACCCAAACCCCGCTGTTTGTCTTAATGGTGCGCCCTTCATTGTTGGCAGGGCCATATTGAAATTCATAAATGCCTTTCAACCCCTCACTGATAATTTGGCGGGCTGCCGGTAAAAATGCTTCCTGAAAAACAATCACATCGAAATCGGATTTTTTTAATGCATCTACAATCGCATGAGCCCTTTCGCGTTTGTGTCTTCCTGGTACTATCTTCGGCAACATGTAAATATTCCAGGTAAGAACTTTTAGATTTCTATCATCGTCAATACATTCTTCCTGCTTAATAATATTTTGTTGCGGTGACAGTGCAAGCACATCATGAAACAACATCAACAACAGGGTTGGGAGAAGAAGGAGGATGCGTGTTGCTTTCATTTTTTATTTATTTCAATACAAAATTACTTCACGAAGGTAAAGGAAACGTTGGACTATTATTAAACTAACACTAACATTAACTTTTATTTTTTTTTGCGAACTTTCTGCTATGAATAAACACGCACTTACTACTTTGGTTAAACGGGAGGCACTTCGATTAGGTTTCGATTCGTGCGGTATTTCTAAAGCCGAGCGGCTCGACAAAGAGGCCCTGCAGCTGGAAGCATGGCTTAATCAGAACCTGCATGGCCAAATGAGTTATATGGCTAATCACTTCGATAAGCGAGTAGACCCTCGCTTGCTGGTGCATGGTGCGAAGAGTGTTATTTCCTTCACGCATAATTATTATTCGGAAGCTGCGCAACAGGAAGGGGCACCTAAGATAGCCATGTATGCCTTGGGGCAGGATTATCATGAGGTAATAAAAGAAAAACTTGCTGTTCTCTTAAAAAGCATAGAGTCGAATGTGGGCAAAGTGAATGCGCGGTGCTTCGTTGATTCGGCACCGGTGATGGAGCGCGCCTGGGCTCAGCGCAGCGGCCTGGGCTGGCAGGGTAAAAACACGCTTCTGTTGACCAAGAAGCGAGGGTCTTATTTTTTTCTGGCCGAAATAATTCTGGATGTTGAACTGGAATACGATTCGCCCGTGAAAGACTATTGCGGCACCTGCACCAAATGTATTGATGCCTGTCCTACAGATGCCATTTACGAACCCTACAAAGTAGATGGCAGCCGGTGTATTTCTTATTTCACTATTGAATTGAAGGACGATGTGCTGCCTGTTGAAATGAAAGGCAAGTTCGAGAATTGGATGTTTGGCTGCGATATATGCCAGCAGGTTTGTCCTATCAATTCGCAGGCAATGCCACATAGCGAGCCTTTGTTTGAACCCAAACCCGCCCTATTAAACAGGTCCCGAAAAGATTGGGAGGAACTAAGCGAAGAAACCTTCCGTCAGTTGTTTAAAGGCTCACCGGTAAAGCGCACTAAGTATAAAGGTTTGATGCGGAACATAAAGCACCTTGGTTGAATTGGTGGATTTGATATATTGACTGATTGGATGCCGATACAGCAATCTGTATCCTGATTTTTTCATTTGAGTTACCTTTTGCCGGTAGGAGATGAAGATACGCTTTGCCTAATTCGCTAATCGAAATCAGCATTCAGCTCGCTGTTTTTTGAAACAGCTTAATAACCCTATTGTTTAACAGAAATTTATTGGCTTTGCAGAAACCGCATAGCCAATAGACGAATGTCGAGACCCTCTGGTGAAACCATAGAACTAATAGACGAATGTCGAGACCCTCTGGTGAAACCATAGAGCTAATAGACGAATGTCGAGACCCTCTGGTGAAGCCATAGAGCCAATAGACGAATATCGAGAGCCTCTGGTGAAACCATAGAACTAATAGACGAATGTCGAGGCCCTCTGGTGAAACCATAGAACTAATAGACGAATGTCGAGGCCCTCTGGTGAAACCATGGAGCCAATGGACGAATGTCGAGGTCCTCCAGGGAAACCATAGAGCCAATAGACGAATGTCGAGACCCTCTAAGGCGAGCTTTAGGGTAAAAATTTAAGAGGTACGGGTTCTTGTATAGTTTTTTGCACCCTCGATTAAAAGGAAGTTTCTCTTCGGATGTACTGCTCAAGAACCCGTATTTGTAAGTTGTACCTATGATGAAGGAGTTATCAGGTAGTAATGCATTGGCTTGTAAGAGGTGGCTGAAAACATAATTACTTATTAGATACAAAAAAAAATGTCCCGACAAGTCGGGACATTTTTTTTAATGCTGTAGGAAACAGAATTAAGAAAGGTGCTTACCAATAAGCTTAGCCATTTCGAACATTGAAACTGTTTTCTTTCCGCCAAACACTTTCTGAAGATTCGCATCTGCATTGATGTTGCGTTTTTCTTTAGCATCCTGAAGTTTGTTCTTCTTGATGTAAACCCAAAGTTGCTTAGTCACTTCAGTACGTGGAAGTGGTTTGCTGCCTACAACCGCTGCTAACGCTGCGCTTGGAGTCATAGCCTTCATGAAGGCTGCATTTGGTTTACGTTTAACTTTAGGAGCTGCTGCTTTTTTAGCCGCTTTTTTTGGTGCAGCTTTTTTCGCTGCTTTTTTTGCCGGAGCTTTTTTGGTTGCCATTGTTAATTGGTTTTATTGGTATAAAAGTAGGAACCTCATTGATACATGCCAATATTCGCGATAACATGTTATGCACACCCTGTGGAGTAAGTGTATAAGTTTTACCAATGAGAAACCAGAAATCGTCATTGGTAACGGATCTGTTTTATAAAACTTCTTTCTATTTCGACTCAGGTAATTATATTTGCTCAACAAATCAACGATGCAACCGCGCGTTATACTCGACAGCAAAAAGCTTACACTTACCATTACCCGCCTCTGCCATCAGTTAATTGAACAACACAAGGATTTTTCCAATTCGGCTATCATAGGCGTGCAGCCACGGGGAGTTTTTCTGGCCAATCGCATTCATCAAAAACTTTCGGAAATACTAAAGAGGAAGGATATAGAGTACGGGAAACTCGATATCACATTCTATCGGGATGATTTCCGTATTAAGAGCAAGCCGATGATTGCTGATGAAACTAATATTTCGTTTTCGCTTGAGGGCAAGAACATTATTTTGATAGACGATGTACTGTATACGGGAAGAACCATTCGTTCAGCTCTTGACGCAATGTTGGATTATGGACGACCGGATGATGTAGAATTGCTGGTACTAATTGACAGAAGGTTGCAGCGGCACCTGCCGATACAGGCAAAATATGTTGGTCGGGTTGTAGATTCTATAGCTGCAGAGAAAGTGAAAGTGGAATGGAAAGAAACTGATGGGGCCGATAAGGTATGGATAGTAGAAGATGACAGACAATAGAAGTTAGACATAAGACAACAGACAAAATAAGAAATGGGAGCACTGAGCCAGAAACATCTTATAGGAATTAAACACCTTCAGAAATCGGACATTGAACTCATTTTTCAAACAGCCGATAACTTCAAAGATATTCTTCAACGGCCTATTAAAAAAGTTCCTTCCCTCCGCGACATTACCATTGCCAATTTGTTTTTCGAAGATTCTACCCGCACAAGAATTTCGTTTGAGTTAGCCGAGAAACGTTTGAGTGCCGACACCATTAATTTTTCTGCATCCGGCTCTTCAGTAAAGAAAGGAGAAACACTGCTCGATACGGTTAGAAATATATTAGCCATGAAAGTGGATATGATAGTGATGCGGCATTCCAGTTCAGGCGCAGCAGACTTTCTATCGCAACACATCTCTGCCAGTATTATCAATGCCGGTGACGGCACGCACGAGCATCCTACCCAAGGTTTGTTGGATGGTTATTCGGTGCGCGAAAAATGCGGTGAGTTAAAAGGACTGAACTATTTAATTATTGGTGACATCAAACATTCAAGAGTTGCCGGGTCCGATATTCCGTTGATGTTGAAAATGGGAGCCAAGGTGAAAGTATGCGGACCACCAACCCTGGTTCCAAAGCACATAGAAGAGTTGGGAGTCACCTACGAGCCTAATTTGAAAAAAGCTTTGGAATGGTGCGATGTGGCCAATGTGCTGCGCATTCAGTTGGAGCGCATGGATATTAAGTTTGTTCCTTCTTTGCGCGAATATGCTTTGACGTATGGCGTGAATAAAGAACTGCTCGATTCGATAAAGAAGAAGATAATCATTATGCACCCCGGACCCATCAATAGAGGAGTAGAGTTAAACAGCGATGTAGCCGATTCGAAACAATCTATTATTCTTCAACAGGTAGAGAATGGTGTGGCCATCCGAATGGCAGCTTTATATCTGCTTGCCGGGAGGGCATAAAAAAAGAGTTCCGAAGTTTTAAAAACTCCGGAACTCTTTTCAATTCAACTGCTCGAACAATAATCTTTAAAAATTATACTCTTTAAAATCTTCGGTAAACTCATCTGCTTTAAAAGCAGGGTTTATCAATACATTGAAGAAGGAGTAGCGCTCAAAGATTCCCTTGTCATCACTTATTTCCTGAAAGATAGGGAAGTTAGTTTCCTTGTCAATATACATGACTGTTTTCTTAGAGTACGAGGTAGGAATTTTCACTGTCTTCCCTCCCAAGTCTTCCTCGAAGTTTTTGATGCCGCTAAGTTCTACCATATAATACTCCGGCACTAAAAATTTTAAAGCGATGGTATACATGTTTTCGCCTTTTTTAGCGGTGTAGGTTGTAATAGCCCAAGTAGGGTCTTCAATTACCAACTTATAGCAAGCACGATTATTCCAAGTAACATCACCCACATATTTAAATACCTCATCAAACTTCCCCTGAGCATCTGCCTTCTTCATGCCTTGGTCAACAATTTTCCCTACAATGGCAAATCCTGAAGACATGGATGTATGATGCTGTTCTTTCGTAAGCAGGCTGCTAAACGGATTTAAATTAAGCGTAGGCAAATGCGGAACACTTACTGCAGCCTTACCGCCTCGCTCTCCAGTTACGAATAATATCTCAGTTCCTTTATTCGGGTCTTCTACCATTTTAAGATAAATCTTTTTAGGCGACACATTTACCTTTGTCAATATCATACCACCGCGCAGGTTTTTCATACCTACTATTCTCTCCTCACTTCTCATCGTGTATTGACTACACTTATGAGCTTCTATAGCAGTCAGCATTTTGTTAATGATAGTACGTGTTTGAGTTTCCGGTTTATGCATGGCCGAAAAACAAATGAAAGTAGCGGCTGCAAGGAATAGCGGCAAGAATTTTTTACTCATGAGATTCATTGGTTGGTGTGATTTGTTTTTCAAATGTTTAATAGCTGATTCCGATTCGTTTATAAATGAAACTCATAAGCCAGGCTGGGCCTATCATTAAATATTGCAGGTCATTAAAAAACGATGGTTTCTTCCCTTCAACTTTATGTCCGTAGAATTGACCAATCCAGGCAAGAACAAAAATAGTAAGACACACCGCCCAAAGAGGAAGTCCCGATTGCTTTATAGTATAGCAACCTAGCATACACATTACGGAGAAGAAAAGCATCCCTATCCATAATGTTCTGGATAGTAGAAAGTAGTAAACGGTAACTCCGGCAAGCATTACCATCGCGAGGTTAAATTTCATTGTTCCGTCTATGGTAAATGGTAACTCTACGCTATAGAATAGTCCTGTAATGCTGAAAAAAATAAGCGGAACACAAATCCAGTGAATGGTTTTGTTGGTTACGTTTTGATGACTTTCGCCATATTCATCAAGCCAGGTGTGGATGCTTTTCATTTGCGTTTTATTAAGTATCGCAAAAATACAGTTGTGACTTTACCATGCAAGTTATCAGAAGTGTTCTTAGATAATTTTTGTTTTCTTACGTCCAGTGTCTAAAATCTTATGTCTTATGTCTAATGTCTTTTTAAGTTTGCCCCATGTCTGAAGTTACTGAAGTTAAAACCCGTATTGCAAAACCCGATTGGCTGAAAATAAAACTGCCTTCGGGAAAGGAGTTTAGTGATGTAAAGCAAAATGTGGAGCAACATAAGCTGCACACCATTTGTGAAAGCGGCAAATGTCCTAATCAAACCGAATGTTGGGGTGAAGGTACTGCAACGCTTATGATTTTGGGAAACACCTGCACCCGTTCTTGCATGTTTTGTAGTGTTGAAACAGGTAATCCGGAAGTAGTGGATATAACAGAGCCATTAAGAGTAGCCGAGTCGGTAAAATTAATGGGGTTGAAACATGTGGTTATAACCTCTGTTGATAGAGATGATTTAACGGATGGAGGCTCTAAAATCTGGGCAGCAACCATTCGGGCTATTCGCAGACATAACCCAGGAGTAACGATGGAGACTTTGATTCCTGACTTTAAAGGAATAACAGAAAATATTCAGCGGATAATAGACGTAAAGCCTGAGGTAGTATCACATAATCTCGAAACGGTGAAACGCCTAACTCGCGAAGTTCGAATACAAGCTAAATACGAACGGAGTTTAGAAGTGCTGAAAGCGTTGAAAGAAGGCGGCATAGAAAGAACTAAAAGCGGAATAATGCTAGGCTTGGGCGAGACAGAAGAAGAACTCTTTGAAGCCTTTGATGATTTGAGAGATTCGAAAGTTGATATTTTGACCATGGGACAATATCTGCAACCTACGAGAAAGCATTTGTCGGTTGTGCGTTATGTTACTCCTGATGACTTCAATCGATACAAGGAAGTTGCCTTATCAAAGGGTTTTAGATATGTAGAGAGTGGACCAATGGTGAGGAGTAGCTATCATGCCGAGAAACATGTATTTCAATTGACCGCTAACGATTGATTTTTGACAGAGAGTACTTTGCAGAACTTCTCTATAAATATCTTCTTGTAATCTTCTATCCAAATCTTTTTTCCTAATTCCTTCGACAAAGAAGTAGTTTTCTTTCCTTCCAGTCCGCAGGCAACAATTTTATTGAAATAAGAAAGATCGGTGTTGATGTTGATGGCAATGCCGTGCATAGTTACATTACGACTTGCCTTCACCCCAATAGCGCAAACCTTTCTGTCGGGTGTTCTTAACCAAATTCCCGCAGCGCCTTCAATTCTTTCTCCCTTCAAACCATATTCTTTCAAGGAATTGATAATGGTTTCTTCTAACAAAAAGATGTATTGCGCTAATCCGATTTGAAGTTTATCTAAATCAAGAATTGGATAAACTACCAGTTGACCGGGACCATGAAAAGTAACATCGCCTCCTCGATTGACATGATAAAATTCGGCATTCATCTCTGCATCACTCACCAATATGTTTTCGCGCTTGCCGCTTTTTCCTAAGGTAAAAACCGGCTCATGTTCACAGAGAATCAGGTAATTTTCAGTGAATTGTCCGTTTAGTTTGGCTTCAATGTTTTTATGGAAGAGTTCTTCCTGCGTTTTAAGAACATCGAGATACTTTCTTAGACCAAGGTCAATGGTGTTTATGGTATCCATTTCTCCTTTTTTCTTTTTTGCTTAGACTTTTTCCTTTCTTCCTTTAATTTAAGTCTATAATCGTTGGTTTGCACAAGACGATTGTATACTCGTTCAAGTTCTCGATTAAGTTGTCTAACTGTTGGATATGGATTGTTTAAGTATACCGCCTCGGAAAACGGAAAAGGTCGCTGGAATTGCTTGAGATCCTTATCTGAAAAAAACAAGCCAGATGTAGTGGCGGGAGAACTTGACGTCCTTCTTGTTACAGTATCCAATATATCATGAGGATTGCGACCCATATACATCCCACCCGAAAGTGAAGGCATTGGGACTGAATAGCCGGCTACCTGGTCAGTAAATTTGGAGTAAGTTTCAACGCTTCCGAATTCGCAAAATACGAAATTGCTATCGGTAAACGCTATTGTGGAATCATATTCCAAGTTGCTGTTCAGAAAAATATTTTTTGCTCCATCTAAAAACAGTTTGGTGTCTTTGGAAAAAATAAAAAATACCTTGCAAAAAAAGAATTCCTTAATGAAGGCATTGTATAAACTTTGATTTTGAGCTTTTCTTTCCAGCACAATTTTATCTGCAATATTGTTTTGACCAGCCTTTCTGTAAGCTTCAATGCTTCTTTCGCTAGTCTTTAATCGAACAATAACACTCCCCTTTTTTAAAAGTCTTAAAGTTATTGTAGCTCGGTCTTTATATCTAATTGTATCTCCTGTTAAATCTATAAACACATAACCATTTGGTGCCTCTGAATTTACATCTTTTTTTTGCGCATAAGATGGACAAAACGTACAGAGTAATGCAACAAACGCAAGTAATCTTAATAGCATCAATTGTTATTTAAAATCTTTAGCAATCTGCTTTGGAACGAACTTTCCTACTTTGCCTTTTCCTCTAATTATCTCTCGAACTATAGTAGAGGAAATGGAAGAGTATTCTAGTCTTGAAAGAATGAGTATGGTTTCTAATTGAGGAAGCATATCATGGTTGAGGTGGGCAATGGTCTTTTCATATTCAAAGTCTGCAGCACTGCGAATACCTCTTAACAAATAGTTTGCTTTTTTCTTCTCACAAAAGTTTACGGTCAACCCTCCGTAACTTTCTACTTTCACTTTCTTCTCTCCTTTAAAAACAAGCTCTATCCATTTAATCCGCTGCTCCAATGAATACAAACTTTGTTTTTGCGAGTTGCTCCCTATGGCAATAATTACTTCATCAAATAAAGGCAAAGCCCGTTTTACAATATCAGCATGACCAATTGTGATTGGGTCAAATGAACCCGGGAATACGGCAATCTTTTTCATTTCGGTTTCTGTATTTCGTTTACGAAGATAGAAAAGATAGTAGTGCCATAGTTCTTGCCTTTGTAATAGTGGGGGTGTTGTTCGAAGTTATGATTGGGGTTGTGTTCCAGAATGAACCATCCTTCACCTTCTACCAATTGATGTTCGAAAATCAAATCAGGAATCGTATTTAGATTCGGTAGCGGATAAGGTGGTCCTGCAAAAATCAAATCAAATTTTTGATGGGAAGTAGAGATGAATTTGAAAACATCGGTCTGCAACACCTTCATTCCTTTCAACTGATGTTGCTGAACCGTCTTCTTAATGAAATCGGCACAACGAGGGAAAATCTCCACCGTAGTAATGTCTTCGCATCCTCGCGAAGCAAACTCATAACTGATGCTACCGGTGCCTCCAAACAAGTCGAGCACCTTAATGTTGTCGAAATTAAAACTGTTGTTAAGCGTGTTGAACAAGCCTTCCTTCGCAAAGTCGGTGGTTGGTCGGGTCGGGATGTTCTTGGGCGGTTCGAAACGAACGCTCTTTAATCGGCCTCCTATTACTCTCATGGGTTTAGATTATAGAGGTTGAAGTGATGATGTTTGGGGAAATTTTCAAAGGCTTTGGTGAAGTTTACGGCTTCGGGTTTTTGGATAAAGCTAAGGTGGCGGAAATAACGAAGGCATAGATCGTAAATCTCGCTTTCGCTATCTATACTTCCCATTAATACCAGTTCCGTTTCCCCTCTGTTTATTTTCAGCTCATCGCAACACAGCAACACAAAGTAAATGAAATCGGAACTTGCCTGATAGGGATAACGATTCATCAAGCGCAATTTCTTATCGCCATTAAAACGCACCAGGTCGAAGTGCGAATGGCTGACATTCAGAAAGAGTTTTTCGGTGCTTTCGTTTAAGTATTTGGGCAGTGTATGAAGATAAGTTGAATTGAGATGCAGTAACTCTGCTTTCGGAAACAGTCTCTTTATCGTTTGCAATATTTTCTCAGAAGTTTGATAAACCAGCTCTGTATCTCCCAGGTTCTGACTTTGCTGTTCTTCTTGATTGATAAGAAATGAAAACTCAGTCGGCATGACAGAATAAGTGTCATCAAGCCCGACCAAGATTTTGGAATAGTTGATTTGAAGGATTTCATCCTTCTCAAAAATCTTTTCTACACGATTGGCTAACTCAATATCAGAACTGATGTTGTGCAGCGTATAATCTCCCCAAAAAATGATCTGATGGCTGGTTTGCGATAGAACAAAATAGCGCAACGAAGTGTTCGTAAAAGACAATTTCAGAACGAGAGAGGACGGTGCTATAGTTGCTTCTACCTCTCCAATATTTTTAAATGAATTTTTTATTTGTGCCGTTGTCACTTGGCGAAAGTAAAATTGTTCTCAATTAAATGTAACCTCGCTTTTAATCGCAAGTTTTATATGTTTGAAAGCATGAAGAAAATGGAAGCGCGCAATCCTAAGTTTAAAGAATATA
>CANJVG010000080.1 GCA_947478005.1 Bacteroidota bacterium
GCACCAATTGCTGATTTCGGTATTGCAAAAAGGTTTGTTTGCACAAATGATGATGCCTCCTTCCTTGCTATCACCGATGCATCTGAAGTCGACTCTTACTTATGGACTTTTTCAAACGCCATTCCTTCTACCTCTACTTTGAGAAATCCTGTGGTAAAGTTTCAATCTGCGGGCTATCAAAATGTTACTTTAACTGTAACCAATACTCAAGGATCTACCACAAAGACAAGAAATAATTTGGTTTTTGTAAGCTATGCCAATACACAATATATTGCTCCTTACTCTCAAGATTTTGAAGATCCGAATGTATTCAGCTCCACTTGGGGTTCTGCTAACTACGATGATAATAACACTTCATTTACTCGTGTCAATTACGGAACTCACTCGGGAAATGGAGTGGCTATGTTGAATAACTATGTTGCTCGTAATGACCACGATATTGACGAAATTGTAAGTCCTGGTATTGATTTGACCGCTTTGTCTCCTGCGCAGATGTATTTAACATTCCAATATTCCTGGGCAACTGCTTCCCAATCTTTTAATACTCCTTTAGCCGATTCTATGAATGTATTTGCTTCCAGCGATTGTGGACGTACATGGAGTTCCGTTCCCCTTTTCAAAAAAGGAGCAACTTACCCTTCTGCATTATTAAATGCCGGTACTGTAAATGGAGCTTATCAGCCAGGTTTTGGTCAATCCTATTGGAAATTTGTTTCGGTTAGCATTCCTTCCAGTCTTAAAAAGCCACATGTAATGTTCCGGTTTCAAGCATTTAGCGCTGTTGGCGGGAATAACCTGTATATAGATGACATCAATATTGGATTGCAAGCAACGGCTATTGAAGACTTAAGTGTTGTTTCTGATTTAACTATTTTCCCTAATCCTACCCATGGCGAAGCGAACCTTAAGTTAGAGTTGACTAAAGCAGGTAATCTATCAGTGAAAGTTTATGACCTAACAGGAAAGGAAGTTCTTGGCGTTTATGAAGGATGGGTAAACGATGGAGAAACCCAAATGGCCATTGAAGGTACTTCTAAATTATCAGCCGGAATTTATGTGGTGAACGTAAAAGCAGGAGAATCCGTAATTCAAAAGAAATTGGTTATTCAATAATTACTCTTCACAACAATAAAAAGGGGGGATGAAGTTTAGAAACTTCATCCCCCCTTTTTATTGTTGCGAATTATACCTTTTTATATGCATTTATAATGTCATGCCCCCCTTTCTTACGCTTTGTCTCCAGATATCGTTCATTGTATTTATTCGGTACAGATTGTACAGCAACGTTTTCAACAATCTCTAAACCATAACCAACCAATCCCACCCGCTTCTTAGGATTATTCGTCATTAGTTTCATTTTAGTAATACCCAAATCCCTCAAAATTTGAGCACCCACACCATAATCTCTTGAATCCATAGGTAAGCCGAGCTCCGCATTTGCTTCATAAGTGTCATACCCCTTTTCCTGTAGTTGGTAAGCTAGAAGTTTATTCAATAAACCAATGCCCCTTCCCTCCTGCTGCATATAAAGTACAACACCTTTTCCATGTGCCTCAATTGTTTTTAATGCAGCGTCTAACTGGTCTCCGCAATCACACCGCAACGAGCCAACTATATCTCCCGTGAGACAGGATGAATGAACCCTTACAAGCACGGCTTCATTTTTCTTCCATGTTCCTTTAATTATAGCTAAATGTGGTTCATTACCTCCTATTTGTGAATAGGCTCGCAATTTAAAATGACCGTATTTTGACGGCATGTCAATTTCAACCTCTCGCTTAATTAAGCTATCGTGTTTCATGCGATATTCAATTAAATCCTTGATTGAAATTATTTTAAGCTTATGCTTTTTGGCGATTTTCAATAAATCTGATAATCGTGCCATCGAGCCATCCGGATTCATTACTTCAACTAAAACTCCCGCCTCTTCAAAACCTGCCATTCGAGCCAAATCTATTGTAGCTTCCGTGTGACCCGCTCTTCTAAGTACGCCACCGGTCTTTGCTCGAAGCGGAAAAACATGACCTGGTCGGGCAAAATCTTCAGGTTTGGCACTCTTATTAATTAATTGCTGTACAGTCTTGGCTCTATCTTTGGCTGATATGCCCGTGGTACATCCATGTCCTAACAAGTCTATCGATACAGTAAAAGCCGTTTCATGATTGGATGAATTTTTTTGAACCATCGGATGTAAATTGAGCTTATCGCACAGATCTTCACTCATGGGCATACAAATTAATCCCCTTCCAACACTTGCCATGAAATTAATAACCTCGGGTGTAACATTTCTAGCAGCAGTAATAAAATCACCCTCATTTTCCCGATCTTCATCATCAACAACAATGATCAGATTGCCTTTTTTAATTTCATTAATCGCATCCGGAATTGTACTCAACTTCATATTTTTTATTTAAAATTTAATGTGTTTAAATCATTCAAATTATCCAACTTAAACATTGCGTTTAGTCGGATTCCATACGCTCGTCTTTACGCCAAGCAGATACATGATAAAACCTTTGGTCAACGCAATATTCATCATAATAAAATAGGCCGAAAAGCGAAGGATGGTCAAGTGGCCCCCCATCTGTTTCACCATTTTATCAATAATTGGCGATGCTAAAAGCAAATTTTGCAATACAAAAGTAAAAACATAAAATGGATGAATGGATAGCAATAATACATTACTGCTGTAGGAAATTACAATAAATAAAGGCCCCAGCCACCTAATAACTTTATGCGATAAAAAACAGAATGCCACCGCATCAAAACGAAAAATCAAAGGCCAGTATTCTCTTAAATTTTGAAAATTACCGGTCTGTATTCTGACTTTACGTCTAAACTCTTCTAGCATATCATTAGATACATCCTCATAACATATAGCCTTCATTTCAAGTTTCGATTTCGAATTTTTAGATAAAACATGCATACCTAAGTAGAAATCTTCTACTTGATAATCATCTGGAATATATTTCCAAAGACTGGCTCTTAACGCATAACACGCTCCGAAAGCTCCAATCATTGCTCCCCAATTCAACCCTTCAAGATATTTCATTTTATTTTCCCGCTTTATGTAGCTAGTCTCCTGCTGAGAAATACCATCATTTCTTTCGCCAATATTCAGAATATTGGCACCCACTTGACCAATATTTTCATACTTAAACTGCTTTACTAATTCGAAAATTGTAGCGCTAGTAAAAATAACATTCGCATCAGTGAAGATAAATACTGTGCTATCCGGTTCTATATCTCTTTCAAATATTATTTTGACCAATTTATTCAAGACCTTAGGCTTGCCATTTCTTTCTTCAAATTGAAAAAAAAGTTTTTCAATAGAACCACCATCGTAAGATTTTACTATCTCACCCGTGTTGTCAGAAGAATTGTCGGAACCTATGAATACATGAAGTTTTTCATGAGGATAACTGGTCGTAAACAAGGATTCTAGCTTTTCAAGTAGCACTCTCTCCTCGTTAAAAACCGACATAACCACGAATACTTCTGGAAGATTATCATCGGTACTATTATAAATAGGGTCAGTTGATTTTTTACCAACAGAAAAGACTTGAAGTAGAATAGGATACAAAACATACGAATGAAATACTAAAAAAATGCAACCCCAAAAAAGAAAATGAAGTATCATCAGGCGTTTTGTAGGTAGTAATTAGTCAGTTCTTCAAAAATTCTTTTGTTTTGAAAATGTTCTAATGCAAATGAATGGGCCTTTCTTCCAACTTTATTTACAAAATCTATATCCAAACATTTTTCCAATTGCACTCTAAATTCTTCGCTACTATCTGCTATCAGAATATTTTCTCCGTTGGTAATACCTAATCCTTCAGCTGCAATAGTAGTGGCAATAATAGCTTTCCCAAGAGCCATAGCCTCTACAATTTTTATTCGTATTCCACTACCCGATACTAAGGGGACAATCATTACACCATGGCTAAGCATAAACTGCTTTGCGTCTTCAACTTCGCCCAAAGGAGTTATCCGTTCGTCCTGAAGTTTCAAAATAGATTCAGGCATTTTTTTCCCTGCAATAAAAAAAGTCAGATTAGGGAAACGTATCTTTAGGTCTTCCCAAATTGTTTCGAAGAACCATTCCATCCCCTGGATATTGGGTAGCCAATCAAATGATCCTATAAAAAATATATCCCTTGCACTAGTTGCAATAGGTAATGAGGGACTAACCAACATGCCAGCCGGTAGAAGTAACACTTTTGAATTTGTCAACTTTGAAAATACCATTTCATCATCACGGCTAATTGCCAGCACCAAATCCGTCTTTTTCAGAACTTCTTTTTCGAATTTCTCTAACCGTTTTGCCTGAACTTTCAAATACCACCGTTTAAGAAAATTAGCCTCATTCAATGCACTACGTTCCCAAATCTGATATTCAACATTGTGGGATCGGTAAACAACTTTAGCCTTAGAATATTTTCGAATTGTATCTATATACAGCGTACACGAAAGTGTATCGAGATGAACAAAATCAAATTCTTTTTCCTTCAGAATTTCTATGAGCTTTTCCCTAAAATCAGGTGAAGAAAAACGCTGAAGGATATAGGACTGTTTCGAGAAAAGATTGAAAAAAGCGTCCACCACCTTCGGTCGGTTATCTATTTTCACAAGAGTAAAACACCCATATTTTGAAAAAAGATTAACGGCCGTTTCTTCATCTACAAAATGTTTCGTAGTGTTCATGCATAAAAGATGCAATTCGCAATTATTTTCTGCATAACCAGTAATAGAACTAAACAAGGCAATCGCTCCACCATCATTTTGCGGAAATGGAACCCGATTTAAAACCATTAATATTTTCAAAGGTCGCGCCTCCTGTGGAGTCATTACTTCTTTTAGATTTGCGGGCGAATTTATGAAATGACTTGATGAGTTGCCAACATTATAGAAACCTGCAGAACTATTTTATAATTCTTCATCCTTAACCCAGAACTTTACATCCGAATGTATAATGGTAAAAAAGTAGTAGTTGTACTTCCTGCTTATAATGCAGAAAAAACCTTAGAGCAAACCTTGAGTGAAGTACCCATGAACGTAGTGGATGAACTAATTCTGGTAGATGATGCCAGCAAGGACAATACTTTTGATAAAGCAAAGCAATTGGGGGTCCATCATGTAATTAAGCATGAGAAGAATAAAGGTTATGGTGGAAATCAGAAGACGTGCTATACAAAGGCTTTGGAGATTGGTGCTGACATCGTGATTATGCTGCATCCTGACTACCAGTATACTCCGAAATTGCTCATGGCAATGATTACTATTATCGGCAATGAAGTATATCCGGTGGTTTTTGGTTCCCGTATTCTTGGCGGTGGAGCGTTGAAAGGCGGAATGCCGATGTATAAATATATTTTCAATCGGTTCTTAACCCTTACTCAAAATATTTTCCTGGGTGAAAAACTCTCTGAATATCACACCGGTTACCGTGCTTTTAACCGCGAGGTACTTACTTCCATTAAGTTCATGAAGAACAGTGATGATTTTGTTTTTGACAATCAAATGGTGTCACAGATTTTCTATACGAATTTTGAAATTGCAGAGATAACCTGCCCTACTAAATATTTTGATGATGCCAGTTCTATCAATTTCAGCCGAAGCGTAACTTACGGCTTGGGTTGTTTAAAGGTTTCCCTAATCCACCGTCTTTGTAAATGGGGGATTATAAAAAGTGATTTATACTAGCATTCGGTTCGCTCCTTCTGTTATGCCCACCACCCCAATCAATTGCATTTTGAACCCCTTCGGTTTGCTCATCACCCCAGTCGGTTTGCCCATAACCTAAGTCGGTTTACGCATCACCCAAGCCGGTTTGAAGATGACCGAGCTCGGTTTAACAATGACTTCTGTCAGTATGACAATGACTTTACCCGGTTTAATGATAACTTGTGTCAGTATGTCAGTAACCGAAGCTGACTTAAGGATTAATTTTATCATTTTTAATAAAAAGGTGGCATTATTGCAAATTCCCCTTTCCTTTTTACCAATCTTCATCATCCATTATCATCTGCAAAAGCATCAAATAGTATACGACAAATTTTGGCTTTTACCCCCAATTATTTTTTCTTGAAATCGCCACGCTTCCATGCCCGAATAAACTCGGCCCATGCCAATGGATTGAAGATGTTTTGAGGGGGTGCCTGCTTATAGTAATAGGTTTTAGCTGCTGTGTTCCGCAACGCCAGACTCGTGGCTTCTCCCCCATCTTGTTCCAATCGTTCGCCAAGCTCAGCCAACCGCTCGCGATCCATATTCTTCTTTGCGCGTTGAATATCATCATCAGGCAATCGCAAATCAATAAACGCTTGCGGAAATTGCTGACGGCCACCCCACGGATAGATAATAGTATTGGGAAGATACGTCTCCGACTTTGTCATTATCTGAATAACCGAAAATTTCTCCAGCTCCAACTTTGCAGGAATGGTGTACCTCACAGGCGTAAAACCCACACACGTAAAATATAGTGTATCGCTTTCATGTGCTGCGAATGAAAAGAAACCATCAGGGCCTGCGGTAGCCACCCGGCCTCTGTTTAAAATAGTGATGTGTGTAAACGGCACACCCATCAAACTATCAGCGGTTAGGGTATAGCCAGAAAACTGAATTAGTTTATCAACCTTTTGAGAAAATGTTTCGTTAGCCAATAAAACAACAAGGACAAGAATGGATAGTATTTTTTTCACGCAGCGAATTTATGAATCACCAACTCTTTTCATTTAAAATATGATGCCAGAATAAATGTATTCTGCAGAATTAACAGCAATTAGGAACTACCATTGGGCAGCGCATAATACCGTTTATCCAGTATTCGCTATTATTGCCCATGCTCAGCTTTATACAATGGAACCCCAGCCCCGACTTTGTCAGCTACGGGCATTTTTCAATTAAATGGTATGGTGTATTTTGGGGCCTGTCCTTAATGTCATGCTTTTTTATTGGAAATTATGTTTTCAAAAAGCTGAATCGCGACAATGAAAAAGTAACCCTACTTATTCAATACATGTTTATTGGAGGCTTAATAGGAGCGCGGTTGGCACATATCATTTTCTATAGCCTCGATTTCTACATAGCCCACCCGGAAGATATACTGGCTGTGTGGAAAGGCGGATTGGCCAGCCATGGCGGATTTGTAGGAGCAGTCATAGGCTTGTATCTTTTCTGCCGCGTGCATTCAGAATTCGGATTCTTCTGGATTTTAGATATCGGTATGGTTTGCGTGGCACTGCTGGCTTCGCTCATTCGCTTTGGCAACCTCATGAACTCAGAACTGTATGGCAAACCGACCGATGTTCCCTGGGCTTTCGTCTTTCAACAAGTAGATAATCTTCCGCGCCATGCCGTGGTATTGTACGAAAGCATCTCCTATTTTTTAATTCAGATTTTGATGCTCGTTTTGTTCAATCGATATAAAGAATCAAAACCCGGTTTGTATATCGCAGTTTTCTTAATTACCGTTTTCGGCATTAGGTTTCTATTGGAATTTTTTAAAGTGCCCGATGGAAACATGTTTGGCCCCATCAGCAAAACACAGCTTTTGAATTTACCCTTTATTGCGACCGGCTTACTAATCACCTATTTCGTTTCCGCAAAGAAACTGCATTACACCAATCCGATTCGTAAATAACCAACCAACCGGTTTCAACTCCAATGGCTAAATACGAAAAATGGTTGGGCGCAGGATTAGGATGGGCCATGACCGGCAATCCTCTGGGCGGCTTACTTGGTTTTATAGCCGGAAGTTTACTCGATACTGATGACAAAAAAACGGGTGGCAAAGCAGCCGTTGGCCTAACCGAATTTGAAACCAATCTCATTGTCATTTCCTCCCATCTAATCACCATCGATGGAAAGGTCACTATGCAGGAAATAGCCTTTTTGCAACAGTTTCTCAACACACATTTTGAAGACAAACATGCCGACAAACGCAAAGAGGTCATTCATCATTGCCTCAATAAAGAATATGATTTGAATGTGGCCTTCGACCAAATTCGAATGTACACCCCGCATGCCACCCATGTGCAGGTAATTCGTTTTCTTTTTGACTTAGCACTAAGCGATGGCGATTTAAACGAACGTGAAAGCTATTTCATTTTTCGTCTCGCTGGCTACATTAATGTCAATGATGTGGAGTTTAGGAAATTAAAGACTGAGCACCTCGAGGTCAAAACCACCGCCTATGAGATACTCGGGGCAAGAAAGGAAATGAGCTTTAGCGAAATCAGAATGATTTACCGCCAATCGGTTTTGAAATACCACCCCGACCGCAACAAAGATGTGAGCGAAGCTGAAAAGAAAAAACTGGCCGATAAATTTCAGAAGATTCAGGAAGCCTACCAGCAGGTAAAAAAAGAAAGAGGCGAATAGACCAAGCGGGCTCAGGAGCCTCGTCTCAAACCTACGCACTATTCTATCACTAAATTTTGTACAGCGCTTCCCTCTACGCCTTTCAGTTGAACGGTGTATACCCCCTTGGCCAAAGTCAGTTCCAAAGGAATCAAACTCTTAGTAGGATCGATCAATTGGGCTTTACGATAGCATATTTTGCCCCCGGCATCAGTCACCACAATATCCAACCGCTGCGCGAAATTTGCTTTCACCCTCACGCTAAAATTTCCTTTGGAGGGATTCGGAAATAGGTTGAATGAAAGGTTTTTTTTAAGTTCGTTAATCGCACCACAAATGCGCACCTCAATTTGAATAGAATCAAGGGAAGCACAACCGAGAAAGTTGATATATTGATAGGTAATGGTATGCACCCCACTTAACGCCACCGTTGGGTCAAAAACATTCCCCACAACCCCGTTGCCGATAAAGGTCCCGCCATTAGGCAAAATAAAAGAGTCCAATGCAAAAGCCGGTTCCTCAAAGCACACCACAGTATCCGCCCTGTTTTTTGTCAGCACCGCTTTTTCATTCACATATACCTCTACTGATTTGCGCGATACACAAGCAGTACTGCCAGTATCGGTAAATTCATAACCAACGGTGGCAGCACCTACACCAGCCATGTTGGCATGAAACAAAGAATCATTGCTTACAAAAGCAGAAACAAAAATCCCTCCTGTTGGTTGAACCGAACCAGTCAAAGAAACAGAACTTACATCAGCACAGAAACCCAAATCACTTATTGCAAAAAGAGAAACGGTATCAAGTACCTGAATCGGAAAATGAATGGTCGAGGTGCACTCTAAATTATTGGTTAGCCGATAGGTAATATCGGTAGCACCCTGCCCCGCTACATTTGGCAAAAAAAGAGTGCCGCTAACTCCGGCACCGGCAAAAACACCGCCCAAAGGGCTTACAAGAGAGTTGATATTGACCGTGCTTGAATTGGTGCAATATGAAAAAGGCGTAGTGCTCAAACTAAGTGCAGTAGTATCCAATGCGCTGACATAAACAGAATCGCTGATAGCTTCACAACCAGAATGCAATGTTTTTGAAACCTGTACTTTATACCAACCGCATTGAGAAGGACTATATTCATAATTTGTCGCTCCGTTTATTGCCCCTGCACTATTATACCATTGGTAAGAAAGAGTATCGCCATAAAGGGCGCTGAGGGTAAGCGGTGCAGATTGGCTAATCGTATCGCTGAAAGAAATAAAAGCCACAGGATTACAATTCGTTGATTCTGCCACACGATAAATTCTTCCGGTAGTACCCGTGGCCGACCCGCGCCAGGCCACATACAATTCGCCTCTATCATCTTGTCCGAAGGAAGTAAGATTATACGTTAACGTAGGCGAAACAACCAATGTATCCACATCAAAAGTATTCAGCCCGGTGCGCTTAATACTCCAAAACTGACCGCTGCAATAATCAGTAAACAGATAAAGGCCAAATAATTGACTGTATTGCGCACCGCGATAAACGTAACCACCGGTGATAGAACAGGCAGGACTGTGCGCAATTTCAGCAACCGGCTCTGCAAAACCCGTAGCGGCACAACCCGTAGTATTGCTGGTAGGGCAAACATGAAATCCCTCACGACAGCGCCAACCGTAGTTTTCTCCTCCGCGGCTATCAGCCGCCTGAAAATCTATTTCTTCGTAACGATCCTGCCCTACATCACCTATCCATATATCACCCGTAAGTTTATCGAAACTACATCGCCATGGATTGCGCAATCCATAAGCCCAAATCTCCGGCTTTGTGTTAGACACTCCTACAAATGGATTAGACGGAGGAATGCTATAATTAGTATTGGGATTGCTGACATCTATGCGCAACATTTTTGCAAAAAACACATCCATATTTTGTCCATTGCCCCCTGTTCCATGGGTAGAATTAGGGTCGTTAGCGCTTCCTCCATCACCTTCGCTGATGTATAGATACCCATCTGGGCCAAACATCAAATTACCTCCATTATGATTCCACTCGAGGTCTTTAAACGAAAGCAATACATGTTCGCTGTTAGGATCACCTTGAGTAGAATCATTTGACATGACGCTAAAACGAGAAATACGAATGGAGTCAACACCCGGACCGGTAGTATATTGAACATAGAAATAGCCATCCTGCTTATAATTGGGGCTAAATGCAAGACCCAACAAGCCCTGCTCATCTTGTGCATTATTCACCAGAGCATCTATATTCAAAAAGGGTGTAGCCTGCTTACTACCATCTTTATAAAGTATCCGGATGTATCCCTTTTGTTCTACAATAAACAGTCGTTGGTCACCACAACTCTTTATATCGGTAGGGCTAGCATAACCTGTTGCCAACTGAATTAAACTAATCTGTGGTAATTGAGCAGAAGTCAGTGCAACTATAAAAGAACTAAAAATAAAAAAGCAGAGGTTTCTCATCGGGACATATTTGTAGTTTAAAATGAAATACTTCTATCAGCCAAAACTTAATACGAGCGTTTTAGTCACTTACCAGTTACTCTGCTTTAACAAAACGTTTGCTCATAAGTATCCCTGTGTCATTTATACAAACAAAGTACATACCCTTAGCCAAAGTTGAAACATCAACAGTATTTCTACCTAGTTCAAGCTTACTTACTTTCAACACTTCGATGCCCAACATATCGGTTATATGAACATCCACCTTCTCGGTTTCTGCTTCAATAAAAAGAATCTGCGAAACCGGATTAGGGAAGAGCCTCATTTGCTTATTAAATTCTTCTTCCGCAAAAGCCAAAGGATAATCATTATCGATAATACGCAAGGTATAACCGATGATTCCTGAGAGCACATGCGGTGTTAGATTGGTCATATTAAAATTGATCTCCTCGTTACCCTCCAACAAATTGTCGCCAAATATATGTACTCGAACTCCCTGGGTATCGATAACATACGTTTTAAACGTGAGTATAGTATCCTTGAATAAAAAATCGACACACGGTGTAGCGCTACCAGCTGCAAGTGTAACCTTTACTCGGGCTACTGTATCGGCACAGAAAAGCGAATCAGCATATCGCGGAGAGAGCAAAACCCTGACTAAAACATCCGTATCTTTTTCAATGTAACTAAAGCCGGCACCATAAAAAGTAGAGGTAAGACTATCTTCATCCTTTATATAAATAGTAAAAATAGAATCCGCTGTTAGCTTAGCATTAATAGGGATGTTTATCAACCTCAACAGTATTTTTTCGATAGGTTCCACCAAATTATCATTCAGTATCTGAACCGATACGGTATCATAAGTGATACCTGTATCTACAGGTATCACATTATTGTCGAAGTAAAAATCTGCTTCATGGCCATAGGTTGCCGTGCTCGAATTATCATCGCGAGCCACTGCATAAATAAACGGGTAACCGCTGTAATTAATGACCTGCACTACTACTTTCAAAAAGAACGTATCTTCAACCACCGTATCAGATGAAGCAACAAATCGAACACTAGCTAACTGAGGGAAAGGCAGGTAGGCTCCACAGGGAGCCGAATGATGTTCTCCCAAAGAATCGAACATATTAGCTGGATAAGAAGTCCACCAAACTACTGAACTGTCCCAAATTGCATTGCCATGATAGCGGTAAGCACTTCTTATAAGAGTATGATTTGTAGTAGAGCCTGCACCTACAGCCCAACCGCTTGGTCCAGGATCTTGATAGCTTCGTCCAATAGCGTCAATTGTATCCGTTTGGTGTAGCAGCAAAAGAGCATCATTACCTGTAAAATCAAAGAAGGACGAAACAGTGTCTGTATGAGTAAGAATTATAGAACTCGAAAGTGGATTAGCCGCTACAAAAACCGATTTGGGTGCTAGCAAGCCTTTCATACGAAATACAGAAAGAGTAGTACCATTTTGTGATTTAATGAGTCGATAATCCTGCAAATCAATCGGCATTAAAGTTGGGTTATAAATTTCAACCGCCGTATTATTTGCTGTACCATGAATATACTCACTGAAATATAAATCGGAACAATTACCGGACGGAAGTAATTCATCCGAGTGTATAACAATAAGCGAAGTATCATTCCCCACAATTACCCCGTTGGTAGTGTTCGTCACTTGAAGACGAATTGTTTCATTCGGTTCATAAAGCAAATCATTGATGATTGCGATGGGAATATTTCGAGTTCCCGATGTGCTTGCAGACCAAACGATGGTAGTATCATTAAAAACAAAATCACTTCCATTGGTGGCAGTCGTTCCGTTTAACAACAGATGTAAAGTTGTTTGTGTAACGCTCGGTCGAATATTGGTCAACGTAATAGGAACATTAACCGACCCTGCATTTTCAGAGACCAAAGCACCAGGCAGGTCATCGTTAACAATTAATGTATCATTAGCGGCAATCACCAGCAAGAAGGTATCAAGCCCAACGCTTGCATTCGTACTTGTGTTGATCAACTGAAACCGGGCAGTTTCGTCTCCTTCCTGCAAATTATCATTTACAAAAGGTACCGTAAGGTATAGTGTTCCGTTTGTACCTGATGGCCATGTCAATACCGTATCACTAAGAAGAAAATCAATATTTTGCGTTGCACTTGAATTCGGTAAATCTAAATGAACCGTTGTATAAACTGAATTTTGGCTCTCACCGATTAAAATAACGGCCATGGTAACGAAATTTGTGGACTCGGGCGTTTTAAAATATGACCCGCCTAACGCCACAGTTGCATCATCATATAGTACAAACAAGAAAGTATCAATTGCAACTTGCACGTTAGGGCTTGGGTTTATTAACTGAAATATTGCAGTTTCATCCGGCTCAGGTAAATTATCATCAAGAAGAGTCAGAGGCAAATAAAGCGTTCCAGTTACACCCGGTAGCCACGTTAGCGTAGTGTCATTGAAAATAATATCGCTGCCTTGGGTAAGTGTTGTATTTGCCAAATCTAAATGTACAGTAGTTCTAACGGTGTCCTGATTCGCAACGGAAAGCGAAACCTGAATATAGATAAGCAGATTGCTTTCGGGCATTCTATAATAGGGACCATCAAATGTCACTGTAGATAAGTCATTATCTAAAATAGTAACCGTATGTTGACTATTCGACCCAATCGTAGCTCCATTTGTTGGAAAAGCCAATTGAAGGGCGAATGTTTCATTCCCTTCCACAATGGCATCATCATAAAGTGACACTACTATATTTTGCGCTGCCGTAGAACCACCCGGAAAAGTAATTGTAACCGGAGCGTAATTATAATCAGTTCCGAAGGTGGCAGTTGCTCCAGGCAGAATGTTTACATCCACTGAAGTTGCATTCAAATCAGGATTTTGAATACTGGCAGAAATAACTAATGTGGCGCTACCTTCGCTAACATCTGATGATATTATATCGAACTGCACCATAGGCTGAGCCAACAATGAGCCGCGGTAGAGTAAGACTAAAAAAAGAAAGGCAATTTTCTTCATAACTATTTTTTTAGAAGCGTGAAAGTGAGAAATAAAGATTGAACGGAATAGCCCGTTATTTCGCAAATAGTAAACAGAGGTGAATAAATCTCCTGCTCTCATCTGTTCGAAGAAAATGAATTTGTCTATTATCGCCATTAAAATTAGAGTATGAGTGACAAAATATTCTGGAGTTATGAATTTGAAAAGGGGAAAGAATTAACAGCAGGCTCACTATTGCTTTCCGAACCGTTTATGTATGATGAGAATTTCAAACGCACAGTAGTTCTCATTTGCGACCACACCGAGGAAAATGGCACCGTTGGACTTACTCTAAACAAACCAATCAATCTTCGTTTAAACGATCTGGTAGAAGAGTTTCCACATTTTGACGGAACTGTGTTTTTAGGTGGCCCTGTTGGCACAGATAATTTGCAGTTTCTGCACAGACTCGGTCATAAAATAGAAAATAGCATTCAACTGGCCGACAATCTTTATTGGGGAGGCGATATTGAGCAGGTAAAAGAGCTCATGATGAGAAAAGAAATACGCGCAAAAGACATTCGCTTTTTCATAGGCTATTCGGGTTGGGGGCATGAGCAGCTAATTGACGAGTTGAAAGAAAACTCATGGATTATAGCGAAGGCTTCTGTCCAGTATGTTTTCGATTCTGAAAACGATACACTTTGGAAAGAAGTAATGAGCAACATGGGTGGCATCTACAACACCATGGCCAGGTATCCTGAAAATCCGGCACTGAACTGATAACCTAAACGTATGCGGCTATTAACTTTGCCTTTATTTATTTTGTTTTTCGTATCCTCTCTCTCGCTTTCCAGTCGCGAGCTTTCCGACTCAGCAAGGGTATCATTGCTTACCGTAGCGCCCGGAAACGAGCTGTATTCCGCTTTTGGGCATACAGGCATTCGTGTTACAGATTACAAGAACGGTTTTGATGTAGTATTCAATTACGGAACTTTCGACTTTGATCAACAGGGTTTTTATACCAATTTCCTGAAGGGCAAAATGCGTTACATGATTGGCACCGAAAGAATGGACGATTTCATGAATGAGTACAAATATGAAAAACGCAGAGTAGATGAGCAGCTATTTAATCTAACAATGGAAGATAAAAAAAGGATATTCACCATTCTATTTACAAACTCACTTCCCGAAAACCGTGAATATTATTACGATTTCTTCTGGGATAATTGTGCTACAAGACCCAGAGATGTTTTTGAAAAGTCCCTAGGAACGAGATTACAATATCATCTAGACAGTGCCTTATTTCCCAGAAATAAAACCATGCACGATATGCTACGAGAATATGTTTGGAATCGCCCCTGGATTGATTTTGGATTTGATTTAATCCTAGGAATGCCTTGTGAAGTAATTGCCTCACCCCGTGACCAGACTTTCCTACCAAATTACTTGGCTAAATATTTAGGTTGCGCTACAATTGACGGAAACCATTTTGTAATGAAAACAGAAGCACTTCTCGATTTACCTCTAGTAAAAGCCGAAACAAACTTCCGTCCTATTTATATCTGTTTAATTTTGTCACTAATAGGTTTCCTATTCACTTTTGTTGAGCGAAAAAAAAACACACATTTTTATGCCTTTGATTTTGCGCTATTCTTCATAACAGGTTTACTTGGCACACTGTTTCTTTCCCTATGGCTTTTTAGCTCACACTATTCTGTTCCAAAGAACTTAAATTTATTATGGCTTCTTCCTTCTCATCTTTTCGCTGTCCTCTTCCTGCTCAAAAAACAAAAGCCTGTTTGGCTAAAATATTATTTCGCCACCACCTATATCCTTCTGATGGGTATTTTAATTGGCTGGCATTGGCTACCACAACCATTTAATATCGCGGTTATGCCCTTGGTCTTTCTATTAACTCTTCGCTCCTCTTCTATAGCCATCTACCTCCATTTTAAAAAAGACTGATGACGGAACACCATATTGAAATAAAAAAAACAGCCAGATACTTTACTCTTGGTGATTTAAACACAAACACCAAACAGATTTGGTTTGTTATTCATGGTTGGGGCATGGATGCTAGGAGTTTTCTAAGTTCGTTTGAGCCACTATTAACTAAAAATATTTTCTTTATAGCCCCTGAAGCATTGAATCGATTTTATGTAAAAGGCAGTGGTGGTATGGTGGGCGCTACCTGGATGACCCGTGAAGATAGGTTAAACGAAATAAAAGATTACATCGCTTATCTTGACGGAGTTTATACGCAATTCGAATTAGCGAAATATCCCGGTTTAGGGGTTACGGCCTTGGGGTTTTCTCAAGGAGCTTCTACCTCTACAAGATGGGTCACAGAAACAAGGAATAAAATAGACCGGCTTATTGTATATGCAGGAGAGGTTGCACCCGAACTATTTCCTTTAAATGAACTTTCAGGATTAAAAAAAACTAAGAACTTTTTTATTTGTGGTAAGCAAGATGAATATTTTACCATGCCTCTCCTTTCAAAAATGAAAGATGCTTACCAAGAAATGAATTTTACAGAAATTGAGTTTGAAGGAAAACATGTGATAAACACAATGGCGCTTGAATACTTAACCCGCCATAGCTAACTCTGCATAATCCGGCATAAGGTCTTTGAGCAAGTATTGCGGAGAAACTTTTTCTTTTGCCAAACTAAAATAGAATGTTGAGCCATTCCCTTTTTTGCTTTCTACCCAAATTTTACGACCATACTTTTCGATGATTTTATTGCAGATAGCCAAACCCATGCCGGTCCCGTCATACTCGTCAGCCGAGTGCAACCGCTGAAACATTCCAAATATATGATCGATGTATTCATCATCGATCCCGATTCCATTATCCGACACACTGAATACATATTCAGTATCTGTAACCATATAGTCTACTTTAACTGTAGGATTTTCCGAAGCATTAAATTTAATTGCATTGCTGATGAGGTTTGTAAAAAGCAAAATTATATGTTCTGGAACAATTTCAAGATGAGGAAGTTGGGGCCTTTCTATCTTTGCCCTTTTTGAACTAATCTCTGCGCTTAGCTTAGCAATAGATTCGTTCAACAATTCATTGAAATCGGCAATAACTACGCACGAGTCATTATTATCAGCTACAGAATATTGATTTATATCTTGTATAAGTTGGTTTAGGTGCTTCACCGACTTTACAGTATGCGAAATCATGGATAAAGAATCCTCATAAAGTTTCTCTTTATTTCTTCTTTCAATCAGTTGCAAAAAAGAGGCGATGTTGCGAAGTGGGGTTTTTAAGTCATGCGAAGTAGCGTAAACAAAATTACGCATATCTGAATTCTTTTTTTCTAATTTAGAAGAATACTCCATTAGTTTTTTCTCCGCCTCTTTCATTTCCGTAATATCCAGAGAGTATCCCACTAAGCAAAGTAATTCATCGTTGTTATCATCATATATAGGAGAAACGCTCTTCAGTGAATAGCTAGTATTCCCCAAATGGTCAGTCTGTTTCTCCTCCATTTGAATTGTTTCTTCCTTTGTCAAAACTTCTTGCAAAAAAAGCTCCCGTTGCAATGCTTCATTTTGATTCCATCCTTTGAGAGCAAAATATTCTGTGTTTGTTTTACCGAGCATTGCATTTCTTACTTCAACACTTCTGTTGCCCGATGCATTAATATAAGAATAGCGCATCTCTTTATCGAAGGTTACGATATCAATTGGGATTTGCTCAAGAATTCTTTCATACATTCGCTTTTGTCCTATTAGCGCTTGTTCTTTTTGGTTAACATCGCTTTCGTACCCTGCATTTTTATTATAAATCAAATAAAGTAGGGCTGACATACTGAGCACCATAACCGGAACTGTAGTCTTATATATTTCAAGTTGTTGGCTAATGGGAAGGGCATATTCTGCTAAAAAATTGGCAAAGTAGTGAAACACTGCATAGGGAATTAAACTGACTGCTATTCCCCAAAAAATGTACTTGCGGGTTTTTATTTCAAAAAAGTAGAGCGGCATGATGGCGGAAATCAATAGAAAGTCTGCCACATGTGTATGAGCACCTAAAAAAATGGCCATAAAAAAACTATTCCAGTTAATGACTAGAATAGCCGATATTTTTGCAAC
>CANJVG010000081.1 GCA_947478005.1 Bacteroidota bacterium
GATGGAGGCATATTTTTGCTTTTGGCAGCAGGATTGATTTACGGTTCTAAGAAGTTATATAAAGCATAATTATTTCGCTTTTTCAATTTTTTGCCGTTTGGTTTATACCAAGCGGCATTTTTTGTTTCTAGTCGATTCTGTTCTTATTCTTTAATGCTAACCTTTATTGTAACGGGCTGATGATCGCTGAAGTCGAAGCCCAAATCGATACCTTTTACTTCTTTCAATTCAATGTTGGGAGAAGTGAAGTAATAGTCAATCACTGTGGTGAAAGTTGATTTAAGGTCGAAGGAGAATTTGTTTTTCCTGTTGGTGGCCGTTGTTGAATCGTAGTTATAATTCCAACCAACAATATAGTTCGGGTCATTGTTCTTCAAGTAGAGAGGGTCATCTTCTTTTACCTTTTCCCAAGTATGAACGTTGAAGCTTGGTGGGGCAATATTCCAATCTCCTCCAAGAATCACGTAGTTTCCTTTGGCATATTCTTCTTCCAGAATTTTTTTCGTCAATGCCATTTGTTCTTTCTTTACGCTGCCATCATCGTAAGCTTCGAAGTGGGTGTTAATGACTATCAAATCTTTTCCGTTGGCTAGTTTGTACCGCTGCATGAGGAGGCAGCGCTCGAGGTAGAATAATTTGCGAGGAAAATCGGTGATGCCTGGTAAGGCAATTCTTTTTGATTCAAGCGGTGTATATTTTGAAAGTGTTTGGAGGCCGCCATATACTTTTCCGATAGGATTGGTGAAAGGGAAAGGTAGATACTTGACATCATAGTTAGGGGTGAAGGCATAATTGTGTTCAGGCAATACTGTTGCGAATTGTTCGGCTTGGTCAATCTTCCAACTGCGTTTGCTTTCTCTATCAACTTCTTGTAACATGATGAAGTCAATATCCTTATGTTCTGCAAAAAGTTTTTTCATGCCTTCGTTGTTTTTCAGCACGTGTTCTTTGGGTGAGGTAACCATCTTTCCTCCATCATAAAAGAAATCTACTTCTTTACCTAAGCCTCCGTAACCTACATTCCAAATAAGAAATGTGAAGGTCGAATCGGTTAGGGTTTTAGGATTTTCAGTGGTTGATTTTGGACTGATTAGTTCAACAGTTTCTATGGGTGCGGGTTTGAATTTTGTGGCGATGCCGAAAAGAATCATGCCGCCTACATAGAGGATGGCGCTTATTAAAAGGATGCCGATGAATAAGAGGAACTGTTTCATGGGTAGAAATTTTATGCAAGATAATTTTACATTTGAAATGTAAGCGGTCGTTTTATACAAGAACTATTAACAACAAGAACATGAATCATTTTGAATGGAGTTGGCAACAGGAAGGAGAAACAATTTTTGCGCAAGGCTGGAATCCGCCACAAACAAAAGGGGTGGTTTGTATTGTGCATGGTTTTAATGAACACAGTACACGTTATGCCGATGCAGCTGATCGTTTATGTCAGGCTGGTTATGCGGTGCTTACTTTTGATGAGTTCGGGCATGGGAAAACTACGGGCAAGCGCGGACATGCGCCTACTTATGATTCGTTTCTTGATTCGGTGAAAATAATTTTGGATGAAGCGGAAACGCGTTTTCCGGGAGTGAAGAAATATTTGTGGGGACATAGTATGGGTGGAGGGATTGTGTTGAATTATTTGTTGAAGCGTCAGCCGAATCTGGCAGGGGCTATTGCTACAGGCCCACTTTTGAAACTTGGTTTTGAGCCGCCTGCGTTTAAAGTATTTTTGGCGAAGATGATGGTGAATATTTATCCTGCTTTTACAGAAAAAGCGGAGCTGGATTCGGAAGCTATTTCGCGCGATAGAAATGAGGTGCGCAAGTACAATGAGGACCCACACAATCACGGGAAGATTACCGCAGGTACTTTCCTGGGTATGTTTCAGGCGGGTAAATGGAATATTGAACATGCTTCGGAACTGAAGGTTCCTTTGTTGTTGATGCATGGATTGGCTGATAAGTTGACTTCGTCTGAAGGGACTAAGGAGTTTGCGGCTAATGCTCCGAAGAATTTGGTAACGCTGAAATTGTGGGAAGGCTTTTATCACGAGCTGCATAATGAACCTGAGCCGGACAGAAGCGAGGTGTTGGCGTTTATTACCAATTGGTTGAATGGCTATTGATAAACGGATATGCTGAGGAAGCTGCTGTTTGTTTTATTTCTACTACTGCTAGTTGTTGCCGGTCTTTATCTTTTTCGAACGAGTATTCTTCGTTCGTTTGCTACGGGTTTGATAGAGGAGGATTCTTTGCAGAGAACCGAGGCTTTGTTTATTCTTTCGGGTGGGGGATACGACCGAGGCAATGAGGCGGTGAGGGTTTTCAATGCAGGTTATGTCTCTAAGATTATTTGTACGGGTGGTAATTCGGTGATGGAGTTGTGTGCGCTGGATATTGATACGCTCGAAAGTTATATGACTGCTTCTAATTTGCGGCAGCATGGTGTGCCCGATTCGTGTGTGGAGGTGATTCGAAACGGAACGAGTACACGGGAGGAGGCAAAGATTATTCTCGATTATTGTTTGCGAAATAAATTGCAGAAGGTGATGGTGCTTTCTTCGCGATTGCATACGCACCGGGTGAATAAGGTTTTTAGAAAGAAGATGGAGGAGGCTGGGATAGCGTTGGTGGTGCATGGGGCACCGAGTTCGGGGTTTAAGGAATTGGAGTGGTGGAAGGATGAGAACGGAATGATAGCGGTGAATAATGAATGGTTGAAGACGGTTTATTATTGGTGGAAGTATTGAGAAGCGATTTGATGATTTGGTGATTTGATAATTTGATGATGGAATAGAAAATGCCTGATGAGTTTCATCGGGCATTTTTATTTGTAGCCGGTGCTTAATGATGGCCGACCGAAGGATTATGATGAAGTGACGCGGGGGAGTGATGGAGGGAGTTGTTAAAATGATGGTTGACCGATGGAAAATGATGGGAACCCGCGCATAAACGATGAATAACCGCGAAATTATGACCGATGACCGCGCTCTAATGATGGATGACCGCGAGTGGGGGTGTTTTGGAGGGGTTGTTAAAATGGTTGTGGTTTTGACAGCAAAATTCGCTTTTTGAAAAGGGTTTGACGTAGAGGCGGGGTGTGTTTTTCTATTTGGATTCTGTTCTTTTGGCTTGAACCAAAAGTTCAAGGCTGTGAGGCTTTGGGCTAAAATTTATTGCGTTACGCTAAACTAAAAAAACTCGCGCAGGTCATTTTGTAGTAAATGGGGAGGGTGCGCTGGCGCTCAAACAGTTTTTAGTTTACTCACAGAATATTTATTTTCAAAGGAGTTCGTGAATCCATTTGATACTCTGTTTGTTTTTTAAACGGAATCAAATGGATTTGTAACGCTTCACTCCATAAATTTTTTAACGCCCAAATCCTCAAGGCCGGGGGAAATGCAGGGGGAAGGTTAGATTTGCCTTACAGAACGCAGGGTGCCGAGGTGGAGACCCTGCTGGGGCGAAAGATGAAAGGAAAAACATTAATACTTATAATGGTGGTGCTGGCGAGTCTCTCGAACTGTAAAGGACCACATTCCGATTGCCCTTCTCTGTATTTGGCTGGTCGCGCCTATCAAGATACAATAATTACTTCTGAAATGTTTGATACGATTGCGGATAAGGAGCTGGAGCAAGCCATTATTGATAACCTTTTCGTAAATATGTACAGGGATTTGAGCAATGAAATGGAAGTCGTAAATAGTTTTACGGAACCACAACGAACCATTTATATCATTTCAGTTGTAGAAGCGCAAATTAACCATGATGGCTTCAAAGAATTTTACTTCCATTCAATGATACAATACGCTGAAAAATCGGAAGATGCTTTTAAACAAATCGGGGCAACAAAATTCGCTAACGTAATGCACAAAGCAAACGAAGTGTTACGCCAGAATAAAGAACAACTAAGAAAAGAACATGTCGGGACGATTGAAAGTTCAAATCAGGATAGTCTCTTCAGTAAGCTTGATGGCGAATTTTATAGGACTTATGGTAATGAAGATTTAAAAAAACTGAAAATAGAGTTCATCAGAAAGAATAAACCTGCTTTTATAACTCGTAAGACCTCTTAGTCCCCCGCAGGCTTTTTTGTATTCCGGCTGTTTGTATTGGCTGTTGGGTTAGGGATTGAAGTGGAGCTCCTTTTTTTGCTGTGAGAAAAAGTCATCCCCCGCCCGAAACGGGCACCCCCTTCGCTAAGCAGAAGCTATGCAAAGGGGGACAAATACAGCAAAAAAGAGCGGAACGGAAAGCCCGACCGCGTCTCGTGGGAACCCCATCGTTGTTATTTAATCATTCGGTGGGGACGGGCGTGAATAATATTTATCGGCTTGCCTGTGCGGGGTTCTCTTTTATCTTCGCGCTCACAAAATTTTAAACCATGAACTTTTCTCTATCGGAAGAACATTTGATGATTCGCCAGGCGGCACGTGATTTTGCTCAGAATGAATGTAAGCCCGGGGTGATTGAGCGCGATACGCACATGCAATGGCCCGCAGAGCAGGTGAAGAAGATGGCGGAGCTTGGTTTTTTGGGGATGATGGTTTCGCCTGAGTATGGTGGAGGGGGGATGGATACGATTAGTTATGTGCTGGCGATGGAGGAGATTTCGAAGGTGGATGCTTCGTGTTCGGTGTTGATGAGCGTTAATAATTCGTTGGTGTGTTGGGGGCTGGAGGAGTTTGGGACGGAGGAGCAGAAGCGGAAATATCTGGTGCCGCTGGCGAAGGGTGAAAAGCTTGGCGCGTTTTGTTTGAGCGAGCCCGAGGCGGGCAGCGATGCTACTTCGCAAAGCACTACTGCTATTGATATGGGTGACCACTATCTGTTGAACGGCACGAAGAACTGGATTACGAATGGTGGTTGTGCTTCGACTTATCTGGTGATTGCGCAAACGGATGTGGCGAAGGGGCATAAGGGAATTAATGTGTTGATTGTAGAGAAAGGAATGCCGGGTTTTGTGGTGGGGAAGAAGGAAGATAAGTTGGGAATAAGAGCGAGCGATACTCATACGTTGATGTTTAACGATGTGAAGGTGCCGAAGGAAAACCGCATAGG
The DNA here is from genome assembly GCA_947478005.1 of Bacteroidota bacterium. Classification (GTDB taxonomy): domain Bacteria; phylum Bacteroidota; class Bacteroidia; order Chitinophagales; family LD1; genus Bog-950. The sequence goes on from CANJVG010000081.1 coordinate 5,061, forward strand.
CGAAGATGGTTTCGGATTTAAGTTTGCGATGAAGACATTGAGCGGTGGAAGAATAGGTATTGCTGCGCAGGCGCTTGGTATTGCGAGTGGGGCGTATGAGTTGGCGGTGGATTACTCGAAGGTGCGCAAGGCGTTTAAGAAGGAAATTATTAATCATCAGGCCGTGGCATTTAAGCTGGCTGATATGGCTACGGAGATAGAAGCAGCGCGATTGTTAGTTTATAAAGCAGCGTTGTTGAAAGACCAACATAAGAACTATGATATGGCCAGCGCTATGGCAAAAGTTTTTGCGAGCGAAGTGGCGATGAAGACAACCGTAGAGGCCGTGCAGGTGCACGGTGGTTACGGATTTGTAAAAGAATATCATGTGGAGCGACTGATGCGCGATGCTAAGATTACGCAGATATATGAAGGCACGAGTGAGGTGCAAAGGATTGTGATTTCACGTGGGGTGTTGGCGTAAGGAATTAATCCTCCTCCGTCTCGCGCAGAGCCGCGAGCCTCCTCCTCCAAAGGAGGACAAGCAGCCGTGTTGTCTTTTTAGTTAGGTTTTGCGAAAGGAATCTAAGCCCATATAGAATATGTGCAGCAGCGGAATGAGGATGAAAGCTTCCGCAGGTTTCATAACATGATACCAAAGATTGTGGGTGGGATGAAAACGAAAGAAAGGTTCAGGCACTATTCGGTTATTCATTACCAACAAAGTATTACTGCAAGCATCATTGGCATAGGGAGCGATGAAGCAAAGTTTCACCGCTACTAATACCAGCAGCACCAAACTTATCAGCAAAATAAACTCGGGGCGTTTCCAAAGAGGTTGAACGTTGCTTGCTCCTTTTACTCCTAAAATCATAAGCACGGTTAAGGCTAATCCGCAGCCGTAGGTATCCATCATTATATCGTTCAAATCGAAGTAGTCGAGAAATGGATAAAGGACATGGGCCTGAAACCATTCATCGAAAAGCATGAATGGAAGAGTGAAGAGAATAGCGGCACCAAATCTGCGAGTGATAGGAAAAATCAAAAAGACCAAAAAGATGTATTCGAAGGAATGAATGATTTCAATATTCGAATCGAACATGAAGCGAGAGTGAATAATAATGGCGGTGATGGTGAGGAAGAGATAAATGAGTTTGAGGTTTCTGTCCTGAGTTTCTTCGCGTAGTTTTTTTTGAAGTAGAAAAACGGTAACTGAAATGAGAACAAGGAAGACAACTGCAATGACAATGTTGTAAACCGGAAGAGAAAGTATTCCCTCCACCCAGACGGAGAGCCTGACAAGCGGATTGTGCATGAAAAGAATAAAGAGGAAATAAGCGAAAACGAAAAGCAGATTAATCGCTATTCGTTGTTGAAGCCAGAAGATGAAATTCTGAACGAAGTTAATGTTCATTGGTGATTATAAATCTAATCCAAATTTCCGACTTGTGGCTTTTGCAATTTCATAACCGGCATCGGCATGACGGATAACGCCCATAGCGGGGTCGTTATGTAGAACTCTTTTCAATCTGCGTTTAGCATCATCGGTTCCATCGGCCACTATTACCATGCCGGCATGCAATGAATAGCCCATGCCTACTCCACCGCCATGATGAAACGAAACCCAGCTGGCACCACCGGCAGTATTGATGAGGGCATTCAATATCGGCCAATCAGCAATGGCATCGCTGCCGTCCATCATGGCTTCAGTTTCTCTGTTAGGAGAAGCAACACTTCCTGTATCTAAATGGTCGCGGCCAATAACTATTGGTGCTTTTACCTTTCCTTCTTTTACTAATTCATTGAAGGCAACTCCGGCTATTTCTCGGTCGCCCATGCCGAGCCAACAGATACGTGCAGGTAATCCTTGAAAAGAAATTTTGTCTTTTGCCATACCAAGCCAACGCAATAAACCTTTATCGTTCGGGAAAAGCTCTTTGAGTTTTTCATCGCACACATAAATATCATTCGGGTCGCCACTCAATGCCACAAAACGAAACGGTCCTTTGCCTTCGCAGAAAAGAGGCCGTATGTATGCCGGAACAAAACCAGGGAAATCAAAGGCGTTCATCACTCCACGTTTATCCTTTGCCTGACCGCGCAAATTGTTTCCGTAATCGAAAGTGATAGCACCGCGCTTTTGCAGTTCCAGCATTTGCCGAACATGCTTTGCCATCGTATCCAACGAACGATTGCAATATTCGTCAGGATTAGATTCGCGCAGAACTTTTGCTTCTTCAACAGATAGTGCTTCGGGGAAATAACCAATTAGTTCATCATGGGCAGAGGTTTGGTCGGTGAGTGTGTCCGGGGTAATATTTCTGTCGAGCAATCTTTGAAGCAAGTCAACTACATTGCAACAAACGCCAATGGAAATGGCCTCGCCCTTTTCTTTCGCTTCTAAACTCCAATCAATCGCTTCATCAATATCATGCGTGTATTTATCGAGATAACGCGTTTCAATTCTTTTCTTGATTCTCCACTCTTCCATTTCAGCAGCAAGACAAACGCCCTCGTTCATGGTAATTGAGAGCGGTTGTGCGCCACCCATACCTCCAAGACCTGCAGTAACATTTAGTTTTCCTTTCAGTGTTCCACTGAAATGTTGGCTTGCCAATGAGAGATATGTTTCGTAAGTGCCCTGCACAATTCCTTGACTGCCGATATAAATCCAACTGCCGGCAGTCATTTGTCCATACATTATCAACCCCTTCCTTTCCAACTCGCGGAAATGTTCCCATGTTGCCCATTTGCCAACGAGATTTGAATTGGCGATAAGAACTCGCGGTGCATCTTTATGTGAACGAAGAACTCCAACCGGCTTTCCACTTTGAACTATTAGTGTTTCGTCTTCTTCTAAATCGCGCAGACATTCTACAATCTTATCGAAAGCTTCCCAATTACGCGCGGCCTTGCCAATACCACCGTAAACAATTAAGTCCTCCGGTCTTTCGGCCACATCGGGGTCAAGATTATTATGCAACATCCTTAATACAGCTTCCTGCACCCATCCTTTGCAGGTAAGTTCAGTGCCGCGAGGTGATTGAAGAATTCGTTTAGTGTCGCTCATAAAAGAGATTAAGCGTTGTTAGGATTTACGGAGATGCATTCCTTTCGGCTGTGTAAACGCTCGCAATCCAACGTGTGAAAGTGTAGAGCCAAAACCGGAATGTTTGCGTCCGCTCCAAGGCAATGCAGCACTTACCCGGTCACAGCAGTTCCAATAACCGGTTCCGGAATTTGTTTGCGCCAAAATTTTTGCAGCTCTGGATTGAGAGGATGAATAAACAGCTGCTGTTAAACCATACTCGGTATCGTTCATTAGTTCCAATGCTTCTTCATCACTTTTTACTTTCTGAATGCCGATAACAGGGCCAAAACTTTCATCGCGCATTACTTTCATTTTGTGATTCACATTCACAAGCACAGTCGGTTCATAGAAATGACCTTTGCCGCTTAATTTCTTTCCACCGGTTAAAACCTTAGCGCCTTTCTTAACAGCATCTTTAACCTGCGCATCGACTACGCGCAATTGTGCTTCACGGGTTAATGCTCCGATGTAAACACCATCATCTGTAGGATCACCGCTTTTATAGCTCTTCACTTCTTTCACAAATTCCTCTACATATTTATTGTAAACTTTTTCGTGCACGTATATGCGCTCTACACTACAGCAGCTTTGACCATTGTTATAGAAAGCACCATCTGCCGTGCCGGCTGCTATGTGTTTGATATCTTTTGCGTCAGCTGCTACATATAGAGGGTCTTTACCACCGAGCTCCAAACCACAAGGCACCATCTTAGGCGCGACTTTTTCATAAATGAATTTTCCGGTGGCATAAGAACCAGTAAAGAAGTAGCCATCAAAATTTAAATCGAGCAGAGTGGCTCCCACTTCACGCGCACCTATAGCAATTTGAAATGCATCATCAGGAACTCCTGCTTTTTTCAAAAACTTCTCAATTTCCAAGCCGGTAAGGGTAGAAAACTCGGAAGGCTTATATAAAACTGAATTACCTGCAAGAAGAGCAGGAACAAAAACATTGGTTCCAACTAAATATGGATAATTCCAAGCTGAGATATTGCAAACTACACCAAGAGGTTCATAGCGAATTACCTCCTTCATGTTGGCATCTTCACTCATTACTTCTTCGCTCAAAAACTTTTCCGCGTTTTCTGTCAGCCATTTAATGCGATTGCCTGCTCCGTTTATTTCATTACGACTTTGTTGTAATGGTTTCCCGACTTCACTTGTAAGGACGCGAGAACACTCTTCGATATTCTCCTTTAGTAAGGCAGAAAATTTCTGAAGAATAGCCACCCTTTTTTTCAGCGGAACAGCGTTCCATTTTTTTTGACCCAGCTTAAGCAGGCTTAGTTTCTTCTTTAACGATGCTGCATTATCTTCTTTTAAATCAGCTATTACTTGCTCGGTGGCCGGGTTTACAACTTTCATTTTTTACTGCTTGCTTTTACTGCTTCTAAAAATTTATTTCTGATGTTCTTTGATGTGGGGTTTGTTTCTCTGTCCTTCATTCTTTCGGGATGCCATTGTACGCAAAGTAGCCAAGGTTCATCAGTTTTGTCCGTCCACTCTACTGCTTCAATGACTCCATCGGGCGAAGTTGCGGTTGCTATCAACTCATCGCTAAGCTTGCCAATTGCCTGATGATGTGCTCCATTTATGTATCCAGAATTATTGCCGACAACTTCCTTCAACAATGAATTTTCAGAAATAGAGATGCTGTGCTCATCATCCACATCATTCATTCGTCTATGATTCTTCTTTCCGCTTTCTTCTAGGTCCTGGGTTAAATCACCGCCTAAAGAAACATTCACCAACTGCAAACCACGGCAGATTGCCAGCACAGGAAGGTGAAAATTTAAAGCTGTTTCGAAAACATGCATTTCAAATTCATCGCGCTCTTCATTGAATTTTCCATCACCATTCGGAAATTCCAATCTTTCATTTTCGTAAAAGCGCGGATGCATATCTACTCCACCAGTAAGAACAATGCCATCGCAATCTTCAACCAAATCCCAAACCTCTTCCAAGTCGTGTTTCTCCCAATGCAGTTCAACCAGTTCAATGTTTTCGCCATTACCTTTTATCCATACAGGATAATTATCCCAGCGGGATTCGGTAAAGGTCAGTCCAATTTTGATTTTATCGCTCATAGCTTACAGCGCTTCTCCGTATAATGCTCTGAAATCAGCACGACTTACTGGCTTCGGATTATTCGGATGAGCGAAATCAGCAAAAGCTAAATCAGCCAATGTTTCCAAGTGCTCTTCTTTCATTCCAATATCACCGAGTTTGTGCGGAATATTGATTCGTGTGTTTAAATCGAAAAGGTAATTCACTACTCCATTTCCGGTTTCGTCTTTCAATTCGAGCGTGCGAGCAATGCGCTTGAATTTGTCTTCGAAGCCTGCGATGTTAAACTTCATACCATAAGGAATATTTACCGCGTTTGCTAAGCCGTGATGCGTATCTAACAAACTTGAAAGAGGATGCGCCAATGAATGAACTACTCCCAAACCTTTTTGAAAGGCAATAGCACCCATCATACTTGCGAGCAACATATTTGAGCGTGATTCAACATCAGGATTCTTTACTGCTTTTTCAAGCGATAGAGAAATCAAACGCATTCCCTCTAAGGCAATGCCATCGCAAATGGGATGGTAGTTTTTAGCAAGGAAAGCTTCCATATTGTGTGTGAGTGCATCCATACCCGTGGCGGCTGTGATAAAACCAGGAAGTTCCATGGTAAGCAAAGGGTCGGCAAAAACAATTTTTGCAAGAAGCTTAGGAGAGAAAAGTATTTTCTTTTGATGCGTTACGTCATCTGCAATAATTGCACTTCTTCCAACTTCGCTCCCAGTTCCGGCAGTGGTGGGTATCGTTACAAAATGGGGAACATCATTTGTTACATATATATCACCACCAATCAAATCGTCATACTTAAATAAATCTTCGCGGTGATTGATGCGAAGAAGAATCGCTCGCGCTACATCGAGTCCGGCACCACCTCCAATGCCAACAATACAGTCGGCTTTGTGATTGTCATAAGCATCGCTGCCGGCATACACATCGCTTTTCACCGGGTTCTTGTGAATATTGCTGAAAGTTTCAACCGCAAAGCCTTTTGCTTTTAAGTCATCCACGATGGCTTTGAAGAAACCAAGTTGCGCCACATTCGGGTCAGTAACCAAGAGGGGACGGCTGATGTTGTGTTTCTTTAAATAATCGGGAAGTTCTTTTACTACACCGGCTCCGAAACGGATGGTGGTTGGAAAATTGAATTGGCTAACAGACATTGAAGAAGTATTAAGTAGTTAGTAATAAGTATTAAGACAAAATACAAAAATGCAGGCGCGAACTTAGCGGAGTAGGGGAGAAAAAGAAAAACTTTGGTCTAAAACTTTCGTCAGTTCTTTCGAATAAAGATAGTCTTGGGGCCGTCTACAGGCGAATTGTCAATGATTAGATATTGACCGCAAATTCTTACCCCACCTCTTGCCCCATGTGCCATAGGATGAACGGAAGTAAATGTATCTGTAATTGAAATGCCCGATCCATAGTTTTGATAGAAAGTGTAATGAGCATTAGAGGTAAAAACTCCGTTTTCGTAAACTTTCAAATTCCCGTTACCAAGAAACTCGTAGGCATAATTAAAGGTATCGGTGCAGGGATTTGTTTTTTGCTGCGTCCAGCTATTGATTGTTTGTGTCCAACGCCATTGACCTGGCAACAGCAGCTTCAATTGATTTGAGTCGGTGATGCAATCTCCCATGCCAATTTCGGGTTCGGCACAAAGGTTTTGCAAAGGCTCGTTTTTTTTCTTACAGCAAGCGGAAATAAAAAGAAGCACAGCTAAAAGAAGAAACAGATTTTTCATACCTCTAAAACGATTTAAAGTGAAAAACCGTTGCCAACATTACAGCGTCAAATCAATACGTCCTTTCTAAAACGAACCAGCTAAAGGCACGAAGGTTCAACTTGACCATAGAATCACGGAGAAGTGGGTCGGCTTTTTTCCAGGCACGTTCTAAGATTGTTTTGGCTTCGGTTTCGCAGGTTTCAATTACGTTGTGCTTATCAAGCAAGGCAACAGCTTCTGCAATTAAGCCAAGGTCTGAAGTTTTTGCGCTTACAATTTCCCACAAACGTTTGCGGTCTTTCTTGTTCAATACCGCCATTGCTTTAGCAATAGGGTAGGTGATTTTGCCCGCAGTAATATCTTCTGCTTTAGTTTTTAAATGGTCTTTGAATCCTTTCAAATTCAACGTATCATCAATTATTTGAAACGAAATGCCGAGGGCTTCAAAGTAATCGCCCATGGCATCGGTTTGCTCCTGGGTTCCTTCACCTAACAAAACACCGATGCGCGCGAGGTAGCTTGCCGGTGCAGCAGATTTTAAACGATGCGTTGCAATCACTCTTTCCTGTAAAAGTTTAGCCACGCTATCGTCTTTCAATGCTTTTGGCATCATGTAATCAAGACCATAGATATCCATGGCTTGTCCGCTGTGTGATGCGCGCATCGCTTCGAAATACCAGTTATAAATCTGAACTTTTTCCTCGAATGATTTATCTACGTGGTAAATGCAATACTGTCCCACGAAATAAGCGGCAGTGCCTGAGTTAATGGCTATGGCATCGCCATGCACCATGTGGGCAGAAGGACCTCCTCTACGCACCAACGACTTATCCTGCACATCATCTACCATCAAGGAACCTACGTGCATCAACTCGGGTAAAGCCAACCAATCAATAGCCACCTGTGAGTTTCCGCCTACAGCATCACAACAAGCAATGGTTGCATATGAGCGCCAGCTTTTACCGCTACGATCGGTTATTTCGCGAATAGGTTTGATGAGTTTTTCTATGTAGGCCTCTTTATCTAATCCTTTGGTGAGGTGCTTGTTTCCTTTTTTCGAAACGAGTTCTTCAAATTTTTCCTGACCAAATTCAAGCGGAAGAATTCTTTTTACCGAGTTGAGTGTGGCTTTTGAAACAGCTTTCAAAAACTCTTTCATGTTGCTGCTGTTCACAAAACCGTGACGCTCTATGTAGCCCGGGCCACTGATTTTTTTGCCCTTCATGGTGCCCGTAATATCCATTCGGCCTTCCCAGAACGCAGGCTTGGAAATAACTGTTGCAAATTCCTGATTGGGGAAAGCCGCTTCTGCTTTCACCTTTAAACCAAACTCGGGTGCTTCTAAAACCCAGGTAGTTGGATATTCGTTGAAGGTGCGTGTGCTGGTCCACAGTTCGCCAACGGGTTTCAGGTGAAATTTATTGGAGTGATGTCTTTTGCCTTTTTCGTCAATGAGAATAACGAACGAACCGCAGTCTTCTCCGGTCTTTAGATCCATCAAATCATACGCGGTTAACTCGCATCCGTTATCAAACTGCATAGCAATCCAGTTCCATGAAACATCTTTTTTCATGTCGTCTTTCTTGCCTTTATCTTTTTCGGGATGGCAGCCAAATTCATGGTCATACCAACCGGTGGCCGATTTAATTTCTAGCTTCTCTTTTTTTAGCTTCACCGTGCCGGTTACTTTGCAGCGTGGAATGAAGTAGTAGAACATATCCTCGGCTGAAACTCCGCGCACCACTCCATCATCGCCATGGCGGGTAGGTGGCTTTTGAGGTTTGAAATTTATATCGGCACCTATCTGTAAATCTTTATGAAAGAGATGAAGCGCATAAGAGCCGTCTTCTAATTTCTTAAACGTGTTGCCGTCAAAATTTAAACTCAAGGTCTTATTCGAAATAACGGGGTCTTTCAACAACAATTCATCGGGATAAGGCATTACTCCTTTGCTAAGCATTTCGATAGCCGACCTGCGAATGAAGGGGTCTTTAACCAATTCGCCTTTTTTCAAACGCTCTAAACCAAGCTTGGGTGCGCGCTTATCTACCAGTGAAACAGTGTGATACTTTTTGTTTTTTACATCCGAAATACCCCAAATAACAGAGTGCGCATAGTTGGGTTTGTTTGTTTTTTTATCGAAATCAATAGCATGGCGAAAGAAAGAGGCAAATAGCGAGAGTTCGCGGTTATCTTTTGTAACGATGTGCGTGTGCATATACCACCACTCGGTAGAGGAAGAGGCATGGGGTAAGTCGTGAATTTTTAAATCAATGGGTCCTTCTTTGGGCCAATCGGGAGCAAAAAATTTGGGAGCAGAAGGAGCCGTGGTTTTTTTCATTGTTCGCTAGAGTAAAGGTTTTTTTCAGACCGCGATGATACAGAATAAAAAAAAATGGCGGCATGATATTTTTCATCTGGTAAACTATCTTAACTAAGTTTCTGTTTTTGGAAGCCGAAAATGTTTCTAATTTTTCAGAAAAATTCGCCCGATGTCCATCTTTAAACGATTCCAACTTTGGAAAATTCATAAGCACCGCACCGAAACTTTCAGCGATGGCGTGTTTGCTATTATTGTACCGCTGCTGGTGCTGGAAATAAAAATTCCTCACCCGCAAGACCATGAGAGTTCGGAGGAATTGTTAGGTGCTCTTGCCGCTATAGCACCCAAAATTATTAGCTGGATAGCGAGTTTCTTTTTTATATCGGTAATGTGGGTACGGCATCATAATCTGTTTCGCATGGCCGATAAAATTGATTAGGGTATGGTTTGGCTTAACAATATATTTCTTCTTCTCATCAGCTTTTACCTTTCCCCACCGCTTTGATGAGTGAATATCTGCACAACCGTCCTGCGGTTCTTTTGTTCGGTTTGGTAGTAACACTGGCCTCGCTTATGCAGGTTTGGATGTATTTCTATGTGGCAAAATATCATTTGCTCAGCCATTACGACCAGCGAAACGTAATGCATAATGTGAAGCGCTCGTTTATCCTGGCGCCAATGTTATTGATTGCAGCTTCTGCCGTTTCGTTTATCAGTTTGCTGCAGCCCTATTTTATTTACCTGATAGTGCCTTTCTTTTTGATGAGGAGAAGGCAATCAATTAGAATTCCACTCTAATGGATTGAAAGCAATTTCTAAGGCACTATTGGGTCTCTCTAGTGCACTAGAGAGACCTTCTAATGAATTAAAGAGTGACAATAGTGCACTAAAGTGTGCATCTAATGCATTATGTTCTCCTTTTAATGCATTAAAGGATGGCACTAATGCATTAAAGAGCCTATTTAGTGAACTAAAGACTGATCTTAATGCATTAAAGTGTCGTTTTGGTGGACTAAAAGGCGGCTCTAATTCATTAGAGAGGCTCTCTAATGGACTAAAGACCCAATTTAGTGTATTAAAAACCTTTTCAACGAGAAGTATGGGAGCAATAGCTGGCTTTTAGGCTAAAAACCTCCTGTTTTTGGCAAAAAAAGACTCCTCATCTTATTTTTTCCTTGAAAGTCCTAATCATTTGTCCTTAGCGCCAGCGCCAGCTGTGGAGCATGGCCGAGAGAGTTTGGAAAGGTTGTCAAATAGTCAAATCTTAGTCAGGGTAAGTTTTCTTACACCTGCAATCCGTTCAGATAAGTTTCTACCTCTTTAAACAAAGGTTCCATTACTCCGCTCTCAAAAGGCGAATGAAGGCCGGCAAGTTTTACTAAACCCAAAAAAGAATCGCTACCTCCTGCCTGGCAAAGACGCAGATAGTCTTTCCATGCCGCGCCAAAATCCTTTTGGCTTTTGCTTAAAAACTGAAGCGCGCAAAGTTGAGCCAAACAGTAATCGATATAGTAGAAAGGGCTGCGGTATATATGTCCCTGACGTTGCCAGAAACCTCCGCGCTCCAGATAATCCACTCCATCATAATCCAGCCATGGGCGATATTTCTTTTCAATTTCCAGCCATGCCTTTTTGCGCTCAGCAGGAGTCATGTCCGGGTTTTCATAAACCACATGCTGAAATTCATCAACCGAAACTCCGTAGGGAAGAAAATGAACAGTCGCTGAAAGATGCACCGATTTATACTTCTCTGTATAGCTGCCAAAAAACAGATTCATCCAGGGATAAGTAAGGTGTTCCATGCTCATGCTGTGAATTTCACAGGCTTCCATAGTTGGCCAGTAATATTCTTCAATTTCAAAATTGCGGCTTTCAAAACACTGAAAAGCATGACCGGCTTCATGCGTCAACACATCTACATCGCCTATCGTTCCATTAAAGTTAGCGAAAATGAACGGTGATTTAAACTTCGGAAACATAGTGCAATAACCTCCCGCTGCTTTCCCTTTCTTGTTTACCAAATCCATCAAATCATTGTTCACCATAAAATCGAAAAACACTTTGGTTTCAGGAGAAAGTTCGGCATACATTTTTTGTCCGTTCGCTACTATTTCCTCCGGTGTGCCAATAGGTTTAGGATTTCCTGAGTTAAAGTTATGGCTGAAATCGTAAACTTTCAATTTGTCGAGTCCGATTCTTTCTCTTTGTTTTTCCCGTAGCTTAGCCGAAAGCGGAACTACATTTTTCAACACTTCATTGCGAAAGACCGCCACCATATCCGCATTGTAATCCGTTCGGGCCATGCGATAGTAGGCAAGCTCTACAAAGTTTTTGTAGCCTAATTTTCGGGCAATGCGTGTGCGCACCTTCACGAGCTTATCAAAAACCTCATCAAACTTTTCTTCGTGTTGTGCAAAGAAACTCCAGTTGGCCTTGTAAGCATCTTTGCGCAATTCACGGTCAGTTGATTCGCCAAATGCACTAAGAGCAGACAAGTTCAGCTTCTCACCCCTAAATTCAACCTCTGCACTGGCAACTAGTTTTGTGTATTCCGTACCTAGCTTATTTTCTTCTTTCAAATCTTCAATGATAGAAGTGTCGAAAGTTTTCAAATTCACATCAGCCAGTTTAAACAACTGATTGCCGAATTTTTTCTTCAGGTCATCTTTAAATTTTGAAGAACCAAGAGCCTTGTAAAACTTTGTATTCAAGTCCTTGATAGTAGGCTCATTTATATCAAAAAAATCCTGCTCTGCTTCGTAAAATGCATTAGTGGTATCAATAGAGTTGCGAACAGAAGCCAGGGAAGAGAAAGTTTGGAACTCCTTTTTCAGCTCATTGATTTCGGCCAGCACATTCTGTTGCTCCTCCGATGTTGTGGCACCATCAAATTTTCCAAGCAAAGTATTAAATTCCGTTTCCAGCTTTTGCAAATCAGGCCGGGTGTAATTCATTTCCGAAAACTTCATAGTTGTAATTTTGTAAGGGTCAAACGTAAATATATTTACTTCAAGAGTTTATCTATTGGTAAGAAGCAATCATAACAGGGAGGAAATAAAAAGGGTCAGACGCAATGTCTGACCCTTTTTATTTTATTCAATCATTAGGCCTTCGCAAATTTCCTTCTGAACCATGCACGGGTTTTAAATCCTAGCATATACATAGTTGGCACCACCAGCAGAGTAAGGAAAGTTGCCATGACTAAACCATAAATCATCGTCCAGGCAAGAGGTCCCCAGAACGCAACATTATCGCCTCCCAAATAAAAGTGAGGGTTAAATTCGCTGAACAAAGTAGCGAAGTCCATGTTCAACCCAATTGCCAACGGAATCAAACCTAATATGGCCGCTGCTGCGGTAAGAACTACC
>CANJVG010000082.1 GCA_947478005.1 Bacteroidota bacterium
CACTGCAAACTAGTGCGTTTGATGAACGCGGTGGTTTTTTGAAGGAATTCGGCAGTCCCTATAAAGGAACCTTCATGCCTTTCTTAACCAAGGACCAACAGCAATCTTTTCTAAATCAGTACAGCAGTCGATTAAGAGAAATTAGTATGAATGAAAAAAATCCGGAGTTCAATCAATGGGTAGGTTCCTCCTATAAATATCGTGAAATGACTACGGCAGGTTACTTGATGGTGGATGCAAAGTTTGCCAAGCGTTTTAATGTGGTGGCCGGTATTCGGTTAGAGCATTCTAACATTCATGTGACTTCTGACACGCTAAGCACGAAATACGAAATTGACACAGCCTTGGGTGTAATCTACTATCCTGCAATTGAACAATCCACTGATATAAAATACCTGGCCATACTTCCGGCTGTTAATTTCAATTACAGCATCAATGAAAAAATGAACCTTCGTTTTGCGGTTTCGAGAACCTATCACCGCCAGAACTTTGCAGAAGTAAAGCCGGGTTTTGCGGTAATTAAGTATAGCGAATTTGAGTTTGTTTTCGGCAACCCAAAATTAAAACCAAGTTACAGTTACAATTTCGATTTGATGTATGAATACTTTTGGGGCAACAAGGGCATGTTCTCGATAGGCACTTACGGCAAATATATTACCGACCATATCTTCCAAACCACACAATCCGATTTTGATCAGCGTACAGGTATTCTATTCAAATCTGCAACCAACGCAGGTAAAAGCTGGGTTTGGGGCGTAGAAGGAAATATTCAACGTAAGTTTGATTTTATTCCATCCTGGGGTTCCGGCTTCGGTATCAGCGCTAATATTACCTATTCACTTTCGAGAATGCAGGTGCCGGGTCGCTATGCTTCACAAGCAATGGCCGAACAGACACCCTTGCTTTATAACATCTCGCTGTTTTATGAAAAATATGGCATCAATACCCGACTGGCCTTAAACTATACCGGTGCCTATTTAAAGGAATTGAATCTGGCTTCAGTTAAGGGAACAGGACTGCTGCATAAGGATACGGACTTTGATGTATTTCAAGGCGAAATGTATTCGCTCGACTATCAGTTGAGCTATGATTTTAAAAAACACTTTACCGTGTATTTCGAAATGAACAATCTGCTCGATGCTCCTTATGTTGAATTTATGGGCAATAAAAACAGACCGGTTCGAACAGAATATTACAGACAGCGTGGGCAAATCGGATTTAAATATGAATTGTAACCTCCTTAAATTTTTAATAAAAACAAAACAAAGCTTTATGAAAAAAACATTTTACATAGTCATGGTTTTTGCGCTAACGGTGCAAATGGCTTTTGCCTCGCAAAACAGAAAAGTATTAGTGATAGGAATAGATGGTTGTCGTTCTGATGCCTTGCAACAGGCCAACACACCAGTGCTTGACGGACTAATCGCAAGCGGGCTCTTTACCTATGATGCCTGGCATTGCGGCATCACCGTTTCTGGACCTTCCTGGTCAACTATTATGACAGGTACCTGGTGGAACAAACACGGAGTTACTTCAAATACCTATACAGGAAGCAACTTCAATTCATATCCTTACTTCCCAACACGGGCCAAAGAGTTGAAACCAAATTTACAATGCGTGCAGGTAGTGGAGTGGGCCCCAATGAGCGATAACGTTTACAACGATGGATGGAATAAAAAATTAAAAACACCCGATGGCGATGGTGCTTCTACTGCTGCAGTTGCCGCAACCGAAATTGTTGACCCGAATTTAGACTGCATGTTTGTGTATTTCGATGCCGTTGATTTAACAGGCCATTCCAGCGGATTCAGTCCAACTAATCCATCGTACATACAGGCTATTGAAAATGTGGATAGCAAAATTGGAATTGTATTGAATGCCCTTTACAGTCGGACTAACTATGCCACTGAAGATTGGTTGATCCTCATTACTACCGATCATGGAGGAACTGGAACCGGACACGGAGGCAACAGTTTGCAAGAGCGTCAAATTTGGTGGATTGCTAACGGAGCAGGTGTAACCCACCAACAAATTACAGCAGCTGACCCGGGCACCTACAATCCGCTCATCATTGGCATTTTCAATCAGTCAGGAGTTGACACCGCTTTGCTTAAGCAGTCTCCTGTTCAATCTGATATTGCGGTAACAGCACTACACCATCTAATATATGATACCGGAGTAAAACCGGAAGAGCAGGCAGCATGGAAATTGGATGGTAAAAGCTGGTTGTCTACCTTCAGTGGAACAGGGATAAACGATGTGAGTGGAGAGAATGCAGTGACTGTATTCCCCAATCCAACCACCGGCATGGTTTCCTTATGGTTCGAAAACAAAAACTGGAATACTGTAAATGTTGGGGTTTACGATTTACTGGGAAGAAACGTAAGAACATTTGAAAACTTAGCAGCAGCTAACAAAGTAAACATTGATTTATCAGGTTTGAGTTGCGGAACCTATGTAGCCAAAATTCAAATAGGAACGCTGACACTTACACGAAAAATTGACTTACAGTATTGATTCGATTGAAGGGCCAGTGAAATTTTCATTCGCCCCTTTCTATAGGTACAGGTTGATGACTCAAGTATATGCTGCACTCAATGCTTTTGGCGATCTTTTGAAAGTTTCTGTTGATAGTCTTAAGCCTTGTTAAGCACGGGTGCGTTAATCCTGCTGGATAAAACAATTACCAAAAATGCAAAAGGCCCTCAGAAAGAAGACCTTTTGCATTTTCATATTTTTCTTATGTTTTATTTTGTAGGTGGCAACAACACGGCATCTATCACATACACCATTCCGTTCGATGCAGGAACTGCAGCTAATACATTGACATCGTTAATTTTAATCTTTCCGTCAGCACTCTTCTTGACCGTTACCTTACCTCCATTAACCATACCAATGGTCATTCCATCTTTTAACCATTCTTCTTTCAAAGAGCTGGTAGTTACATGGTATTCCAGAATATTTCTTAAATCACTTTTCTTTTCCGGTTTCACTAAGCCCTCAACGGTTCCGGCAGGAAGTTTAGCAAAGGCATCGTTAGTAGGGGCAAATACGGTAAACGGTCCGGCATTGGAAAGCACATCTACATATTCCGCAGCTTTTAAGGCAGCTACTAAAGTAGTGTGGTCTTTAGAACCAACTGCCACTTTCACTACATCCTTTTGACTTTGATCGTCTTGCACAGCCGATTGACCTGCGGCTGGAGCAGCGCTCTCATCTGTTGTTGTAGCTTGTTCAGAAGTTTGTTTGTTGTTGCAGGAAGTTAATGCTGCTGCAATCATCAGCCCTAGAAATGCTTTTTTCATTTTGTTTATTTTAATTGAGGACAAACATATCCTCTACTCCTTTTTTAGTAAATGACAAAACTCAGTCCACTGCCTTTTCTTAATCATACAACCCTTACCGACAATAGAAGATAATTGCATCTTCTATTATGAACCAGCTAATCTC
The DNA here is from genome assembly GCA_947478005.1 of Bacteroidota bacterium. Lineage (GTDB taxonomy): Bacteria > Bacteroidota > Bacteroidia > Chitinophagales > LD1 > Bog-950. The sequence goes on from CANJVG010000082.1 coordinate 3,451, forward strand.
CTTCCTTTTTATTGTTTGCCTATTGTCAAGTTGCAACAATCAAACAGCATCTGATTCCACATCTACCAACCAAGAAAATTTTATCTCTGTATATAAAGATGGGAAATATACCACCGACTTTACTACTGCGCAGGAACTTAAGAGCATGCGCAATACCATTGAAAACTTCACGCTGCTCAGCAACAAAAAAAAACTAGAAAACTTAAAAGCCTATCAGGAGTTTGGCGATTTAATGCAAATGCATGCCGAGCGTGTAACTACTTATTGCCGCTTAAATCCGGAAACTAAAAATTTGCTTTGCAAGAAGCTTGATAATATTAAATCCGAAGTACAAACGCTGCATGGTGATGATATGCAGAAGTCGAAAGCAGCTTTAAAAAACATAAACACACATCTCGCAGACATTGATTCTTCCTTTACTTACATGAATTGAAACAAACAATATGGAAACAGAAACATTAAATAACGCAACTGTGGCTGAATTAGTAGCCAACGATTACCGCACCGCAGAAATATTTAAGAAACACGGAATTGATTTTTGCTGCGGTGGTAAGAAAAGCATTGCCAAAGTTTGCATTGAAAAGAATCTAAATGCAGAGATATTGGAGAATGAGATTCTGGCTTTGCAGAATCAACCAAAAGATGCTACGCATAACTTCAACGATTGGTCGCTTGTATTTTTAGCTGACTATATTTTAAATGTACATCACAGCTATGTAAACAATAACCTTAGCCTCATCACCGAATTTGCGGAAAAGGTAGCGCGAGTGCATGGTAACCACAGCCCTGAAACCAAAGACATAGCCAAACTGTGGAAAGAGGTGGTGGAGGAACTGACCATCCACATGAAGAAGGAGGAACTTGTGCTATTTCCTTATATCAAAAACATGGAGCGATACAGCATAGCAGAGTTGAAGAAGTTTCATTCCTCTCATTTCGGCACCGTAAAAAATCCAATTAGAATGATGGAACAGGAACATGATTCGGCAGGAAGTTTGATGAAAAGCATTCAAGCATTAAGCAACAATTTTACTCCACCGGATTATGCATGTAATACCTATCGGGTATTATATGCCAAGTTAAAGGAGTTCCAAAACGATTTGTTTCAGCACATCCATTTGGAAAACAATATTCTTTTCCCGAAGGCAATATTGTTGGAAGAAAGTTTGAAACCTGTAACTTAACAGCCTTATGATGTTTTCGAAAAGTTGTGAGTATGCTATAAAAGCGGCTATTCATATTTGTATAGAAACGAAAGATGGTTCTCGAGTTGGCATAAAGCAAATTGCATCGGAAATTGATTCGCCCGAGGCATTTACAGCAAAAATCCTTCAAACTTTAGTTCGTCAGGGTATTATTCTTTCCTCAAAAGGACCCGGAGGTGGTTTTTATATTGACTCCGAGGCGGAAGCAATTCCTGTCATCAAAATAATTGAAGCAATGGATGGAAAGCATGCCTTTGAGCGGTGCGGCCTTGGATTAAAAGAATGTTCGGAAGACCATCCCTGTCCTATACATAATGAATTTAAAAGCTACTCCCAACGTTTGAAGAACTTATTGATGACAAAGTCTGTTCAAGACTTAGCCATGAGCATTGTAAGCGGCAGAACATACCTTAGCAACTAGGCTGCCACTAGCAATAAAAGACAAACGGGTCTTTTTATTGACTTTAATCATACCCATCCTTGACCTCCCTCATTTAATACGTTTTGTCGCTTGTGCATTTTTGCATCCGAAACAAAAAGTAAAAAATGAAAAGTAAAATCCTCACACTCGCAACAGTCGCAGCGCTGTTCTTTATTAGTAGCTGTGGAAACAACGAAAAGAAAACCGAAGAAAGCACCGAAGCTCCTCAAAGCATGGTGCAGGATGCTCCGAAAGACGATGGGCAAGGAATTGGTAAATTCAAAAACATAAGCCTAGCTGCTTTAGATAAAAAATTAGCCGCTCAAGGCAAAGTCGTATTTGAAGCGAAATGCTCAGCTTGCCATAAAGCTACTGATAAGAAGGTCGTTGGTCCAGGTTTATTAGGTGTTACAGAAAGAAGGCAACCCGCTTGGATACTCAACATGATGACTAACCCTGTTGAAATGACACAGAAAGATCCTACAGCCAAAGATTTGCTGGCTGAACACTTAACACAAATGACTTTTCAGGATGTACGTGATGATCAGGCGAAGCAAATTCTGGAGTATTTGAGAGAAAATGATAACGAAGGTAAAGAAGAGGCAAAAAAGTAATTAATAATCAATAACTATAAAATCAATAAAAAATGAAAAACGTTTCAATCAAAAATCTTCTGTTCATTACAGCAGGATTTTTTGCAGCAGGTCTTTTTACCAGTTGCAAACCGCCTAAAGTAGATTCAGCTCTGTCAGGTGATGCCGCAAAAAAGGTGTATGTTGCACCAGGCAAAAAGGATGAACTTTATCTATTTACTTCAGGAGGCTTTAGTGGCCAAGTTGGGGTTTATGGCCTTCCTTCCGGTAGAATGCTGAAGCAAGTTCCGGTATTTTCTCAAGATGCTGAAACCGGTTATGGTTACAACGAAGAGACAAAACCAATGTTGATGACTTCGCATGGCTACACTCCTTGGGATGATAGCCATCACCCGCAGTTGTCCCGCACCGATGGTCAGGATGATGGCCGTTGGTTATTCATTAATGCGAACAACACTCCCCGTATTGCCCGTATGGATTTAGGTATTTTCAAAACCACTGAAATTATTGAGTTGCCAAACTGCGGAGGAAATCACGCTTCCCCTTTTATCACTCAAAATACGGAATATGTTGTTGGCGCCTCTCGCTTCTCCATTCCTTATGATAAAGATGGTGATGCCGCTATTGCTGAATATAAAGAAAAATTCAAGGGTACTATTTCCTACATCAAAGTGGACCCGCAAACAGGGCACATGAAACTGAACTTTCAGTTGTTGGTTCCTGGAGTTGATTATGATTTATCAAGAGCAGGGAAAGGTATATCGCACGGTTGGAGTTTCTTCAGTTGCTACAATAGCGAGAAGGCGCATACTCTCTTAGAGGTAAATGCTTCGCAGCGCGATAAAGATTTTATAATGGCTGTGAATTGGAAAAAGGCAGAAGAGTATTTGGCACAAGGAAAAGGAATGAAGTGGGCCGCTAACTATGCACACAATGTGATGGACGAAAAGACTCATACTGCCACTACTACTATGGAAAAAGAAGTGACTGTAATGGATGTAAAAGACCTTCCTGGCGTTTGTTATTTCATTCCATGTCCTAAATCTCCCCATGGTTGCGATGTTGACCCCACAGGAGAGTATATCTGTGCATCAGGTAAATTGGCTGCTGTGATTCCGGTTTATTCATTCACCAAAATGCAAAAGGCAATAGCCGATAAAGCATTCGATGGTGACTATGATGGTGTTCCTGTAATTAAATACGAAGCTGCCTTAGATGGTGAAGTGGAGAAACCGGGTCTTGGTCCTTTGCATACAGAATTTGACGATAAGGGAAATGCTTACACCTCGTTCTTCGTTTCATCTGAAATTGTGAAATGGGATGTGAAAACCAAAAAGGTTCTTGATCGCGTTCCTACCTACTATTCCATTGGTCACTTATGTGTGCCAATGGGTGACAACATTCATCCTTATGGCAAGTATGTAATTGCGTTGAACAAGATTACCAAGGATCGTTACCTGCCAACAGGCCCCGAGTTAACACAATCAGCACAGTTGTATTCTATTGACGGAGAAAAGATGCAGTTGTTGCTTGATTTCCCTACGATTGGAGAGCCGCACTATGCACAAGCTTGTCCTGCCGAATTGATTACTAAACACGAAGTGAAATTCTTTAAGCTGGATAGCAACAATCACAAGTATGCGGCAAAGAATGAAAAAGAGGCAAAGGTAGTTCGCAACGGAAACGATGTTCATGTATACATGACAGCCATTCGTTCACACTTTACACCGGATAATATCGAAGGTGTAAAAGTGGGTGACAATGTTTTTTTTCACGTAACTAATCTCGAACAGGATTGGGACGTTCCTCACGGATTTGCTGTGAAGGGTGCTAATAATTCGGAGTTGTTGGTATTGCCTGGAGAAACCGCTACTTTAAAATGGACTCCTGAAAGAGCCGGTGTATTCCCAATGTATTGCACCGATTTCTGTTCGGCATTGCATCAGGAAATGCAGGGTTATGTACGCGTGTCGCCTGCGGGCAGTACTGCTGCTCTCAAGTTTTCTACAGGCGAAGAATAGGTTTATAGTTGACAGGAAGGGAACCAGGACGGTTCCCTTCTTTTTTTGATTTTCCCGTCCTGTATTTCAATCTCATAAAATGAAGAAGCTAAAAATATTTACAAGAATAATTATTGCTGTGTGCGCGCTCGCTATGATTCCATCCAACTTTGTTTCGGTGTGGCAGATTCAACTGGAGGCACCGCAATATCCTGAAGGGATGAAAATGGAAATTTGGAGTCATAAGATTGGTGGCGACATTGACAAGATAAACAATTTGAATCACTACATAGGCATGGCACAGATTAAGGAAGAAAACTTTCCTGAGTTTAAGATTATGCCATGGATTATTTGGGCTTTTGTGGTGCTGGGCCTTTTAACGGCCACCATCGGAAAGAGATTTATGCTTTGGATTTTCACTTCTGTTTTGATTGCCAGCGGAGTCTGGGGCATGTATGATTTCTGGCATTGGGAATATCAGTATGGACATAACCTCGACCCACATGCAGCCATTAAGCTGCCAGGCATGAGTTACCAGCCGCCTATGTTTGGATGGAAACAACTACTTAATTTTTTAGCGGGTTCTTTTCCTGATACTGGAGGATGGCTTATTATTGGACCAGCTATTGTAGTTGTTGCTTTGTTGATCTATGAAATGTTTCGAAAAAAATGATAAATACAAAACCATTGACCAAATACCGCAGACATCATAAAATGCAAGGGGTTCTGTTATACGCTATGGCCTATGCTTTATTTTCTCTCTCATCTTGCAATAGTGAACCACCCGCCATTAACTTTGGGAAGGATTACTGTGAGTTTTGCAAGATGACTATCATGGATAAAAAATTTGGAGCAGAATTGATAAATAAAAGAGGTAAGGCCATTAAGTTTGATTCGGGTGAGTGCATGGTAGGGTATATGAATGCTGACAAAGATTTTCAAGTGGACAAGACATTAATTGTCAACTACTCGAATCCAACTGAATTGATGGAGGCCGATAAATCATTCTTTCTTCATGGTGGAGAAGTAAACAGCCCCATGGGCGGCCATTTGGCTGCCTTTAAAAACCATGGGGATGCCGAAAAAGTTCAAAAGGAATTGCAAGGAGAGTTAATCTTGTGGGATAAGGTTGTAGCCATCCAATTTTAATTCATGCGATATATCTTTTCTCTTCTTCTTCTGGTGTCTATTCTTTTTTGCGAAGCGAAAGTGATTACGCTTTGTAATCAATGCGAAATTAAAGAATTGAAACAGGCCATCGCTGTTTCAAAACCTTTCGATACACTTCTTATTAAGAAAGGCATCTACACCTGCATGAATGAAACTATCAATAAACCTCTCACTGTTATTGGTGAAAACAGGCCGGCCTTGGATGGGCAGTTGAAAGACGAGGTGCTGGTGGTTATGAGCGACCATGTAAATATTATAGGCATAGAAATACGCAATAGCAAATGCGGCAGTATGAAAGATTATTCAGGGCTTCGTGTTTTTAAATCGAAGGATGTGAAGATTGAGGACTGCGTTCTTTTCAATACCTACTTCGGAATCTATTTGAGCGATTCGAAACACATTCTGGTAAAAAACTGCAAGAGCAAAGGCGCCAACTATGGCAATAGCGATACCGGCAATGGTATTCATCTATGGAAATGTGACAGCGTGCAAATTGAAGACTGTCACCTGGAAGGACACCGCGATGGAATCTATCTGGAGTTTGCGAAGCATTGTTTCATTCAGAATAATTACTGCGAAAAGAATTTCAGATATGGGGTGCATTTTATGTTCTCTGACAATGATATTTATGAGAATAATACCTTCACGAACAATGGCACCGGTGTGGCTGTGATGTATAGCAAGGGCGTTCACATGTTCAACAACAAGTTTCAAAACAACTGGGGCGATGCATCTTATGGTCTTTTGCTAAAAGACATGAGCAACGGAATTATTAACGGAAATAGTTTCGAAAACAACACGATTGGGGTAACGATGGAAGGCGGAACGAACATGCGCTTTGAGAAAAATAACTTTACCAAAAATGGATATGCCATGAAGGTGATGGCCAACTGCCGGCTCGATACTTTTGTGCGCAACAATTTTGCGGGCAACACCTTTGATGCTTCCACCAATGGCGAGTTGAAGGAGAATCTTTTTGAAAATAATTACTGGGACAAATACGAGGGTTATGATTTGAATCGCGATAAGGTTGGTGATATTCCTTATCGCCCAGTTAGTTTATATTCAGTGCTGGTAGAGCAAATGCCTTATGCGGTTATGTTGATGCGCAGTTTTACAATTGATATACTGAACAGGGCAGAGAAGAACATACCGAGTATTGTGCCCGAGACTTTTGTAGATGACAAACCACTCATGAAAATGATTTCGCAGAAATGATACGGACAGAAAACTTAGAGAAACATTTTGGTAAACTACATGTATTGAGGGGAGTGAACACTTCTTTTGCAGGTGGCGAGGTAGTAAGTGTTATCGGCCCGAATGGTTCGGGCAAAACCACTCTGATTAAAAGTATATTGGGCATGGTGGTGCCCGACAAAGGCAAAGTTTATTTTGATGGCCTGGATGTGGCGAATGATTTTTCTTACCGCCATCATATTGGGTATATGCCGCAGATTGGCCGCTACCCCGAGAACATGAAGATAGGCCAACTGTTTGCCATGATGCGCGACCTGCGCAAATCCTCTACAGCTTTGGATGAAGAACTGATGCACGAGTTTCAACTGCCTGCTATGTTCGATAAACCGATGCGCACACTTTCGGGCGGCACTACTCAAAAGGTGAGCGCGGCTCTTGCATTTCTTTTCAACCCCAAGGTTTTAATTCTCGATGAGCCTACTGCGGGGCTCGACCCGGTGGCTTCTGAGACTTTGAAAGCAAAAGTGTTGAAGGCCAAGCGCGATGGCAAACTGGTGATTGTAACTTCGCACATAATGAGCGAAGTGGAAGAGATGGCTGATAAGATTATGTATTTGTTTGAAGGCAAAATCAATTTCTACAAAATCATTGCCGACCTGAAGGCCGAAACAGGCGAAGAGAAATTAGGAAAAGCCATTGCTAAAATAATGACTGAACAAGCCCATGCTTAAAATAGCCAAATACGTTGTTTACGATATTCTGCGCAGCAAGGTCTTGCTAGCCTACACCTTGTTTCTATTGCTGGTGTCGCTGGCGCTTTTTTCTTTAGAAACCGATGGGGCCAAAAGTGTGGTAAGTTTATTGAGCATTGTACTCATTATAGTTCCGCTTATCAGCGTGGTGTTTACCACTACTTACTTTTACAATGCTTATGAATTTATCGAGCTGCTGGTGGCACAGCCCTTAGGCCGTAACACTATTTTGCTGGGGGAATTTCTGGGCGTGGCCTTTTCTATGATGGCTGCTTTTCTTATTGGCGTGGGGGTGCCAATGCTGGTCTATTCGCCCAATGCCATGGGTGGTGTGTTGTTGCTGTCGGGGGGGGGGCTTACGCTGTCGTTTATTTCTATTGCTTTTTTCTCCTCCGTGGCCATGCGCGACAAGGCCAAAGGTATTGGCATGTCGCTGCTGCTGTGGTTCTACTTTGCGGTTATTTACGATGCTATCGTGCTGGGCATTTTGTTTTCGTTCAGCGACTATCCTTTAGAAAAAGCGGTTATTGCCCTTGCCTCGCTCAACCCTATCGACATGGCGCGCATAATGGTGTTGATGAAGCTCGACATCAGTGCCTTGATGGGGTTTACCGGGGCAGTTTACAAACAGTTTTTCGGCAGCAGTTTTGGCTTGGTCTACACGCTGGGCATTATGCTTGTTTGGATTATTCTTCCACTCGCTGTGTCGGTGCGAATATTTAAGAAGAAGAATTTGTAAGCGCCCTTACCTTCGATTTTATCCAGAAAACTACCTCATGAAATCCTTCATGAAAAGGTTCTATAACTCGACCATTAGCTCCACCCCCAAATTTTTTGTACGATTTTAAAAGTTTTTGTCGCTCTGTCTGAATCAAGATTATGGAAATCAGAGGAGTAGTATTGCTTGAAAATATTCCATGAAACGGCTCGATAACACGACCGAAAGTCTCATTGAAAAAAATGCTCCGAGCGAGTTAATCCACCACAGCTAATTTTGGATGGATTTTACGTAGGAATCAATATCTTTCCTTATTTGCTGATAATCAGCTTACGCGTAAAAGTAAATTGAGCACCGGTGCAAATAGCCGTATAACTACCGCGCGCCATTGATTCAGTATTTAACTCTATTTCATTCATACCAGCTTGCCATTCCAACTGCTTCTTATTTATCAACCGGCCCAGGTAGTCAAACAATTTAAAATCGATGGGTTGTGCAGCAGTTACTACAGCATGCAATTTGGCCACATTATTTGCCGGATTCGGATACAACTCGCCTGCAGAAAATAGGTCACCACCATGAATAATCGAGGCAGCAATATCGCTGTATTCAAAGGCCCCGTCATAGTCGCTCTGTTTTAAACGGTAATAGTAAACTATGTCCGGGTTTACCGTTTGATCGTCAAAAAAGTAAGTTTGTGTTTCGGTAGTGGTATTATGTCCTGAAATCCAACCGATAGAATCCCATTGCAGGCCATCTTCGCTTCTTTGAATTTCGAAACCCGCGTTATTAAGTTCCACCGCAGTCGACCAGGTTAGTTGAACATACTTATTGTCAATTGCCTCTGCCGTAAAATACAACATCTCTACAGGTAAAGCAAAGCTGCCTCCTCCGCCAAAAGTAAAAGGACTGAAACTGGAATAAGCATAAGAAGTTACCGAGCCCGAAGTAAGGGTTCCTGTTCGGGCATATTGGTCGTTTTCTTCCCACGATGTTCCATTCCATCGAGCTGCTCGCAAATAGGTTAACTGAACAGGTTGGGTAGGTAATACAACGGATATAGCGGAATTGAAAACACTGTTATCCCAAAACAATCTCACCTTAGCAGGGTCTGTTCCCGTAACACGGTTTATCAGCCAATATTCGTTGTGCGAAATACTAAGCAACGGAGACGTAACATTATATGTTCCATAGCCTGAATTGACATAATCGGCACTAAAAGTATGAGCGTTGGTATTGTTGGGTATTACAGAACATGGCCTGTAATAAGCAGCATCACCAACCGGAAAATCATACTCCGTGGCGGCATTTGTTTTCCGTCTTAAAATACCATCTACAAAGGAAGCAGCCGATCCACCGGTAAGGGTAGCATTTACATCCAATTCTAAATAAGCTCCGCTCGATGTCGTTAACTTCCCGTTGGTTAAACTAAATGCAGATGAAGCGCCCGAAACAGAAGTAGTTTGCGACAGCGTAACACCCGTTCCGCTCAAAGCTGAGGAGTTATCAATAATGAATGAACCATTGATGGTAGCCGGAAGACCATTACCCGTGTTCTGTGCAGCAGTTCCCGAATAGCGGTAATTTCCGGCTGCATTATAAGTTCGGGTGCCGGTTACCTGTATAGAACCCACAGCCCCCGAAACGGCAGTTGTAATTCCCTGTGTGTTAGCAGTTTTCAAAGTTCCCCCGCTTTTTAAATTGAACGTAGCGAAGAAGGTTGAATAGCCCGTTGTATTGCCAATCGTGTAAGTTCCGGTATTCAGCGTTGTACCGCTTTCTACCGAAATATCCACCTGCCCGTCACCAATTAAAGTGCAGCACTGATCGCCTCTGCTGATGACCAGATTCGAAGTCAACGTTGTTTCACCGCCTCTGTTGAATTTTATAAGGGCAACTCCCGCAGTAGTTCCTGAGCCGCTCTTTTCAATAAAACCTCCTGACAGTCCGAAACTGGCTGTTCGAATGTCTAATATGCCCACCGCAGTATTCATTCCGAAAATAGGCCGGCAAATATCAAGCACACCGCCCGTTTGCGTATAAGTATTTGTCAGAATTAATGTTTGGGTTACTCCGTTCGGTGTTCCCCTGCCGGCTATTCCAAATCGCCCTCCTGAAATACTGAAATTGGCCACGGTAAGAGTTATAGGGGTACTGCCGTTTCCCACGTTCACTACCTGATTCGAAGAATTATCAGAACCGGTAGAAATGATATTAAGATTAGTCCAGTTTTGGCTCGCAGTTAAATTTAAGTCAGCCTGATATCCTTGTGAAGGATTGTTCCAGGTAACGGTATAAAAACTTTGATCGAACCCTGTGATAGGAGTTACATAGGTAGAACTAAGACCAGTAACTTCCAAAGCTGAACCGGTCATCCAGGTTAGGATAGGAATACTACCGGTATTTGCATTATGTTCATACACCCCTCCATTCGCCACCGAAACGTTTGCACCGGCATTAACCGTAACTACCCCCGAACTTCCATTCGTGTTCTTCAGCCGTCCGACAACATTAAGTTCATAAGCCGTTGGTGGAGTAACACTCGCGTTATTAGCCACCGTCAATTTGCAGGCAGTGCCCAGAACAAATGTCTTGGTGGTAGGAACATTTACAGTCGCAGTGGCTCCTGTTTGAGAAATATTCAAAATAAAATCGCGAACAGTGGTTGTTTGTCCGGTGCTTTCAATGTTCTGAGTTCCGGTCCCGTTAAAGTTTATAGCAGCGGTAATATTGGTTCCGGATAATGTTGCCAGATGTTGAAGGGTTCCTGCTGTATGTATAAAGTCGCCCTTTATATTCACCGTAGATGCAAAGTTGGTAGAGGTGTTGCTGGTATTGTGAACCAATTCAAAACTTCCACCGCTTAAGCTAAAACTGTTATTGATGGTAAAAGTCGCATTGGTAGTAGTCCGCGACATAGCGAAGGTGCCGCCTGATTGATTGAAATAATCAGTAATAATAGCGTTCGTAGTGGAGGATGCCGGCAAGCTGCCCGCAATGGCAAATACTCCTGCTGAAACAGTAAGATTAGTAAGGGTTAAAGTATAGCCCGTGGAATTATTACTGAGGTAAGCTACTCCGCTGCCCGTATTCTGAATATTCAGCGTATTCCAGGTAGCACTGGCATCGAACCTTAAGGTACCCGAACTTATATTGCAGTTTACGGTATCGAAACTTTGAGTCATGCCGGCTGTCATCGTACCTCCAACCCCAATAAAATTGAGCGCTGAGCCGCTGGCCCAGGTGGCCGTTGCCACTGAGCCTCCGGCAACATTGTGAATATATTTCCCTCCGGGATTTACAGCTATGGAGGCACTTGCATTCAGCGTTATAGTATTGGCTGTGTTCGAGCGCTTATAAATACCGTTAACGGTAAAATCCGTTCCCACTCCGTTAGCGATTGTTATTCCACCAGTCGCAGCAGCAGTTAATTCGACTGTACCCCCCAGGTCAATCACAACATCGTCAACCGTTACGGCTACAGTAACATTCACAATAGCGCCATTAGTAATAGTTACTCGGCCATCAGCCGAGGTGGGTGAAGTAGTAACATTTGTCCACGCCCCGGTTACAAACTTTTGCCAGGTAGTGGTTCCGTTCCAATTGCCTGTAACATTTGACCGGGTTTGATAATCTCCATTCGACTGGGCAGATGCGCTTTGATAAAAAGTTAAACCTAATAGCAAAAGCGAAATATACCCGACAGGTCCAGCGTCTGAATATTTCATGTTGATTATTTAATGCTAACTTAAAGCAAAAATCAACCCAAACACAGAACCAAACACTTAAATAAAAACCGGATTGCCCCAATCACTTTGCATAATTCAGGAGTAGTAGGTAAAATATTTAGGCTGCTCCACCCTGGTTTTCAGTATCTTTTTACCTTCTAACTTCAACAGAAAACTCATCATCGGCTCGTATATCAAACGATTACCCTTATGTGTTTTCAGGAATCGTTTTGCCCTATCAATCAGCACTTTTACCAACCTGTTGTCTCCGTCATCGGAATGGATTTTAATCTCTAAAAGCCTGCTCCAGGCAGCTACATAAAGACTATGAGAATAAGAAGTGTGTAGCAAATTTGCTATAGCCTGTTCACTTTTCCGGCCTTGGAAAAGCCTTAAGGATTCTAAAAAAAGGAAGTAATCTTTATTCTCTACCGAATAAAACATGGTGTTATATTTTTTCACCAACCTGTCATACTGCTCCAGGTTTTTATCTACTAGTAACAGAAACAGGTAGAGGAAATATCCGATAGAGTCATGAATTTTATAGAATAACATAATTTCGAACATCTTTTCAGCATCAGCTGTCAAGCTTTGCATATCGAAGTTGTAATACAACCCTCCGGTTATATTTAGATACAAGTAACTCCGCTCTAAATATCTTTTCGAGTTTAAATCAAGGTGGCTCTCTTCAATAGTTCGGGATACTTCCTTAAGCTGTTTTTCGAAAATCTTACGATTATAAAAATTGAATCGGGCTTCGGCCAGCATATACAGAATATGATTGTAACTGTCTTTAGCTGTATTGCGCAACTCCAAGAAGCTATTTTTTGTGGGTGCTATTTCGCGATAAGCTAGGTCATTAGGATTGTCCATATACAAAGCAGAGCTTATCGTATAGAAGTAGGTCATAGCATCATGATACGATTGCTCCGTAACCTCTTTCCGTTTAAGTAACAGTGAACCAATCGCTCCAATATTTTTTTCGGTTTGATTTCTGCCGAGCCATCTCAGCTGCATATCATATCCATTAATAAGCGAAGGGGCGTCCTTACCTGTTTCTGCCGATTGTAACGACAATTTGTTATAGTAGGTGGTCAGATCCTCGTGATTGCGCTTATCAAAAATATTGGCCAGCTCGAAGTTTCGCTTAGGCGATTCGGCAAAGTGGCTATTAATGAACTGATTTTCTATTTCCTTGCACGCAAAGTCAATCCATCTACGCTGTTTTTTATCCTGCTCAGCAGGTTCCATAATTTGCCATGACTTAACCAGCGCCAAAAGCCATTTTTCGAAATTCACTTCGGTCAAATTTCTTTTGCCCAATAGCTCTCCTAAAGCTATTGCCCTTTTATCGGCTTTTAATTTACAGGCATTAATCAGCTGACGGTGCTCCGTTTTATTAAGCTCCTGAATTAACTGATAAAGTCGCTTGCCTTTCAAATTATTGTGTAGGGAATTTTACTCCTTTACAAATATATGCCGTTGAGCAATACTTGCAGAAAGAATGCGCAAGGTATAAACGCCAGAAGCAATAGTCTGAACGCTAAGATGGTTTTCGTTCATCTTTTTCCTCAAAACCAGTTCTCCGGTAGCATTAAAAACCTCTACTTCAACATTTTCGTTTAATGGTATATTCCGGAACATCAGGACTTCTTTTACAGGATTCGGAAAAAACTCAATGTTGTCCTCTACCAATTCTGAAATCCCTACACCGGTTATCGCAACAGGCGCAGAGACAGACCTGCAACCGTTCGAATCCACAGTTTCCACCGTGTAGCTGCCATTTTCAATAGCTGTATAGTTTTGAGCAGTTGCATCGGCTATTACATTTCCATCCTTCAGCCACTGATAGGACGCAAAAGACTGAACCGAAAGATCAATCCCTGCCAAAGTTATTACCGGAGTAACAGAAACATGAACAATTAAGGCCAATGTGACAATACTGTCACAGCCGTTTACAGAAGTTAACGTGTCTGTATAATCACCTTGAAGCGAATAATACAACCCGTTATAAAGCAGACTATCACCGAAACAAATACTTTGTGAATTGAGGGTCAAAATTGGAGGATGAACTGTAAGGTTTAGCGTAACTAAACTGTCACAGCCGTTTTCGGTTGTCAGAGTATCCGTAAAGCTTTCATTTTGCGAATAGTAGTTACCATTGAACAGAAAGCTATCGCCATAGCATATAGCAAAACTGGTAACCGATGAAATCTGGGGAAGAATAGTAAGGATTAAAGTTACTACGCTGTCGCAGCCGGTAATGAGCGATGTCAACGTGTCGGAAACGCTTATCGTTTGGGAATAATAGTTGCCATTGAACAGAA
>CANJVG010000083.1 GCA_947478005.1 Bacteroidota bacterium
CACAAGGAAATAAAAGATTTTTTGGCAGAATCGAGCGATAATTGTGGCAGTTGTGGCTGAAAAAATTGCAGAAAACCTAAGCCGAAACAGACAGAAAGGGTCGGAAACAGGCTCAATTGCTTTTCTAATTTACATTCGCCCCCATGAATTACGGAATTGCCATACACGGAGGCGCAGGAACAATCCTTCGCTCATCCATGACGCCTGAAAAAGAGAAATTATATACAGAAGCATTAAAAAAGGCCATGGAAACCGGCTATGCCATCTTAGAAAAAGGAGGAGCTGCGCTTGATGCGGTAGAGGCTGCCGTGCGAAGCCTGGAAGATTGTCCTTTGTTTAATGCAGGAAAAGGAGCCGTGTTTAATCATAAAGGCGGCCACGAAATGGATGCGAGTATTATGTGGGGCAAAGATTTGACGGCCGGTGCGGTTAGTTTGATAAAGCACGTAAAGAACCCGGTGTCGCTGGCGCGGGCGGTGATGGAGAAGAGCGAAAATGTTTTCCTGTGCGGAGAAGGAGCCGAAGAATTTGCCAAAGAAATGAAGGTGGAATTTGCCGGTGAGGAATACTTCCATGATGCATTTAGGTTTGAGCAATGGAAGAAGGCGCAGGAGCAGGAGGGGGTGTATCTGGACCACAATATAGAGTCTGATGTTCGTGGACGGATGTCCGAAGAGAATACGAAAGACGGTTCTGGCATCGGACCTGGGACTTCGGACATCGGACTTTCAATCGACAAGAAGTTTGGGACGGTGGGAGCGGTAGCTTTAGATAAGGATGGCAATTTGGCAGCCGCTACTTCTACAGGGGGAATGACGAACAAGAAATTTGGCCGCGTGGGCGATTCGCCCATTATAGGGGCGGGCACCTATGCCAATAACCATACCTGCGCTATATCCTGCACAGGCCATGGGGAGTTGTTTATCCGCTCGGTGGTGGCTTATGACATTTCGGCTTTGATGGAATACAAAAACCTTTCGCTGCGCGAAGCCTGTGAGGAGGTGGTGATGAAAAAACTCGTAAAGATTGGTGGCGAAGGCGGCCTGATTGCGATTGACAAACACGGCAACATCGAACTGCCTTTTAACTCCGAAGGAATGTATCGGGCTATGAAAAGCAGCAGCGGGGTGGAGAAGGTGGAGATATATAAGTAACCAAAGCATTATTTTGCCTTCCTTTAAGTGTTAAACGCTATTTTTTAACATTCGGGAATTGGCAAATGGCTCCGTAACTCCTACGGAAGCATTTTCTGACCGGGAAACGTCATAGTTTGTCAAACTGTGACGTTGGGGGATTGGCGAATGCCATCGTAACTCCTACAGAAGGACTTTAGAACCGGAGAACGTCATCGTTTGTCAAACGGAGACACTCCGGAATTGGTAAGTGCTATCGTAACTGTTACGGAAGGGTTTGGAAACCGGAAAATACCAACGTAGAACCTACGGATACAAAAGGGATTTGGTAAGCGACTTGGTAATTCCTACACAATATATATGTATTCGCTTTATCCCGAAACCGGAAATGAAATGGCGTCTGCAAGAACATTCCTACCCCCTACCACACCATCCTCCTTATACAAGGTAAATGCTTTATGAAAGAACACGGTAACAAAACAAGACCCTGTAAGAACAAAGTCTAAAATCTAATGTCTTACCGCTAAAGTCTAAACTCTCTTCTATATTCGCACCCGCTAAAAAGAAACAATCCTATATGTCAAATACTACTGAAAGAATTCACTGCCTTATTATTGGTTCGGGCCCTGCGGGCTACACTGCGGCTATCTATGCTGCGCGCGCCAATCTGAAACCCGTTATGTACACCGGACTGCTGCAAGGCGGCCAGTTGGTAAACACAACTGATGTAGAAAATTATCCCGGCTATCCGCAAGGCATCCTCGGCCCCGAAATGATGGAAGATTTTAAAAAACAAGCCGAGCGCTTTGGCACCGATATTCGTTTTGGCCTGGCTACTAAAGTTGATTTCTCTACTTCCCCAAAGAAGGTTTGGATAGATGTTGAAAAACTAATCGAAGCCGATGCCGTTATCCTAGCTACGGGTGCCGAAGCCAAATGGCTGGGTCTGCCAAGCGAAAAACGATTGAACGGTTCGGGCGTTAGTGCCTGTGCGGTGTGCGATGGATTCTTTTATAAAGGCACCGAAGTAGCTATAGTTGGTGCAGGAGATACGGCTTGCGAAGAAGCCATTTACCTCTCGAAGCTTTGCACCAAGGTGCACATGATAGTGCGCAGAGACGAAATGCGCGCATCAAAAATTATGCAGGAGCGCGTTATCAATACGCCTAATATTCAGATATACTGGAACAGCGAAACCGATGAAGTGCTGGGCGAAACAGTAGTAGAAGCCGTGCGCATCTTCAACAATAAGACGAAGGAAAAGATAGACGTGCCTATCACAGGTTTCTTTGTGGCCATCGGCCATCAACCCAACTCAATGGTATTCAAAGATTTCATCACTACCGACAACGAAGGTTATGTGATTACCCAGGCCGACTCTACCCGAACCAATGTAGAAGGCGTGTTTGCCTGTGGCGATTTGCAGGACAAAACCTATCGTCAGGCAGTTACCGCTGCCGGCACCGGTTGCATGGCCGCCTTGGAAACCGAAAGATGGCTCAGCGAGAAAGGTTTTCATTAAACCTTTTGCAGAATAACCCCATTAGCGCTAAAACATATTCAGTTCTCATGCGTTATTGAACCTATCGCTGCTTTTATGAAACCCGGGGGCAAATCCATACTTCTTTTACTTGTGGCCATAGGGCTTACCTCCTTTCGCCAAACCACTCCACCCATGAACGAATGGGTTTATGAACGCGAGAAAAAGGGCATCAAGGTTTTTACGAAGAAGAGCAAATGGGGAAAACTTCGCGACTCGAAGGTGCAAATGTTTGTACCCACGCCCATCAACGATGTAGTCAGCTTCCTCACCGATTTCGACAATTACACCAACTGGTTCCCTCGCTGCAAACAGGCCCGCATTGTTGCCCGATTAAGTGACAACGAATTTATTGCCTACATGCTCTTCAATGCTCCGTGGCCGGTGGCCGACAGAGATTGTGTGCTTCGGGTAAAAGTTGAAAAGGATACTAAAACCGGAGCCGTTACCATTACCGAAACATCCGAGCCCAAAAGTGTAGCGCGCCATGCCGAATATTTCCGCATCGAGCAAATAGTTTCTGTCTGGAAAATGGTTCCTAAAGATGGCGGCACCGAAATAACCAACGAATATGCCAGCAACCCCGGAGGAAACATTCCCGATTGGCTCATCAATACTCAAAGCGTAGATAACCCGATGGTTACCTTTGAAAATCTACAAGGGAAGGTAGTTACCACCAAATAAATTAACTCTCTGCTTCGGCTTTCATTCTGAACTTGGACTCGGTGAAGTGATGCCTGTCTGCCGAACATAAAGGCAACTTGTATTAAATAAACAACCCGGTCTGACATTAGTCTGACCGGGTTGTTTTGTATTTGCTGGTGGGCTATAAACTATCTCATCAAAGTAACCGTTCCCTTAGCAGTTCTGTAGGTGTTATCGTCAAACACTACACGAACAAAGTAACTGTAAACGCCCGGTTGAGCATCTGCTCCCTGGAACTTTCCATCCCATTTAACGGTAGTAGAAGTGCTTTCAAAAACCTTCTCGCCCCAACGGTTAAATACTTTAAACTCAAAGAATCCATTGCGGGTAGAGAATACATTTAGCTCATCATTCGCTCCGTCATTATTTGGTGTGAAAACATTCGGCACAAAAATCACAGGAGTTTCAAATATTTTAACGTAGTTGTCTTTTGTCAATGTATCGCTGCAGCCGTAAACATTGCTGGCGGTCAGGGTAATATTATAAAGGTCAGGAAGCAGATAAATATGTGCAGGAGATTGTTCTGCAGAAGAGGTCTTATCACCAAAATCCCAGTTCCAGCTATCGGTATTTAGCGAGTGGTCGGTAAAGTGAATGGCATTGGCCTCGCTGTTATTATATCCTATTACAGGGCTTGCAGTAAAGTCAGCTACCGGCATAGGATGTGTAATAGCAAAACCTGTAGTGGTATCAAAGCAGGCACCCAACTGAGCAATTAAAGTAACCGCAAATGTATCAACCGAAACATACACATACGTAGGTTGGGCGGATGTAGAAGTATTGCCATCACCAAAACTCCAGTTGTAAGTATTGCTTCCTGCCGGAGTTGAATTGTTGGTAAATGTATTGGCTACTCCTTCACAAACTTCATCTACCACAAAGTCGGCAACCGGGTTAGGGTTCACATTCACTATTGTACTTGATGTATTGCTGCAATTATTGGCATCGGTAACTGTCACCGTGTAGGTTGTACTAGCAGCAGGTGTGGCCACAGGACTTTTAATACCAGGATTATTCAAATCACCAGCGGGTCCCCAGTTGAAACCGGTTGCTCCTGTCACAGTTACATCAAGACGGGTGCTTTGTCCTTCACAAATATCTACAGAAGCAACGGTTACCGGAGTTGGTAATGTATTCACTGTGTATATAAGACTATCTGTTGCAAAACAAGTAGTAGCCGGGTCGGTATAAGTATATAAAAGGGTAAAGCTACCAGCACCGGCAGTTGTTGTATTAAAATCACCTGTAGGATTTACAATTCCGGTTCCTGTCCATACTCCACCTGCCGGAGAAAAACCGGTTAGCGTTACTAATCCCAAATCAATACAATCAGCGCGATTATTTCCTGCATTCACAACAGGAAGCGGTTGAACCGTAGTTACGATAGGTGCTGAAGGAGGACTGCTACATCCTAAATCTGTAGCAACAACTGTTACACTGTTAGGGCTGATAAGCGCAGTTGAAGTATAAGTATTCACTGCGCTATCCTGAAGCGTTACTGCTCCGTTGTAAAACTGATAGCTGCCATAGGTAGCAGGAGTAGCTGTAAATGTAATAGATGAGCCCTGACAAATTGTATTATCCGCATCGCTGCTGCTCAAAGTTACCGAAGGAATAGGATTTACAGTCAAATTAATGGTATTGCTTGGCAATCCCGGGCATCCATCTAAAGAACCTCTTACAAACATAGCATCACCAGTTGCTAGGTTGGAAGATTGGTAAGAAGCCATAGTTGTATTCTGAACAGTAACTCCGTTGAAATTAAAATTATAGCTATCCAAACTTGGAAGTGCAGTAGCCTCAAAGAAAACGGTATCTCCCTGACAGATTACGCTATCAATCACCCCTAGAAAAATAGAGGGGATCGGTTTGACAAACATAGTAATGATATTACTCCACTGGCTCGAACAGCCGTTTTCAGTAGATATAACGTGAATGGCATTACCAGTATACAAAGTAGTAGATGACCAGTTGTCACTGGCACTATTCTGTTGCAATGAACCGCCTACAAAAAACTGATAACTCGAAGCTCCGGTAGGACTGGCGGTAAAGGTTACTAGATCACCTCCGCAAATTGTATCATCTGCATCCGAACTGGTAACCGTAACCGATGGAATGGGATTTACTACCGGGAAAAGGGTTACACTTGGATTGCTGTAACAAATGCCATCAAAAGCAAATACACGAACGCTATCACCAGAAACAAGAGAAGAAGTGGGAAACACAGTATCAGAACTGCTTTGTACCAACGTATTGTTTACATAAAAATCATATCGCTGATATCCTCCCGGGCTGGCTGTATATGTAGCAACATCACCTATACATACAGAATCATCTGCAGTCGCAAGGGTTACATTAATAGTGTTTGATTGAACGGCTACTGTCATTGAATCTTTCACCCGTCCGCAACAAGCAGTTGTAATCCACACCACTACTTTCTGATTTCCTGTAGCCGTAAATACAGTAGGTGCCGTAGGCACATTCGTTACCGAAGTAGCAGGTATGGCATTAACACCAAAATCCCAGTCATATTGAGTGCCTATTAAAGTTTCGGTAAAAACGTCTGGACAACCGGTAACTGCCGGATTATTAGCATTGCTCAAACTAGCGACAGAAGGGGAATTGAACAACTCGATAAAGTCTTTAAACACGGTTCCGCCTAAGCTGATATCTTTTCTTCCCAAGCTGCTGTAAACAACCGAAATTGGTCCTGCACCGTTGGCAGTTGCGGGTGTCGCACCGCTACCAAAATTCCAAGCACCTGCCACAGGCGATGAAAAAGTTACTTCTGCATTAATACAACCATGATTATCGACCGAAACTATCGGAGGATTACCAGGCACCGATAGAATATTAGTTTGCGTAACCGGTGTACCTGCTGTTTCTGATAAAGCTAAGCTAAGTCCTTGTGCACCTGCACCACCTGCACCACCTGCACCACCTGCACTACCTGCACCGCCCGCACCACCGGGATTAGGCCCGCAACCTGCAGTACCACCTGCACCACCGTTACCGCCATTTCCACCTGGCCCACCTGGCCCGCCTGCGCCACCTGCGCCACCTGCGCCTGCGGTCAATTTACAATCTACTATACTTCCTCCTGCTCCGTTTGCATAAAGAAATACAGCAAATGAGCCACCGCCACCAGTACCACCCGTGCCTCCTGAGCCACCAAAACCTCCTCCTCCTCCTCCTCCTCCTGCACCACCCACATCATCCGGTCCAGAATTCTGACGACCACCGCCACCGCCACCGCCACCGCCACCACTACCTGCACTACCCGCACTACCTGCTGTGCCCGCTGCACCTGGAATGAAAAAGCCTAAACCACCGATAGCTCCTGCGGGTCCGGTTAGCCCTACCCCGCCTGCTGTACCGCCACATGTTGCATTGCTGCCTGGCTGTCCGGGTCCTGCACTATTACAGCTGGGCGAACCAAAGGCGCATCCTGCTGTGCAGGAAGGTCCTGTTCCGCTTGTACCACCTGCTCCTGAACATGCTCCGAATCCATTGCCGTTACTTGCAGGTGGGTTGTTGTTCCCGTCCCAGTGTCCGCATGGAGCGCCATTACCCCCGTTGCTTCCCCCTGCGCCTCCTGCGCCTCCTGGCGAAATAGTTTCACTCCCATTGGCCGGAGAGCCTACTCCTCCATCCGCTCCCGGAGCCCCTGTGGCACCTTGTATTCCAGCTACTCCCGGTGTTCCGTCTGCAGCAGTTACATCTACCCGAACAATGTTGTAGTTACTACATCCATTTAGGTAAATACCATAAGCGCTGGTAGCTACTCCGTTTGGAATATCCATGGTTAAAGTAAGATCCTGCAATCGAAAGCCTGATACGTTGAAACCGAAAAACACCGCAGTGCCATTACCAGTCGGCAATACAATCGGATTTAAACGATGAATAATGGTGGGCGTGGAATTACTTTTTACCCAGGTTGTTGCATCAAATCCTCCTTCCACAATTACATTGTTCACCAACGCTATTTCCGTAGGTGTATTGTAAACCCCTGCGGCCAGCCACAGGCGGTTATCAGCATTGCTTACCAGAGTTAACCCATGAGCCAAATCTGATGGGTTAGCCCGAGTACCCGCACCATTAGGTGCTCCGTTCGGTGTTACATAGATAATTCCGCATTCCTGGGTGTAGGCGGTGATTGAAAACAAAAGCAGCAGGAGTAGAGACAGCAGGGCATTGTAAGTTTTTACCATAGTTGCGTTAAAGAAATAAAAGTAAAAAATATTCTCAAAGTATAGAGCGCTAATATGCTCTTGTAGTTGGATGGTTGTCAAGTTTTATCCTAAAAATAAAGCACAGCAAATGTGAATATCCTTTATAACTCTTCATTATGCTCTGTAATTATAGTTCATTATTGATTCAAAATACCTACCCATTTATCGCAAATTAACTCGTTTAGCTATCTTAAATAAGAACTCAAGCAACAAATGAAACAAGATAGAAGTAAACACTCAAGGTGAAGAAGCTAAATTATTTCGCAAATGGCACCCGGAGTTACCAAGGGAAACTTTCAGGTAATCCAATCGCAATCATTGCTTCCTCATACATCCCAGCGAATTTTCGCTAAATCTTCCCCATCTCCTAAAACCTTCTACATTTGCGCCCGCATTTAAAGTCTGATTACTTAATACTAAACTACTAAATACTCTCTAAAATGGCTTACGATATCGAAATGATTAAAAAGGTGTATGCAGAACTTCCTTCAAAAATTGCTGCTGCCCGCAAAGTGTTAAACCGTCCTTTGACATTAACCGAAAAAATTCTTTACTCCCACTTACATGCTTCGCAAAAGCTCGAAGAGTTCAAGCGCGGAGGCTCTTATGTAGACTTTGCACCAGATAGAGTGGCTATGCAGGACGCAACTGCACAAATGGCTTTGTTACAATTTATGCAGGCCGGTCGTCCGCAGGTAGCTGTTCCGTCAACCGTTCACTGCGACCACTTGATTACCGCAAAGGATGGTTCTAAGACCGACTTAGCGGCCGCTACTTCCGGCAACAAAGAGGTTTATGATTTCCTGGCTTCAGTATCTAATAAATACGGTATCGGTTTTTGGAAACCGGGTGCAGGTATCATCCACCAGATTGTGTTAGAAAACTACGCCTTTCCGGGTGGAATGATGATAGGCACCGATAGCCACACGGTGAATGCCGGTGGTTTAGGTATGGTAGCCATAGGAGTAGGTGGTGCCGATGCCTGCGATGTAATGGCAGGTTTAGCGTGGGAACTAAAACAACCCAAACTAATAGGAGTGAAGCTGACCGGAAAACTAAACGGATGGGCTTCGCCAAAGGATGTGATTTTGAAAGTAGCCGGTATCTTAACCGTAAAAGGCGGAACCGGTGCCATTGTAGAATACTTTGGCGAAGGCGCAATAGCAATGAGCTGCACCGGCAAAGGAACTATTTGCAACATGGGTGCGGAAATTGGAGCTACTACTTCTACTTTCGGATATGACGAAAGCATGAGCCGCTATTTAAGCGCTACCTGCCGTGCGGATGTGGCTGCAGCTGCCGATGCGGTAAAAGAACACCTAACCGGTGATGCAGAAGTTTATTCTTCTCCTGAAAAATATTTCGACCAAGTTATTGAAATTAATTTGGCAGAGCTGGAGCCATACATCAACGGCCCATTTACTCCGGATTTAGCTACACCAATTTCTAAAATGAAAGAAGCAGCTGCTGCCAACAACTGGCCAACTAAAGTTAGTGTTGGTTTAATTGGTTCCTGTACTAACTCTTCTTATGAAGATATTTCGCGGGCAGTATCTTTAGCTAAACAGGTGGCCGATAAGAATCTGAAAGCAAAAGCTGAATTCAGCATTACTCCGGGTTCGGAACAAATTCGTTTTACAATTGAAAGAGATGGCTTCATTGATACCTTCAATAAAATAGGTGCAACGGTTTATGCCAATGCGTGCGGCCCTTGCATTGGTATGTGGGCTCGTCATGGTGCTGATAAACAAGAGCGCAACACTATCGTCCACTCCTTCAACCGCAACTTTGCCAAACGTCAGGATGGTAATCCGAACACCTTGGCTTTCGTTGCGTCTCCGGAACTAACAACCGCTTTAGCTATTGCCGGTGATTTAACTTTCAATCCGTTGACTGATACTTTGACAAATGAAAAAGGCGAACAGGTAAAATTGGATGCTCCATCGGGTGATGAACTACCAACAAGAGGTTTTGCCGTTGAAGATGCAGGCTTTGTTGCTCCTTTCGAAGACGGAAGCAAAGTAGAAGTAAAAGTTTCTCCGACATCTGACCGTTTGCAATTGCTCGCTCCGTTTACCGCTTGGGAAGGGACTGATTTGAAAGGCCTGAAATTGCTTATCAAAGCAAAGGGCAAATGCACCACTGACCACATTTCAATGGCCGGTCCTTGGTTGAAATACCGCGGACACCTGGATAACATCAGCAACAATATGTTGATTGGTGCAACTAACTTCTACAACGAAAAAACAAACTCCGTTAAGAATCAGTTAACCGGTGAGTATGGCGAGGTGCCTGCCGTACAGCGCGCTTACAAAGCAGCGGGCATTGGCTCGATAGTAGTAGGAGACGAAAACTATGGAGAAGGGTCTTCGCGCGAACATGCTGCGATGGAGCCGCGCTTCTTGGGTGTGCGTGCGGTATTGGTAAATTCATTTGCCCGTATTCACGAAACCAATTTGAAGAAACAGGGAATGCTGGGTCTTACCTTTGTAAACAAAGCTGATTACAACAAAATTCAGGAAGATGATGTGTTGGATATTCTCGGTCTTACGTCTTTTGCTCCGGGTAAAAACCTGACTATTCAGTTAACTCATAAAGATGGTTCAACTGAACATTTTGAAGTAACCCATACTTATAATGATGCGCAGATTGAATGGTTCAAAGCCGGTGCTGCTCTAAACATTATCAGAGCAGCTATAGGAAAATAGCACTTACTAAAATGCCCTTCTACCGTAGATAAACTACATCCGAAGAGTTACATACAGCCCCCCCCTTCGTTAGGAAGCGGGGTTTTTTTTTGCTCGCAACATAAAAAGGTACCCCTCTTTTCTTTTATCTTAGAAACGCAATCCATTGTGTGCCGAGAACCGGCAATAAGATACAACTTGTTAATCACTAATAAACCATTCTTCTTCACTAATGCATCTGTTTTATTCGTTAATGTATCTATTTATATCACCGACAAAGTCATTTGTACCCTTGATGACTTTGTTAGTACCACTAATGAAGTGACAGGTTTCATCGATGACTGGAAATGAAAGATAAGGCTATGGAAATAAGAATATCATGTTAAAGCACATCGAAAACAAGCTAATTTCCATGGGCATAGGTTCTATAAAAACAAAAACGACCCACAGCAAGCTGCAAGTCGTCTTTTTGTTTCGTAAAGAAATTCAGGTATTACTCGTTGGTTGAAGCCGCGTTCATGCTGGTCCCCATTTCGATAGAATGGTGAAATACTTTTGAGTTAGAGCAGCCTGCTTTGTTGTAAGCCACCAGGCGCACATCGAAGTTGCCGGGAATGTCATAGATATGAACCGGGTTGACAGAAGCCTCGGTGTTGCCGTCACCAAAATCCCATACATACTTCATGCTTGGTTCGGCAGTTTTGTTTTTGAAACGACAAACGAAAGGTGGCACTGCCGAAGGCGTAGCGGCCATTTCGAAATCAACCTTGATATTACTTACGTGCACATAGTTAGGAAACACGATCGTTGAATCGCAACTGTTGCTGTTAGAAGCGGTAAGCGAAATGCTGTAGTAACCGTCCTTCTTGTAGGCATGAGTCGGATTTTTTAGGGTAGATGTTTCGCCATCGCCAAAGTTCCATGAATAGGAAGTAGCATTTGGGGTAAAATTCATAAAGCGAATTGGCGAACCGGCACAGCCCAAAGTATCGGCACGGAAACCAACCTTAGGAGCAGAAACCTGCACCAGATTCTCTTCTTTCTTTTTAATCGTGCATCCTGATGAATCAGTTACAGTAAGCCCTACTGAAAAGTTGCCGGTGCGGTCATAGATCTTTTCAGGAGTAGCGTCAGAAGAAACGGTGCCGTCACCAAATTCCCAAAGCGCTAAAGCCACATGAGGCGTAGTGTTTTCAAACTTCACCTTTTTCACATCGCTGCAATTAGCCGGGTTGTTTGATTTAAAAGAAACCTCAGTTCCCGGAATCACTTTAATGTAATCTTCCTTCACCGCTGTTTCGGTGCAGGCACCATCCTTAATCGTCAACTTCACGGTGTAATTTCCGGCATTGGCATAGACCTTACCGGGATTGCGCTGAATAGAGGTTGTGCCATCGCCAAACTCCCAAAGGCAAGTAGCAGTTTTACTGTTTGAAGTATTGATAAATTTCACATTCTCACCGGCACAAGAACTTTCTTTAGCCGAAAGGAAATCTGATTTCAGTTTGTTTACACTTACTCTCTTCACCATTGTATCAGCACAGCCATTTTCATCCATTACAGCCAAAGAGACATTGTAAGAACCCTGTGTGAAGAAGTGAACGGTGTTAGCCGCGGTTACTGCTTTATCATCGCTGAAATTCCACGAGTAAGTCAGTTTGTTTCCGGTTGATTGATTAGCAAAAGCAATTTTCTCAGCATCGTTGCAACTGCTTAAAGTAGAAGGAGCAAAACCAGCTACAGGCTTTGCCTTTACTTCAATAGAAGAATAAGTAGTTCTGCTCGATGAACAGCCGTTAGCATCGGTTGCCACGAGCGTAATATTGTAGTTGCCCGGATTTTTGTAAGCGTGCTGTACATAAGCCTCGGTAGAGGTTTTACCATCGCCAAAGCCCCATACATAACTAACTATAGGAGAAGAAGAAGGAACTGTTTGATTGATAAAATGTAAAGGCTCGTTGGCACAGGCTTTTACCTTTTCCATTTTGAAATCTGTTTTAGGAGAACCTAAAGCTTTAACCGTAGTAGAAGCAGATTCAGAAACCGAACCATTACTCACAGTTAGCTTTGCCTCAAAATTTCCAGGCTCCAGAAAAACTATGCTTGGATTCTTTTCCGTAGAAGTTGCGCCATTGCTAAAAGTCCATTTAAAACTTCCATCCTTTATAGCAGATGCTCCCGAAAAGTGAACCTCCAATGGAACACAGCCCGAAACTTTGTCGCTTTCTACCTTAATAACTTCGGGTTTATGCGCAAAGGCAATCGAAGCAGAAAGAAGTAAGAGGGTCGAAATGGTGGTTTTCATGCTGACTGAGTTTGTGTATATAAACGGATGCAGGCGTTAAAAGATACCGATAGTGCCTAAATTTATACATGCTGCAACTTGTCGCTTACATTGTTTCCCGATAATTTACAGCCCGATTGTGCAGTTGCTTTGTAGTTAGATTTTCCCACCTTCGCCCTAGAATTTCCTACCGCATGAAAGTTTCCCCAGATATTTTTGAAGATACCGAAACCGCCTACCAAACTAAAACAGACGGCAATTTGTATAAAGCCAAAACCATGTTTCAATTAATGGGAAACAATGGCTTAGTGAGCCTTGGCAGTTCACTGGCTACTCTGGCGCTGTCGCTTCACCTTCCTGTTTCCTCTCTTTTCCGCTGGACCGTATATAATCACTTTTGCGGTGGCGAAACCTTTGCTGAATGTAAAAAGACTATTCAGGTTTTGGGAAAGAGCAATGTTGGAGTGTTGCTAAATTATGGAGTTGAGTTGAAGGAAACCGAAGAAGACTTTGATAAAACAATTGCAAAGAATCTGGAAGCGCTGGAATTTGCGGGCAAGAATAAGTCAGTAAAAGCGCTTTGTGTCAAATTAACCGGCTTTGGTCGGCTTGCCTTGTTTGAAAAAATACAACAGGGCGATAAACTGACTCCCGAAGAGAAGAAAGAGTTTACCGCTTTCAGGAAGCGGTTTGAAAAACTTTGTGATGTAGCTTCTAAAAATGAAGTGGCATTATATGTAGATGCAGAAGAATCGTGGATTCAAAATCCCTTGGATGAGTTGGTGGAAGAGATGATGGCGAAGCACAATAAGAAGAACTGCATTGTGTTCAACACTTTCCAAATGTATCGCTGGGACCGATTGGATTATCTGGAAGAGCAGATGAAAAAAGCAAAAGACGGAAACTATATCCTCGGTGCAAAGCTGGTGCGCGGTGCCTACATGGAAAAGGAAAGAGAGCGGGCAAAAGAAATGGGATATCCCTCTCCTATTCACAAAAACAAAAAAGCGGTTGACAAAGATTTTGATGAAGCCGTGAACTTATGTTTAGACAATCTCGAAAGTCTTTTTGTTTGCATTGCCTCACAAAGCGAAGAGAGCAACTTGTTGGCAATCCAACAGATTGATAAGAAGAAAATAGAGAGAACCTCCGAACGAATTATCTTTTCACAGCTATACGGTATGGGAGATAATATCACTTTCAACCTCGCGAAACTGGGATTGACTGCCACTAAGTATCTTCCTTATGGGCCGGTGAAAGATGTCATTCCTTATTTGATAAGAAGAGCGCAGGAAAACACTTCCGTATCAGGCCAAACGAGCAGAGAGTTTCAGCTTATCAAGAAAGAAATCAAAAGAAGAAAGGCCGATTAGAACTGAAGTTCACTCAGGTGAACCGAGTAGTTCACTGTTGCTTTGCCTTCCAAATCATAAATCTTAAAAACTATCTCAGGGTCTGCCTGTGCCCAGTCAATTTCGAGCATACCGAAGTTATAACCTACAGGTGAAGAAGCTATCTGATATTTATTTGACCAAGGCTCGTTGGCATGCCTAGCTAACGGACTTGCCGTGCAATCATAAATAGGATACAAGCCGGCTTCTTTTCGCTTACACAACTCGCCAAAGTGAATATCACCGCTCAAAAATAAAACGCCATTGGCATGCGTATCGCGAATCAATTGAAACATGCGCTCCTGCTCAAAAGGAAAATTGCCCCAGCTTTCACCGCCATCTGCCTCCGTATCAAAACGACTGCTGCTTCCTATGATTCGAAGTTTAGCAGACTTCTGCAATTCGTTACGAAGCCAAGCCCATTGTTCAGCGCCCATCATAGTTGCTGAGGAATCATAGTTAGGTGAATAGCCATGTTCGAAAGAACCAAGAAGAGGAGTTCTGAAAGTGCGAAGGTCGAGCAGAATTACCTGCACAAGATTCGATGAATCGCCATAGTAATAGGAAGTATAAACCCCTTTATGCCCTTGTCTGTCCGCATTTTTTTCTTCACCAAAGAACTTTAGAAAAATTTGTTTCGATTCCTCTTTCAGTTCGTAATCATCGCCTGAATCATTATGGCCATAGTCATGATCATCCCAAGTGGCTATTATATTTGTATGGCTAATCAGATTCTGAAATTCCTTTTTGCAGGAAAGCTTTCCGTATTCAGCCTCCAGCAGATGGGTATTGTAGGAATCGCCATAGATATTGTCTCCCAGATAAATAAACAACTGCGGTTGCTTAT
This sequence comes from Bacteroidota bacterium, assembly GCA_947478005.1. Lineage (GTDB taxonomy): Bacteria > Bacteroidota > Bacteroidia > Chitinophagales > LD1 > Bog-950. The sequence continues at coordinate 14,820 of CANJVG010000083.1, forward strand.
TTACTACTTCGTTCAGAATATATTGATCGAGCGTTTGGTCGGCACAGGAGCCAAAAGCAATTCTCGATAATTTGGGAATGGGTTGGCGCAGAAAGTTTCTATCGCACATTCTCAGAGGGTCTGTTTTGCAGGAAGGAAGAAGTGACAGACAACAGACAACAGCCCAGAGAAATACCCGATTTTGTTTCATTCAAAATTGAAAATATCAATTACTTACATTCGCGCTGTATTTCAATATTAATTATGAATCCAAATTTAGACCCTGATAAAGAACTTTCTTCTGCAGAAGTGGAAGTGGAGCGCGCGCTGCGTCCCAAAGCCATTGATGATTTTATGGGTCAGCCGAAAATAGTTGACAACCTGTTTGTGTTTATCGAAGCAGCCAAGCAGCGAAGCGAAGCACTCGACCATGTGTTATTACACGGCCCTCCGGGTTTGGGTAAAACCACACTCAGCTACATTGTGGCTAACGAGATGAACGTGAATATCAAAATCACTTCGGGCCCGGTTTTGGAAAAACCGGGTGACCTAGCAGGATTGTTGACCAACCTTGAAACCAATGATGTGTTGTTCATAGATGAAATCCATCGCCTTTCGCCTGTTGTGGAAGAATACCTCTACAGTGCGATGGAGGACTACAAGATTGACATCATGATAGATTCAGGGCCGAATGCCCGCACGGTGCAGATTAGTCTGAATCCGTTTACCTTGGTTGGTGCTACTACCCGCTCGGGTTTGCTCACTGCGCCTTTGCGTTCGCGGTTTGGTATCACATTGCGCATGGAATATTACGATGCCGAGGTGTTGAAGAACATTATTAAACGTTCGGCCAAAATTCTGAAAGCAGAAATAAATGAAGATGCTGCTTTTGAAATAGCACGCAGGAGCCGTGGCACACCGCGTATCGCGAATTTGTTGTTGCGCAGAGTGCGCGATTTCGCTCAGGTAAAAGGAGATGGAACGATTACCTTAAAGATTACCAAATATGCGCTCGAAGCGCTCAATGTAGATTTGTTTGGCCTGGATGAAATGGACAACCGTATTCTATCAGCCATTATTGATAAGTTTAAAGGAGGACCTGTGGGACTTACGACTATTGCCACAGCTGTAGGTGAGGAATCAGGCACGATTGAAGAAGTATATGAACCCTTCCTGATTAAAGAAGGATTTATAAAACGAACTCCCCGTGGCCGCGAAGTAACCGAACTCGCCTATAAACATTTAGGGAAAACTCCACCAACCATTTCGGGCGGGTTGTTTTGATGAAATATTTGCCTTCCGCTTTCGTTTAATAACCACAAAACTCTTCTCACTAAAATCTAAATCATGAAAAATCTATTCCTATTAGCCTTTGTAATTGTTGCGGCCAAAATTTCTGCACAGGAATTAAAAGCAGATATGGAGCACGCCCTATTAAAGGTGGAAGTGCTGGACAATAAGAAGAAACCACAGGCGAATCAATACATCAGTTTTGCTTCATTAAAAGAAGGGAAACAATATGGCGGCACTACCAATGCTCAGGGTAAATTTTCTATCCTCATTCCGCCCGCACAGAAATACAAGGTGAAATACAAAATATTCAGCAAGGAGCAGGGCGACCAGATATTGGACATGCCTTCAGCTGCGGGACCTTATACGTTTGAATTTACGCTGACCGTTACGCCTCCACGCACCTTCACACTCGACAATGTGTTTTTCGATTCCGGTAAATCAACCTTGCGGGCAGAATCGAATAAGGAGCTGAATGAACTGGCGGAGTATATGGGATTGAAGCCTTCACTTGTAATTGAAATTGGCGGACATACAGACAATGTGGGTGCGGCAGATGCCAATCAAAAACTATCGGAAGACCGGGCGAATGCTGTGAAGGAATATTTGCAGAAAAAAGGAATTGCTGCTGAGCGCGTAAGGGCCAAAGGTTATGGCGATACTAAACCTGTAGCCGATAACAGCACTGCTGCCGGAAAACAAAAAAACAGAAGAACGGTAGTGAATATTGTTTCGGAATAGTCAGTTTTATATTGTCTATTACAACTCCTGCTCGCAGCCGTTTTTCTGATTTAGGAAAGAGGTTTTGGGTGATTAATTCGTGAAAACGTACTTGATGATGTTCGCTCCCATCTTCAGGGCTTTCTCACGAACATCAGTTGGGTCTTTATGAACGCTCTGATCTTCCCAACCATCGCCCAAATCGCATTCGTAAGTATAGAGTGCTACTAATCTTCCTTCATAGAATAATCCATAGGCCTGCGGTGCTGTGCCATCGTGCTCATGAATCTTTGGCAAGCCATTAGTGAAATCAAATTTTTGATGAAAGATGGGATGCGAAAACGGAAGTTCTACTAATTTACTTCCAGGAAAGAGTCTGTCTAACTGCGGGCGAATGAATTTATCCATGCCATAGTTATCATCGGCATGAAGAAAGCCTCCGCCAATTAAATAGGCACGAAGATTATCTAACTCTTGTTCATTGAAAACCACATTTCCATGACCGGTCATGTGCACGAAAGGATAATTGAACAAATCGGCACTGCCCACTTCTACCGTTGGAATATCTGTTTCAATATTCATCGTTAAATTCTGATTGCAGTACTTGGCCAGATTGGGCAATGAGG
>CANJVG010000084.1 GCA_947478005.1 Bacteroidota bacterium
CAGCGCCAATGGATTCATGTGGCGGCTGTGTTCGCCAATAATTTCACCAATCATCTTTACAGCATTTCCGAATCATTATTGCTTGGTCACGAATTGCCGTTCGATATTCTCAAGCCGCTTATCTTCAGTTCTATCGAGAACCTGCAACAGTTTTCGCCTAATCAGATTCAAACCGGTCCGGCTGCGCGTGGTGATTCGAATGTCATTGAAAAACATTTGATGCTTTTGGCTGATGATACGCGCCTGCAGGCCATCTATCGCATCTTGACCGAAAGCATTATTGCTTCGGCTACCAAAAACGAATTATAAATTCGCGCTTCAAATTCTATTTCCTTTATGAAAACTATTCTCGGCTTTCTGAAGCTTGTTCGCGTGGTCAATCTGTTGATGATTGCGCTCAGTGTTTCGCTGTTCTATTATTTCATAGTAGTACCCAATCATCAGTTTCAGCTAAGCACCAAGCTGCTTCCGTTCACCACCACCGACTTTGTACTGTTTGTGGTATCGCTGATGCTGGTAGCTGCTGCCGGCAATATCGTCAACGATTATTTCGATTTTGAACTCGACAAAGAATACAAGCCCGAGCGTCCGCTGCCGCAAGGCATATTCTCGTTGGATACTGCTATGTATATGCACGCGGCTTTTGCGTTTGCGGGGATTGGTCTTGGCTTCTATCTTGGTTGGGGTTATAACTACACCAAGGTGGGTTATATGTATATCATAGCCGTGTTGTTGCTCTATGTTTATTCGTCTTACCTCCAAAAAGTGGCGCTGGCAGGAAATGTGGTCATCGCTGCGCTTACCGGTTTTGTGTTTGTGTTGTTGATGATGTTCGAAATCAATTTCCTCAACACGGTTCATTTTGACAATGCCGACAACCTCGTCATCCTGTTGCGGCAGGCGGTGGTGTTTTATGCGGGCTTTGCTTTCCTTACCAATCTGGCACGCGAAATTGTGAAAGACCTGGAAGATATGGAGGGCGATGCCGCTTTCAATATTCAAACGCTGCCGGTGCAGTTTGGCGAAAGAGTGGCTAAAGCAGTGGCGGCCTTGGTGCTGCTCGTAATGATGGGAGCGCTGGGCTATTTTATCAAAGGCTTTTGGGATGCGCGGGCGCTGAAGGAGTTCTTCTATCTGTTTGCACTGGTCTTTATTCCCACGCTTCTGACGCTGGGTGTGTTGCTCAATGCTAAGGACAAAAAAGATTTTGCCTTTGTGCATATTTTGCTGAAAACGATTATGCTCATCGGCCTGCTTTCTATCCCCCTTTTTTATCTATTGAATCATTAAAGCATTGCAGTGATGGCTGTTCAATCCGCATTCCGAAATCCGCATTCCGAAATTCGCATCATTTTGGCCTCCACATCTCCGCGCAGAAAAGAACTGCTGACGATGGCGGGTTTTGAATTTGAAGTGCGGTCGAAAAACGTGGAAGAGAATCACCCGCAGGGATTGGAGCAGGAATTGATTCCGGTGCATCTGGCGCAGAAGAAAGCCCGCGCCTTGCTGCCCGAAATTTCGAGCGATGTGGTGGTGATAGGTGCCGACACGATAGTGCTGCTGAATGGAAAGATTTATGAAAAGCCGCTCGACCGCGAAGATGCGATAACGATGCTGAGCGCCCTGAGCGGACAGATGCACGAGGTGATAACGGGGGTCTGTATTCTATCGAACGAAAAGGAGGTGCTGTTTTCGGAGAGCACGAAGGTTTTGTTTAATGAACTGCAGCCCTCGGAGATTGAATACTATGTAGATAATTTTAAGCCCTTCGACAAGGCGGGTTCTTATGCCTGCCAGGAATGGATTGGGGCAGTGGCCATTAAACGGTTTGAGGGCGACTATTTTAATGTGGTGGGCCTGCCTGTCAACCGGGTTTATCAGGAGTTGAAGAAGTTTTGAGAGAGGGATTTGATGATTTGGTGATTTGAAAATTTGATGATGACTACCTCGCAAAGACGTTAGGTTGTTCAGGATAGTTCATATCAAATGCAATAGCGCCAATATTTAGTGCAGCAGATAAACTATCGAATTGGTTTCTTTCCAAGGGGCCGTAAATTCCACGACCTTGTCTGTTATCCTTAGTAATATCTATTATGAAGTATTTCGTGATATGGGTATTAACTTCAAATCTTAATTCATGATTGGGATGTTGTTTTGCGACAATAAATTTTTCGTTGTGACCAACTGCATACACATAAGGTCCTATTAACTCTCTATTTCCCAAACTGAGTGAGCGCCATGATACACCATCACCAAATGATACCTTGTATTGACCAACAATTACATCTGACATGCTTTCAAAAAGACCGCAACCCTGAAGGAAGAAAAGTATGAATAGTATGAACCTAGTATTTCTAAACCCGGTCATTTGTAGATAAGATTATAATCTCCCCTCAAACCTAAAAAAAAATCCCCGCCATTTGCATAGCAGGGATTCGATTTCAAAAACAACAAAAAAAATTACAACAAGGTGAAACTGAAACTTCCTTCTACATCTGTATTGTTGGTGACGGTAATGTATGGATTGGCCAAATTGCCCAAATCGTTGGCATCGATAGTGGCACCGGGGCCTGGATTGCGCAAATAGCCACCGGTAACGGTTTCATTTTTGGTTAAGGTTAATCCGAAACGAAGAGCGCTTGGCGCGTTTACTTCTATCAAAGTTTGGTCGCCATTATGGAATAAATGACGGCACAAAGTTTTGGAAGTATGAGGCGCTATGTGCCGGTTAAATTGTACCTGATTATGATTGCGGATATTTATCTGGTCGAAAAATGTGCCGACTTTCGGCATATCATTATAATACTTCACCGTCAAATTTCCATAGAGCCATTGCATGCGGTCGGCCATCAACAGCCTTTTGGTTTCCACCGTATGCGAATCGTCTTTGGTATCCTGCAAATCGCCACTGTGGTCGGTTTTCAAAGCGTTTGTTTCATCTATAAAAGTCTGCACCATATCGCGCACAGGAATGAGAGCGGCATCGGTGCCAATAGCTATGCGCAAAGCATGCAGCGCATGAATACGCTGTGAAATACGACCGGTTTGAAAAGGGCCGCGACCGTTCGGCAATAACTCAATATACCGCGGACTGCCTTTTGGATAAACCATTTGAATAGCCACATCTACCTGACCAATAAAAGGATGGGACAGGTCCGACAGTTTGTTGCGCAGCGCAGTGGTGCCGCTTTTTTGAGAACCCAGTTGCGATTCCCATGCATCATACGCACCTTCATAAGCTTCGGCATCGGGATGGTACTCGTCATATAAATCGCTGAAGAAAGGGTCGCTTATTTTTCCGAACAATACCTCATCGGTAAAAGAAGCGATGATTGACATTTTAAGATAGTTGTGTCTGGTACAGGTTTCAAACACATTTTGAATTAAAGACCATACTTTTTCCATAGGATAAAAATTTAGTTGTTAATAATTAATTTGTGAATTGTAGCCCAAAGCAAAAAAACATTTCCCGAACCGCCAAATTTTTCTTTTTACCGGGGTTTGAGCCCAAATTGCACAGCGAAAACCGTTCATGCAAATGCACGATGAAGTATGGCGGAACGAAAACCGTTCGTGCAACTGCACGATGAAGTATTTTACTGCCATACCTTGTCATGCAACTGCACGATGAGGTATGGCGGAACAAAAACCGTTCGTGCAACTGCACGATGAAGTATTTCTGTACAATACTTTATCGTGCAACTGTTTTTGCCGTTTTGCTATTGCCGTTTGTTATCATGCAGTTGATTTTGGTGGTTTTTAAGGAAAAAGGAGGGGAATTAGATTTGTTTTTTAGGTTTGAGGGGAGAGAAACATCTCACTGATAAAAATGTCAAAATACTTTCCGCTAATTATAGGTCTCATTTTTTTCTTATTGACAGGTTGCATATCAAACGAACTTCAACATGCTGCATCAGAAGCCGGAAAAACAATTCGGGCAGGGAAAACAACAATTGTTAAGGGAGTTGCCACCAGCACAAATAAAGAGATCTATAAAAGTTTAAATCTTGAATTCAGTGATTTTACCGATGTTTCTAAAAATTATAACAATGAAAAACTAAGCTCACTAAGTGCCTTGGAATTCTTTAAAAACCTTAATCCAAACGATTATTTAGGTTATAGCAAAATTCAAGTTACACTGCACAGAGGGGATACAACAGTCGAAACTCTCCATGACATCGAAAGATTATCAAAAGTAATGAGCCAACTAAAAATTGTTGAGTCTTTCTTAAACACCATCAGATTAAAATCCTACAAAGACTATGAGAAGTTAATTGATTTTGGAGATTACAAAAAGGAAGTCCAATTATCCGTATATAATGGTTTTATGGATAAGGATTGGCTCAATGGTGATATTTCCGGTATTAAGTTAACAGGCTTTAGATTTACTGAATCTAAAGACAAGAAAATACCAGAAACTATACTCTGGTTCGAACTAAACCACGCAAATGGAAACTTCCAATTGAATTTCAGAATAGATGAAAGGACGAATAAAATAATTGAAGTCGACCTAGCTAAAATTTTCCATGCTATATAGTTCTGCCCTCACAGAGTCTCCGCCTAGCTACCCTGTGGATGACTAAAATGAAGCGGATTGGATGGCTATCGTGCAAATCCAATGGCTGTATCTTCCGCAGTTTTGTTTCATCATCCCCGCTTATTCTCTAAACAATTGATGCAAAAGATTGTTGGTGATGCGACTGTTATATTTTTTTCATTAATCTTGGCTCGACATGGCGCAGTATTCCATTAAAGAAGTAGAAAACCTATCGGGCGTGAAAGCGCATACCCTGCGCATTTGGGAGCAGCGCTATGATATTCTGAAGCCGCACCGCACCGACACCAATATTCGCTATTACACCGATGAGCAGTTGCGCCTGTTGCTGAACATAGGCACCCTCAACCGCAACGGACTCAAGATTTCGAAGATTGCCGAACTGAGCGAAGCCGAGTTGAATGAGGCTGTGGCGAAAATACACGAAACCACAGGCCAGACCGACCTCTTAATTGATGCGCTGATACAAAGCATGATTCATTTTGATGAAAAAAGGTTTGAAAAAACAATCGCCTCGGCTATCCTGAAAATGGGGTTTGAAGAGGCGTTCGACAAACTTATTTTTCCGTTTATGAATCGCACCGGAGTGCTGTGGGTCACCGGGGCTATTAATGTGGCACACGAACATTTTATATCGCACCTCATTCGCAGAAAAATTAAAGTGGCTATAGATGCTCAATTGGTAGAAACAAACCCCAAAACCAAAAAGTTTATACTGTTTTTGCCCGAGGGCGAAACCCACGAGCTGCTGTTGCTGTTCACCGAATATATCCTCCGTGCGCATCATCACCAGGTGCTTTATCTGGGCTCCTCGCTGCCTGTCAATGATTTGAAAGAAATCACCCGGTCTTTTGAGCCCGATTATCTGCTCACCTATCTCACGGTGCCCATGGCCGATATATCTATTCCATCCTTCTTGCAAAAGCTTTCAGCCGATTTTCCTGGCTTGCAAATTTTAGTGGGTGGAGCACAGGCTACTCTTGCGAAAGAGGAACTGCCGGCTAACTGCCATCTGGTAAACTGCGAAGAACAGTTACTGGCCGCTATTGGCTAGTGTTTATCCCGATTTTACCACTGCCTAAACTACTTTTTTCATCCTGTGCTGAAATTATTTTCACTTTCTGTGAACTTTTCAGAACCTGCCTTGTTTATACTTCAAACAAATTCATTAAACAAAACAATTTAAGCAACATGAAAAAACATTTCTCAAAAATCACTACCTTGGTTGTCGCCCTGATAGCGACCGCCTCCACCTTTGCAGCGGGCACCGCCCATGTTCAGGTATTTCACAACTGTGCCGACCCTGCTGCCGACACCGTTTCTGTATTCGTAGATTTCGGAGTGGGTCAAACCGCTCTATTGCCGGCTTTTGCCTTCCGCCAGGCCACAGGCTTTGTAGACGTGCCATCGGGCAGCGCGTTTACAGTTTATGTTAAAGCAAAAGGAAGCACTACCGGCAGTCCGGCTCTATATTCAAAGGTCTTGGGTCCATTGGCTCAGGATTCGAGCTATATAGTAGTAGCATCGGGTGTGGTGGGTTCAGGTTTCGCAACCAACCCAAACAGTGTAAGCACCGCTTTCGACCTGAAAGTATTGGCTCCTGCCAGAAGAGCAGCAGCCAATGCAGGCAAGGTTGACTTTGCGGTATTTCATGGTGCTACCGATGCTCCGGCCGTGGATGTAAATCTTACAGGCGGTGCTACTTTGGTTCCTAATGCAAAATATGGCGATGCCAGCGGTTACCTGTCGGTAAACCCAACCTGGCATCCTATTGATATTGCAGCGGCAGGTACTTCTACCGTAGTAGCCAGTTATGTAGCCGATTTATCGAGCCTTTCGGGCGGTGCAGCAGTTGTATTTGCTTCCGGATTTTTAACGCCTTCGACCAATAACAACGGACCTGCTTTTGGATTGTTTGCAGTATTAGCAAGCGGTACAGTTATCCAGTTACCAACTCAGCAAACTGCCAAGGTACAGGTAGTACACAACTGTGCCGACCCATTGGCCGATTCAGTAGATGTTTACTTAGACGGAACTAAGTTGCTCGATAATTTTAAATTCAGAACAGCTACCGGTTTTGTTTCGGTATTGGCAGGTGTAAGCCATAGCATAGCAGTGGCTCCGGCAAGTTCTACTTCGGTAGCACAGGCTTTGGAAACTTTCCCTGTAACTTTGGCGGCTAACAGCAACTATACTGTATTTGCTTCGGGCACTGTAGGTACAGGCTTTGCCGCTAACCCGGACAGCCGCAGCATTGCATTTGATTTGAAAATAGTAGCTAATGCAGAATTAGCAGCTACTAACAATACCAAGGTTGACTTTGCTGTGTTTCATGGTGCTACTGATGCACCGGGAGTAGATGTAAACTTAAGAGGTGGAGCTACCTTAGTTCCAAATGCTAAGTATGGCGATGGAACAGCTTATTTAACTGTTGACCCAACCTGGTATCCTATTGATATTGCTGCAGCAGGAACTTCTACTGTGGTAGCAAGCTATGTAGCTGACCTTACTTCATTGACCGGTGGTGCTGCTATTGTATTTGCATCGGGTTTCTTAACTCCTTCGGCCAATAACAACGGACCTGCTTTTGGTTTATATGCAGTATTAGCTAACGGAACCGTTATCGCTTTGCCCGCTTTGCAAACCGCACAAGTACAGGTATTGCACAACTGTGCCGACCCAATTGCCGATTCAGTAGACGTATATATCAACGGTGCTTTAGCACTCAACAACTTTGCTTTCAGAACAGGAACTCCTTTCATTCCATTAGTAGCAGGCTATGCCAATAAAGTATCTATCGCTCCAAAAACATCAGCTACTGTAGCAGATGCTATCTGGAACAGAGACTACACTTTGACAGCCGGTGAAAAATATATCCTTACAGCATCAGGTTTAGTAGGCAGCGGCTTTGCAGCCAACCCGGATGGCAAATCAACAGCCTTTGATGTATTGGTAAAAACACCGGCACAAACGAGTGCTTTGGTAAGCACCAACTTCGATTTCTATGCAATTCACGGTTCTACCGATGCACCTACAGTGGATGTGGTAGCAAACGGAGCACTAACCTTGGTAAACAATGCATCATACAGCGACCAAACCGGTTATTTACCGGCACCTGCAGGAAGCTATACCTTGAGTGTTCGTGACTCTTCAGGAGTAAATACAGTAGTAAGCTATCTGGCCGATTTAACTCCACTTGCAGGAAACAGTGGTGTAGTATTGGCTTCCGGATTTTTAAACCCTGCAGCTAACAACAATGGTGCAGCATTCGGACTTTATGTAGCATTGCCAACCGGTGGACCATTTATTCCATTGACAGTAGCAACAGGCATTAACGATGTAAACCAGGAAATCGGATTCAGTATGTTCCCGAATCCAAGCAATGGAACTTTGTTCATCAACTTCGATTTGAAACAATCAGAAAAAGTAACTATTCAAATAGTTGAGTTGAATGGCAAGACCGTAAAAGAAGTATTGACCGGTAATACTTTAAACGGCAAACAAAATGTGACAGCAGATTTAAGTGACCTAAGTAATGGTATGTATGTGGCTCGTATTATCACTGCCAACAAGGTGGTAAATAATAAGTTCAACATCGTAAAATAGGGGTTTTCGTGGGTGTTTAATGTGAGGCCGCTCCCGCAAGGGGGCGGCTTTTTTTTGGGCATCAAGGGTATGTTGATTATTTTGTTTAAAAGTTTTAACGAAAGAATAAACACAAATACTTGACAACTCAATTAGGCTTCTTATTTTTGTGCAACTTTAAACAACGATAGTTAAACAAAATAATCAAACACAATGGTAACTACAATAAACCTTCCCGAAGACATTCTGCAGTATGAAATTAACCTGCGCCCTTTTGCATTCAGCTTGACCAAGAGCAAAGAAGAAACGGAAGACCTGATTCAGGATACTTTCTATCGCGCCATCGCTAACTACGAAAAGTTTACCGAAGGCACCAATATCAAGGCGTGGTTGTTCACCATCATGCGCAATATTTTTATCAATAACTATCGCAGAAAAAAGAACAGCAACACGATTACCGATACCTCCGAAAATCAGTATTTGCTAAACAGCACTAAGCTGGTGGAAAAGAATGGCTCCGAACGTTCCTTTCTGGCAGAAGATATAAAAAAGGCCATGTGCGAAGTCGACAAAGGTTATACCGAGCCATTCATGCTCTACTTCAATGGTTTTCAATATCAGGAAATAGCTGACAAATTGGATCTGCCTTTGGGTACCGTAAAAAGCCGCATCTTCTTTGCGCGAAAAGAGCTCCAGGCCAAACTCACGAAAATGGGTGTTTCCAATTCGGTTTACAACTAAGCTATCACTCCGGATTCGAATAGTTATATTGCATCGTCAACAATGCATAGAACTATGAAAAATCTTACCATCTGCATCACGCTTATTCTTTCCCTGTTTTTTGCAATGCCATGCATACAAGCTCAAACCGGCAAGGCAAAAACAACGACCACCAAAAAACAAACCACCACTTCCAAATCAAAAACGCATTCAAAGAAGCCGAGTGCCCCTGCACCTGTAAAAGAGGTAACTGTCATACTGCATAACGACAGCGAAGGAACGGTTTCGGTTTTTGCGGGACATAAAGAAGACCTCAAGGAACCTAAGCTAACCATTGTAGGCGGCAAGAGCGACAATCGACTCTATCTCAAGACCAATGATGTGGTTTGCATTATCAGCAAAGGCAAGACTGTTGCCTGTGCCGGCATAAAATCAAGCACGACCAAGCTAAGCATCAGCCTTTCGGGGCAGGAAATAATGGAAAAATAATTGCGCGAATGAATAGACACAGTGCCCGTGCTGTGGACATTCTAACCCGCTTCTCTCCTGCTTGCAGCATACTAAAATCTATGTTTGCTGCGTTATTATAGAAACACCATAACGTGCGTAGCAGGTATTTACCATTTATCATCTCTTTTGCCCTGGTTGGCCTAATAGCCAATAAGAACCTCCGCGCCCAACAATCACAGATATACACAGACAACGAAATAGCCTTTAAAAGAGGAACCGAGTTGTTTGATGAAAAGAATTACCAAAGCGCGCGCGAGAAGTTTCAGGAAATATGCAAGCAACCAAAGTCGGCCACCACGCACACCAATGAAGTGCTGCTGCAAAACCTCGACTACTACATTGCGGTTTGTGCTTTTGAAACCAGCGACAACGATGCCGAACAACTCTTACTGGGCTATATCAAGAAGTATCATGAAACCGACAAACGAAGGATGGTTTACTTCTACCTCGGCAAATATTACTACCGCAACAGCAACTACACCGATGCCATTACCTACTTTAAGAAGGTAAACGTTGATGATTTGACCAACGACCAGATTTACGAATACAAATTCCAGTTAGCTTACGCTTACTTTACCAAGAAGAAATTTACGGATACCAAGCCGCTATTCTATTCCATCAAGGATATTAAGGAAAAGTATTTCTATCCCGCAACCTATTACTACGCCTTCATTTGTTTCTATACCAAGGATTATAACGAGGCATTGAAAAGTTTCAAGGAGATTGAAGATTCGAAGATGTATTCGACCGTTATTCCTTATTACATCGCGCAGATTTACTACCTCAAAAAAGATTACGACCAGGTTGTTTCATACGTGAACAAATCGCTCGATAAACCCGGAGTGCTGTACAAAGACGAAATGAAATTCCTGCTCGGGCAGGTTTATTTTCAGAAGAGTGAATACGCCAAAGCATTGCCACTGTTGACGGACTATGTTTCGCATTCTTCTAAAGTTCGCAAGGAAGATATTTATGAATTGGGTTATTGCCAATATCAAACCGGTGATTACACCAAAGCGATTGAGAATTTCAAAACGCTGAATCTGTTGAATGAAAAGATGGGGCAGAATGCCACGTATGCATTGGGGGATTGCTATCTCAAGACAAATCAGAAGGATAAAGCGCGCAGTGCCTTTCAAAGTGCAGCAAGTATGGACTTTGACGAAACAGTAAAACAGAATGCCTTGTTCAGCTATGCTAAACTTTCGTTTGAATTGGGTTTCAGCACCGAGGCTATTCAGAATCTCGAAACGTATTTATCGAAGTATCCTACTGGAACAAACGTTGACGAAGCCAATGAATTATTAGCTGCTGCGTTGGTTCAAACCAAGAACTATGAGCGTGCTTATAAAATAATGGAGAGCCTGAAAAGTGAAAGCGCAATATTGAAAGAGGCTTATCAGAAGGTAACTTATTTCCGTGCCGTTGAATTATTCAACGATAACAAACAGGAAGATGCATTGGCACTTTGCGATAAATCACTGAAGTATTCTTTGCAGGCCGACCTTCATGCTTTGGCGCTGTATCTAAAGGCTGAAATTCTTTACAACCAGACAAAGTATCAGGAGGCAGCTCCGCTCTACCTTCAGTTCAATCAACTCGCTACTGCTTCGGTAGAAAAGAAAGCAGAGGCATCGAAGTTCCGCGCTTATTACAACACCGGTTACTGTTCTTTTAAGCAAAAGCAATATGGCGATGCTTCAATGTATTTTGCGAGTGCTATTGATGAATCGAAAACAACGGTCGATTCAAAAGGAAAGACTTCCCTCCTGCCCGATTTATACCTGCGCTTTGCAGACTGTGCATTCATAACCAAGAACTACAACAAGGCTATTGATGCCTATTCAAAGATTGTAGAAATGAAATGGAATTCGGCTGAATATGCGCAGTATCAAAAGGGAATCATACTCGGCTTGCAAGGTAAGGATGAAGAGAAGATTGCCGCGATGGATCAACTCATCAGCAAGTTCCCTGGTTCTCATTACAGCGAGCAAGCCTATTTTGAAATTGGCGAAACCGAATTGCAGAACGGAAACATGTCCGGTGCAAAGACTGCATTTCAAAGCATCATCAGCAAGAATGCCAACAGCAATTTACTGCCTAAGTGTTATTTGAAGATTGCCATCATTGATTACAACAGCGGCAAAAAGGAAGTGGCAGTAGAGGACTACAAGCAGGTGGTGAACAAATTCCCTAAATCAAGCGAGGCTTCACAGGCCTTAGATGCGTTGAAAGATTTGTGTGTGGAGTTAGGCAGAGCCGATGAGTATTTTGATTTCATAAAGGGCAATTCAAACATCACGGTTTCTTCTTCCGAGCAGGATTCATTGTTGTATCTAAGTGCAGATAACGTTTACAATAAAAACGATTGCACACGCGCCATTACTTTATTCGCCAACTACCTCAACAAATTCCCGAACGGTTTCTTTGCGAGTGAGGCGCATTGGAAGAAGTCCGACTGCCATACCAAAGCGAAAGACTTTTTACCTGCTCTTGCAGATTATGAGGCTATCATTCAAAACAAATACAGCAAGTATTTCGAACGCGCCTTGCTCAAGGCTTCTGGTATTGCTTACTATGAATTGAAAGATTATGCCAAGGCAACTACCTTCTATCAACAGCTTTATGTGGCCAGTACATCTGCTCAAAACTCCTACACCGCTATGATTGGTTCATTGCGTTGCGCGGTGAAGTTGAACAAACTTGATGCTACCATTGAAACTGCCGACCTGTTCATCAACTCAGGTGCTGCCAAGGATGCCGATTTGCAGGAAGCCATTTTTGAAAGAGGCAAAGCCTACTATACCAAAGGCGACAAAGAATTTTCGTTAGGAGCCTTCAACCGCGTTACCGAAATGCCGGTGAGCGAAAGAGCGGTAGAAGCCAAATACATGGTGGCAAAGATTCTCTTCGAACAACAGAAATACAAACAGTCGCTTGACACTTGTTTGAAACTCAAGAACCGCTACAGCAGCTATGAATATTGGGTGGCAAAAACGTTTATTCTGATTGCAGATAACTATAACGCACAAGGCAATGCCTTCCAGGCAAAAGCAACGCTGGAAAGTATTGTAGAGAATTATGATGGAGACAAAGCTGTGATGGAAGAAGCTAAGACCAAATTAGAAAAGATAAGAACCGAAGAATTGAACAAGTCGAAGATTATGCAGGTGGTTCCCGGTGATACTCTGATTATGGAACAGGATTCAATTTTGCTTAAACAGTAAGTAATGCGTAGCTTGAAAAACATATTGTCTTTCACTTTTAGTTCCACAGGGTCCCGAGGCGGAGACCCTATGGAGACTTTCGCACGAAGCTCTTCCAATACAAAATACAAGTTCCTTCATTGCGCAAAGACTACATTCAGGATGACAGCCGGTTTTGCGCTGCTTGTTTTGGGTGTTTGTTATTCTTCCATCAGCCATGCGCAAGTCACCAACGAAGAAGTAATTGTAGTGAAGGAATATGAAGCCACCATTCAGGATGCGCAGAAGGTGAACATTCAACCCAATATACCGGAGGTAGAGGAAACTAAACCGGTGTTGACCTATAGCGTGCCTGCAAGAGATTTCAAGGATATTCCTTTTGAAGCAAACCCTTTGAAGCCCTTGTCGGTGAGTAAGGAAAAGTTAGAGCGCTATAACTCTTCTTTTATCAAGCTTGGTTTCGGAAGCCAGATAATGCCTTTGGCACAGATGGCTTATAACGATAACAAAACGAAGAATCTGCGCTTCGGAATCTTCTACAATCACCTTTCGGCACAGCAGTTTAAAGTGAAGAATCAACAGTTCCTGGATGATGAAGCAGGGGTGTATTTAAAATACTTTCCAAAGGCTATGGAATTGGTAACCAACTTCACTTTTAGAAACTACCGCACCCACTTCTACGGCACCGACAGTTCCTTTGAAGTAAAGAAGGTGCGACAGGTTTTCAGAACATTTGATGGACAGGTTTATTTGAAGAATGCGCAGCGCAACAAATACGATATTGACTTTACCGAAAGCATCCGCTTTAATTACTTACAGGAAACCTACGGCAAGGCCAATGAATGGTTCATTGCTGGAAACACCGATATTAAGAAGTCATTCCTCAAACTGCATTCCGCAGGTTTCATTTTCAACTTCAATATTTCGCGCCTAAAGAACGATTCGCTGGTGTTGTCGCGCACTATCTTCACACCGATGCTGGGCTATGGTTACAATAACGATGATTGGAAGGCTCGTGGTTATGTAGGTATTTCTATGGATGGTAAAAAGGCTGTGTTTGCCTGCGATTTACAGGTAGAGAAACGTTTGTTTGAGCATTCTATCATTGCCTACATAGGTTACACGCATGGCTTGCAGAAGAACTCGCTCCTCTCCTATTCTCAAACCAACAATTTCATTCGCAATGCAGTGGTTATTCAAAATTCTACGGTGGGGGATTTGGGATTGGGCTTTAAGGGAACTCTACAAAACTTCTCTTACAACCTGGCGTTCCATTTAAATCACCTGACGAATATGCCTTTGTTTGTAAACGACACAATGGAAATGAAACGTTTTGTGGTCTTGTATGATGCCAAAGCACTTATTTACAACTTCCACTTTGAAGGGGGGTATAATGTGAAGGAATGGCTTCGTCTTTCGTTGGTGGGTGATTACAACTACTACCAGATGAAAACAGAGGTGCGTGCATGGCATCAACCCGCTTTCAAAACTACGCTGCGCGTGAACTATATCTGGAAGAACAAAATATCCGTGAATCTGGATGTATATGGCATTACCGGTGCTTATGCAAAACTGTCGGGAGGAAGCGAGAAACTATTGAAAGGAACAGCCGACATCAATCTGGGTGCCGAGTATCTGATGAACAAACACATTTCCTTCTTCCTCACGCTGAATAACATTGCCAACTTCAAATATCAGCATTGGAATAATTACCAAAGCTATGGTATTAGTGGAATGGTAGGCGCCAAATTCTCTTTCTAAACTTTAGTTAGCGGTTCGAACGCGTTTGGCTTCAGTTTCCGTAATGAATCTATCCACCAACTTTGTTGTACCCTTTGGATCCACCATATGGTATAGGTGTTCGCGAAAAAGGTCGTATTCGTTATGGTTAGTAACATCAATAACCTCTATGTTTGGTTGGTTATCGTATATGCGCGGAACATAACGCGCCACGCCATCTCTTTCACTCTTTAAAATCATCACCGGTATTTTACGAACTGATAGATTCATTAAACCTTTTTGATTATCAAAGGCTACTGATTCTTCCAAAGCCGAGTGTGTTTGAATTGCAAATATCTTGGCCGGCAAACGTTTGAGTGCACGCTCAATTGGAATACGGTTAAGGTGTGGCAGTGAATCCATATTCGTCATCAAATACATGATACGCTCTTTAGCGGCACCCCAAATTTTGTCACGGAAAGAAGACTCTTTGCTAATAAGCCATTCAGAAAGCTTAATGCCTCTTTTTCTTACACCGCTTTTCGAATCCATTGGAATCACTCTTCTGAGCGTCAGGAACAGCGTTTTAGCAGGTGCGCTTTTCTTAAACGACATGGAAGGTATAATCACGTTATCCATAAAGCCGAGTATGGCATGTTTCGATTCTTCACCAAAGAATGGATTCGCACCAATTCTTCCGCAGAGATATTTTTTTACGTTTTTATACTTATCCAATTCGCGGTCAATCATCATAAAATAGATGTTGCCCATCGAGTGATCGAAGATGTAAACCGGGTGACCTTTAGAACCAAAGTATTCCACCGCAGCATCAATGTTTTTGGCTACATGCAGAGAATATTCTGAAGGTGGTAAATCATTGGGTATGGTACCATAATGCATGGCTGCAGCAATGTATTTGTGCGAAGGCAAGACACTCAGTAATCCATCAAAGGAATTCAAACCCAGAAAGCCGTGAATAAGAAGGATAACAGGCAGTTTTTCTTTCGCATTTTCGTTGTAAGGATTAGCGGTATCTATTCTGATAACGCTGGGGCCATAAGCTGTTTCGCGGGTAATTTCTATTTGCGGCCAAGTGAGTGCATTGTCATCAATAAACACCGTCATTCGCTTTTCTACATTAGGTATGTAACGAAGAAAACCGGGGCTTTCGTGTTCGTGTGCATCGGGTGCGTAAAGCCAAGCGAGAGGTCTTCTCTTCTCTGCCTTGGTAGCGAGAAAGGCAATGCGCTTCGACTTCGCCAGAAAGTAAGGAGTGCCGGTGATTTCCTTTTGACGATTCGAAGTGACTACCATCATTATATCTTTCGAATCAAAAGCTTCAGATTTGCGCTCAATGCCCGCTACTCTACCTCTGCGTGCCGAAGCCAAAAACACATAATCGAAGCCATACTTCTTCTGTTCCTTCAAATATGCCAATAAGGTTGCATTATAATCAGCTGCATAGGCTTCTATAGATTCGCGATTTAGATTGCGACCCAAAATCTGCTCTTTGGTAATTAATCCTGCGCGTAACAATTTGCGAATAAACATACGAGCATCAATCACTCCATCGAGGTCGCGTTGCTTGGGCAACGGAGAATTGACAAAGGTATAACGAATGTTTTGCGGTTCTTTTAGCTCGCAATAGTTATCAAGGATATATTGATAGGAGCCAGCAGGTGAATGACCATGGGAAAGAGCCACCAGAAAGGGTTGTCCTTTTTCGAGCGTTCGGTTGGCGTGCTTAATAAAGTCTTTGCCAACAGCTTTATTAAACTGTTCGTGGGTTAAAAAATATTTGGTGTCAGGAAGGGGTAAAACCCTGGCGCTTTCTGTATTCCCCGCGTTGTTAACAGTTTCTTCTACTTCCATTAAGGTTGATGACATACTGGTTTTTATAAGCGACTGCGATGATGCGAAAAAAATATGAACTATACCCTTCTACGCACAGGCAATTGTATAGTTTCCGACATACATATTAAGATGAGAGAAATCAGATGAGACCAATGTTTTATGATCATAAAAGGGAACTCCTGAATCCGGTTCAGGAGTTCTTCGCGCTAAGGTCTACGCAACCTGCCGTAAGTCTGGAAAAGGCCACGTGGGCTATTTTGCAAAACAACATCTCCCTTTAATGTATAGCTGCGCAATTAAAAGAGAAGAGGCGCTGGGTAGCGCCTCTTCTCTTTTAATCAAATCTTAAAGTCCTGTGTTAGCCACAAAAACCGCTTTATACCACACTGCCGCCTTCGGCACAAACAATTACCTTATTGTTCAGGCATTCTACAAAACCACCGTTAATGCGCATGTTGGATTCGCCATCAGCATTCTTAAACTTTAAGATGCCGTTTCCTAAGGCAGAAATAATAGGGGCGTGATTATTTAATATTTCAAATAAGCCATCAATACCCGGCAATTGAACTAAAGTAGCTTCACCGCTGTAAAGGTTTTTTTCCGGGGTAAGTATTTCTAAAATCATTATTTATTTGGTGATTTGATGATTTAGTAATTTGATCATGGCTGTACCATTATCAAATTACCAAGTCATGACATTATCAAATTACTTCGATGCTTCCGCAATTAATTTCTCTCCTTTAGCAATAGCATCCTCGATAGAACCTACCAAGTTAAATGCCGCTTCAGGATACTTATCTACCTCCCCACTCATAATCATGTTGAAGCCTTTGATGGTTTCTTCAATAGGCACCAACACTCCTTTCAATCCGGTGAACTGCTCGGCCACAAAGAAAGGCTGAGACAAGAAACGCTGAACACGTCTTGCACGGTGAACCACCTGACGGTCTTCTTCGCTCAACTCGTCCATACCAAGGATGGCGATAATATCCTGTAA
>CANJVG010000085.1 GCA_947478005.1 Bacteroidota bacterium
CTGCCAGGTAACGATAACACGATTCATCATCCGGATATTTCTCAAAGAACGACTGAATACTGATTTGCTTTTTCATAACCATTTTTCAGCAAACTTACTTCGCCACTACGCACTGTATTTGCGTTGCGGACTAAATGGTTAATCCAATTAACTTTAATAAGTAATCTATTACAACTGCTCACTTAGCTTTTCCCAGTTGGCCATCTCCGCTTCCAGTTGCTTTTTGAGGGCTTCATAGCTGGAGAAGAAATTCGGGTCTTTGCTTAGTTCGGCAAATTGATTGGCATCCTGAAGTTTTGCATCTAAGTCGGCTACCTTTGTTTCCAGTTCAGCAATTCTCTTTTCGCTTTTCTCTACTTCAGCTTTTATTTTCTTTAGCTCCTTTTCTTTGTCTTTGTTTACCTCCTGTGTCTTTACTTCCGGCTTCTGGCTTTTCACCTCCACCTTCTTTACTTCATCTTTTTTAGCCAACATTCGCATATCTTCCAACTGCTTCTTCTCTAAGAAATCGTTGATGTCGCCAATGTGTTCTTTAATTCCTTGCTTAGTAAACTCAAAAGTCTTAGTAGTTAAATCGTGCAAGAAATCGCGATCGTGAGAAACTATAACTACGGTTCCTTCAAACTGTCGAATGGCTCCTTTCAATATTTCCTTCGACATCATGTCGAGGTGATTCGTAGGCTCATCGAGTACCAGAAAATTTCTTGGCTCCAAAATCATTTTACAAAGCGCTAAGCGACCTTTTTCTCCTCCGCTTAAAACTTTCACTCTTTTAAAAACATCATCGCCTTTAAAAAGAAAAGCCCCGAGCATATCGCGTAGCTTGGTGCGAATATCACCGGTGGCTACACAGTCCACCACATCGAGGACGGTATCTTTTCCATCCATTGAATCGGCCGCATGCTGCGCATAGTAGCCCACGGTTACATTATGTCCCAAGGTGAAGGTTCCTTCGTGTTCCAATCCATCTACCAAAATTCTGGTGAGGGTGGTTTTTCCCATTCCGTTTTTACCGACAAAAGCAATTTTCTCGCCCCTGTTAATGTGAAAGCTCTGATTGTCTATGACCAATTTATCGCCATAGCTTTTTGAAATATTTTTGGCTTCCACCACTACTTTTCCCGATGCCTGCGACCCTGGAAAACGAAGATTCATAGCTGAGGCATCTTCCTCTTCTACTTCTACCCTATCCATTTTGTCCAACTTCTTAATAAGCGATTGAGCAAAGGTGGCTTTGCTGGCTTTGGCGCGGAAGCGGTCGATGTTGCGCTCTATCTGTGCAATTTCTCTGTCCTGATTCTTTTTAGCACCAATCAATTGTTCGCGTCTTTCCTTTCTAAGTTCCACATATCTGGTGTAGGGCGCGTTGTAATCATCAATATCACCATTCACCACTTCCACTGTTCGGTTGGTTATGTTATCAAGGAAACTTCTATCGTGCGAAACCATGATAATGGCTCCGGGATATTCTTTCAAAAATTTTTCTAACCACAAAACGGATTCAATATCGAGGTGATTGGTAGGCTCATCGAGCAAAACTAAATCGGGTTTTGCTAAAAGGATTTTAGCCAACTCCACGCGCATCTGCCATCCCCCACTTAGTGATTTCATTTCTTTTTCGAAATCGGCAGGGTCGAAGCCGAGCCCCTTCAACACGCGCTCAGTTTGCTCTTCCACCCCATAGCCCCCATGAATTTCAATCTGATGCTCAACTTCACCCAGGCGATTAATCAGCTCCATATAAGAATCGCTCTCATAATCGGTGCGCGTTTCCATCTGGTGCATGATGTCTTCCTTCTCATTGTTGTATTGCATCACCTGCTCAAAGGCCTTTTTGGTTTCCTCCATCACCGAAAGGTTCGATTGCGAATGGAGTTCCTGCGGCAGATAACCAATAATGGTTCCCTTGGGATACATGATATTGCCGCCATCAATAGGCTGCAAGCCCTTCAAAACTTTCAACAAAGTCGATTTGCCGGCACCATTGCGACCGGTGAGACCGATTTTGTCGTTGTCGTTTATCAAAAAGGAGATTTTATCGAACATCACGCGTCCGCTAAAATGAAGTTCAATATTGGATACAGCTATCATTATTCAATTAGTAGTTAATGGTTGGTAGTTGGTGGTAAAAGCCAAAACCCAGCCATTGTTTTTAAGGGCGCGAATGTAATTGTAGAAACGGAGAATAGAAACCCCCGGGGATATATTCCTCAAAGAATATGATGCGAAATGGCCTCTGCTATGCGCTGCATTTCGTCAGCTTCGAGCCTCAACTTAGGGCGGCTGAAATTTATTTCATCGATTAATTGAAGCGGAATCAAATGAATATGAGCATGAGGAACCTCCAAACCAATAACTGCTATACCCACTCTTTTGCAGGGAACCGCTTTATCAATGGCTTTGGCTACCTTTTGGGCGAAAAGGGTTAATCCGGTGAGAGTAGTTTGGTCTAAATCGAAAATATAATCCACTTCCCTTTTAGGCACTACGAGCGTATGTCCTTTGGCCAGTGGCGAAATATCGAGGAAGGCAAAGTAGTTTTCATCCTCGGCAATTTTGTAGCACGGTATGGTTCCTTCAATTATTTTGGTGAAGATGGTAGCCATTTAGTTTGTTGTGTATCCGAGTGAATTTTCTTTCCTAACCGTTGAATTATCCTTCCTAACCAATTGATTTTCTTTCCGTGAGGCTCAATTATCCTTCCAAGAGATTCGCTTTTCTTTCCATGACCATCTATTATCTTTCCAAGAGGTGGAATTATCCTTCCACGAGACTCGATTATCTTTCCAAGAGTATTAATTATCTTTCCAAGAGATTTTAAAATTTGTCGATTTGGGTCATTTTTAAAAAATTATTATCGTTTTTATCAAAAATACCTGATCGTTCCTAAATAGAGATATTCAGAATCTCAAACTCCATTTCTCCGCCCGGAGTGTGCGCTTGTACATTATCACCCACCGCTTTGCCTAATAGTGCTTTGCCTATTGGTGAAGAAATTGACAATTTACCTTCCTTAAAGTTAGCTTCTGCTTCGTTTACTAAGGTAAATTTCATCTTTTTGTTCAATTTTTTATTTAAAACCTCTACGGTCGAAAGGATATTAGCTTTAGATGCGTCTAACAAACTATCGTCCATTATTCGTGCATTAACCAGTTTCCCTTCCAGTTCCGAAAGCTTTGCCTCCAAATGCCCCTGCTCTTCTTTGGCAGCATGATACTCTGCATTTTCCGATAAATCGCCCTTCTCGCGTGCCTCCGCAATTGCCTTTGCGATATCCGGTCTGCGAACTGTGCGCAGATATTTAATTTCCTCCTGCAATTTTTCCAACCCCTCTTTGCTCATGTAAAATACGCCTGACATAACTTTCTATTTATGATGATTAATTACTCCCGTTTCCTCTCTTCAATAAAAAATGAAAGACGCCCCTCAGAGAGAGGCGTCTTAATAATTTCAAAACAAAATTATGAATTACAAGTTAAAGTGCAAACCTATGCTGTGTGTTCCGGCAAATGGCTGCGTAGCGCGGAATGAATAATCAATTCCTAAACGTGGACCACCACCGCCTTTCTTCAACGGAGCATCGAAACTTAAACCAGCAGCTAATCCTGTAAAGGCATTTAAGCGGGTATCCTTTTTAAACTGACCACTTTCGAAACGGTAAGCCGCACGAAGCATCAGAATTTCTTTCCAGCCGAACTCTAGCCCTACCCCGTAATGGTCAAATCCGAATGCGTTGGAAGTAAAGTTAGCTAAAGCAGTTAATCGGTAATCTTGTTTGAATACTTTAGGCTCAACTTCCTTTTTCTTGCCCATCCAGAAATCATAGGAAGCTCCAATGTTTAACTGAGTTGGTAATTCAAATTTATTAGCACGATTTTCAACCGCAAGATTGTACGTAGTAGAAGAAACTACAGTTACCTGATTAGCCAAGGCATCCCCTTTGAACCTCATAGGAGTACCAACATTGCGCAATGAAACTCCAAAATGGATATTATCTTTAGGCCCTGTTACATACTGCAAACCAGCATCTACTGCAAAGCCAGTGGCGCTTAAGTTACCCAACCCTTCATTTACTAAACGTAAAGTAATACCCCCTGAAATACTGTTAGAAAAAAGCTTGGCGTAAGAAAGCCCTATATTCAAAAAGGTAGGCCGATAGGTTCCAATTCCTCCCTCCGGATTTTGGGTAGTAGTTCTTTCTACTGTTCCTAAGTTTAAGGCCTGAATGCTCAGTGCTATCACATTAGTTTCCTTGAAACTTTGCGCAACTCCGAAATGTGCAAGACCCACTCCTGAACCTTGCATCCACAAAGTGTAAGACGCAGCTATTTCCGTCTTTTTGGTAAAACCCAAACCAGCCACATTTATGCGTTCGCTTTCGATTCCCTTTATACCAGCGGTGTTCATACTCCAAAAACCTGATGAACGGGCCCATCCATTCATGTTTAATTCATACGCCCCTGCTTCTCCTCGTCTATCCGGATTGCCGGCAAAGAGAGCGGAACTAATCATTAGCACTGCTAATAGTATTGTTAGAATTTTATTCATATTCTTTAACTTTAACTTTACAAAACCTATTCTCCAAAGCGTTTTAACGGATACAGAGGAAAACTTTTCACTCTTCGTCCACTTTTTTAAAAATTAGATGCATCGGCCGGACGCACAGCACCGAACCATTTCAAAGTGCGCTGGCCAATGCCAGGTGCCTCTATGTGAAAAAGATAAACCCCACTCGAAATAATAATACCCTTGTCATTTTTCAAATCCCAATCAATCGTATTTTCTATATTGACATCACTTACGGGATTTCCATCCGAAATTTCGATTTTTTTGCTTGTTGATGGGTCTATATCTATAGCCCTGCTCAATTTCCGGATAATGGTTCCATCCAACGCAAAGATTGTAATATTACAGTTGTTCGGCAAGTTGGTAACCTTCACGCGATTTGTATTCTGGTCAACTTCATAAGCGGAATAAGCCAAATAAGGATTTGGAACAATCCGGATTAGGTCCAATGCATTTTTGGCAATCTCACGCTGCTTTTCTTTGGCACCCAATCCTTTTGTGCTGAATGAGTAGCGAGGAAGAGAATCTACACCGCTTGAAGATGAAGTAGCCATCCGATTAATCGGCTTCTCCACGCACAGACGTATTTTAACATCAGAAGGAGGAACAATTTTATTTCCGCCACCATCATCTTGAAAACTATACCCCGGAGTTAAGTAAGGAATAGAAGTCCACATTAGGCTCCGATAAAAAGGATATAAAGACTGTGGAAGTTTAATTACCGAAGTCGGTGTTAATGTTGCAATGCTGTCATAGGTTCTTAACAACAATTGCTGAGCTGAACGACCTTCATCGTATCTTGTTTCCATTACGTAAATAAAGTGCTTGCCTCCAAAAAAAGGAACTCTCTCTACAATCTGTCCCGGAAAATATTGTGGGCTGTATACTTGATCAGTAGGATTCCATAACATGTCCTTACCATTTTGTGCATTCGGCTCGTTAGGACTGCTTAAGTCCGTACTTTCTCCAAATGCAATATTCAATCTTTCACCCGTTTCTACATTAATTGCATATCCAGGAAACCAAGAACGACCAGTATCTGCACGTAAAGGGTCTGTCACTAAAAAATCTCTTGTATTAGGATCATTCCATACTTTGGAAATAGCCATTCTAATCTGGCCCTTAAATGCTCCCTTATTTTTCAAATAAGCAGGACTAGATTTACGGGTAAACAAATCATTTCCTTGGTTCAACTCCTCATCCTCACCAGTTTCAAAAACAACCGATCTTGTCCATTTACTTTTATCAGCTGTAATTACAATATCCACGCTAGCAACTTTATCCAACGTATTTTGGGGTGGAGGAAGTGATTTTTGAACCCCAGTTTGCGGAGAATAGTTTAGCCACCTAAAACCTGGTTGATTAATAAACTTAGGTTGCCCACCTTGTTCCTGTTGCGCGTTAAGATTTTTTTGAGTGTAATTTGAAGTTAAACAATATGGCGCCCATGTTCCACCCGCAATATTCTCAAAAACCTCATTTTTATCTGTTAAAGAATCCACCGTCCGCCTAACATATAAGGGAGGATCTAATGAAGGCTGAATATCTGTGTAATACCAATTATCGTCAAAAACTCCTGCCACCGCTTTTGTAACTGCATTTTTACTATTAGGATCATTAGCAATTTTTCCAGAGCGAATCCAATTGGTTACGCTATTTACCCCTTGGTCTTTTAAAAAGGTTAACCAAGGCTCTGTAGGGTTTTGGTATTCTATACCAGAACTTACAATACTTGTCTTCTTTTCAGAATTATAAGTACTTACTGCATCGTAAACAAATCGATTTGGTGAACCCGGAGGTGCTAAGTAACCACCAGGTATAGTATCTATAGGTTTTGGGGTACCAATTTTAATAGAAAAGCCATAATCAGTACGTTCTCCATTTCTGTTTAGGACAATGTATTGCTCAAAAGGTCTATCCAAAGTGCGTTCCCCCCAAATTGTATCATTTTTAGTAATATCGTGCAAATACCATTTTGACGTTTTACCAATAGGATTGGTAATAGTATCCACAAATTGCAGCTCAAAATCTGCCTCTTTTAAACTAATAGGGTCTGTAACCTTAAATCCAATTGGGTCATAACCTCTTTCATATTGCAAAGTATCAGAAAAGGAGTTTCCTGAGGAAAGAATTTTTTCAATAGTTTCAGGAGTAAGCCGCAGATTATTACCTCCGTTACCTTGTCCTTCAATTCTTTTTAGGTCAGTACCATCCCCGTATTTTGAATTTAGCACAGTACCTTCATTTCGAGGGTCTGAAATATGCGGGATTGCTGAATAAATTTTAAAATTCCCTCGTCCTTGCAAATACGGTGTCAACTGAGAGTTGCCAGAAGGATTAGCAGGGTCGTAAGGGCGGAAATTATTATAAGCATAAGCAACAGCCGTAAAATAATAGGTCTTGTGGTTTACTAAATTTGTTTCGCTCCCCGTTGCAAATAAATCTTTTGTGATAACAAATGAATTGGTTATTCCCACATCATTACCATCCACTTTCAAAACAGGAATCAACATACCCCCAAAAGCACCTTCCTTTACAAAATTAATCACCTTCTTAATCCCATTTTTTAAATCCACTTCTGCAACAAGAATAGCCTTTTCTGAATTATCTAAATCTGTTGCTGAAACTGTTGGAAGGGCCACTTGGTAAATTTTATACCCTTCGAAGGTATAATTGGTATCAACCGAGTTAATTATATTCCCGTCTCTTTCATCATAACCCTCGCCAAAGTTATTAGAACTTGGTAAGTTGATTAAATTGACAATAAGCTCATTATTCATTTCACGAATGGAAAGAGTCGGGGCATCGGGACCATCCAATAACTTAAAGCAGGTATTAAATAAGCCTTGCGCTTTGTCATCTGCAGGACCTATTGTATTGGAGAAACATGGCGGTACTGCCACACCTCCCGCTGGTTGTACGAAAACAACACCAACCGTTACATATTGTGGTTCGCCCTTTTTCAGGGTGAAAGGCCCAGATGTTTGTACCGTTCTTCTATCACCAACAGCCAAGCCGCTGGTATGGTCACTCCAAGCTGACGCGTCACATGGTTCGCCTGGAAAAATAAAGTTTGTCTTTACAGTTCCCTCATGACCAGAATTCCCTTCTGTAAAAGGAATACCACAAGCCCAAAATCCGGTTTGATAATTTCTAAACTGAATTGCTGAACTGGGGTCGCTATAACATGCTTCCGCCCCTTGACCTGTGAAATAAACAAACGAAGTTAATCCTAGTTGCTTTCCATTGTCTCCCAACGGACCCTCAAAAAAATCAATACCAATCAAAGGAAGTTCCGTTCCATACCCATACTCTCCGTTACAATTAGAGAGCGGATCGGGTGTTGTTCCGTTATAGCAAATTGCTAAAGATCGAGCGGTATCGCAACCCACTCTGTCGTTATTAAAACAGCCTAAATCCGGATCTATCCACTGAGAAATGTAAGTTTCTTTTAAATCACCAGCTGATTTATTTATTATCTCATATTTATAAAAAGTCATATTGTTTATGTCGTCCGTGGTTTGAAACGCGAACGCAAGAGCATTTATTTGAACTCCAATTGCCTGACCATTTGTTTCTGTATGTATATTCCCGTTATCATTAAACACCCAGAAAGTCATTTGATCCGCATATGCCTTGGCTAAACCATTCCGGCAAGGAATAATGGGATAATCCCCTTTAACAGGATCGTATTGTCCATCTGCATCCGCATCAAAGAATGGAGCTAGATTGTCAGTAATATTGAATGTTTCTCCAATTAATGATGGATCCGATGCTAAGTACTGATTGCCCTTGGCTGGCCATGACAACAAACCCTTTGGAATATCCGCTAATATTGTTTTATTGCCCTTAGTGAGAAAGTTCCCCTGAGCAATACTAATGTCAGCGCCATAAACATTAAAGAACCGGTCATACTTACTACAAGTTGCTTTATCCACCAAACCTCCGGTTAATGGACCTGGCCAATAGTCATCTCCACTAGCGCGATAAGTTTGTCCCGCAAGTTTCAAGTTACCACCCGCATCATTTCCTGAAATCCAAATAGCACCTGCAAAAATGGCACAAACCGGGTTACCAGTTCCATCTCCTTTTGGAACTTCATATTTGGGATCACTAAAATTCCACCACATATCACCCCCAGTTAATAGACGGGCACGTACATTATTAATGTCAATATCAAATTGTGCAGTAGGAGAAACACAATCGGTAGCCTCCGTTTTATTAGACGCAGTTTTACCCCGGTGTTGGTGCGGTAACAACTCCATTGCATTGGTTGATATGCCCGACAGCATTATCAGAGTAAGGAGCGTTAAGCTCAATAAAAACTTCTTCATAGTTATAAGTTTTAATTAGTTAATATATGTCGGTTAGGTTCTTTATTTCTTGTTCTACTTATCTTTAAAATCCAAAAGTTACACCCAAAAAGATTCTTCGTGGCAGACTATAATTGCTTGGCTGATTAATATATGCCGAATATTGGTCGCGGAATGCCTGCGGATTTAGATACGAGTTTATCGCTGTTTCATTTGCTGGCGCCCCCAGATACCCATTATCGTTTGGCGTACCTGTGTATCTATATACACTAATGACATTCTTTGTATCCAATAGATTTTGGATTTGCAAATAAATACCAAGAGATACCTCCCGTTTATCATCATTCTTCTCTTTCTTCTTGCCGATCAGGAAATTGAAGTTCTTCCAAACCTTCATGTTCAGCCTAAAATACCAAGGTTTTCTTGAGCCATTTAAATCACCTACTGTAATCGCTCTCCCGCCACCTGTGATCAATCCGTCTGCAATAGGGGCTAATTGAGCAGAATATGGAGTTCCAGAACGGGTATTCATCTCTAGGCTAATACCAGCGTCCGAGAGAATTTGCTTGTTCTTAATTGTTGGTCCATTATAATCTTTACCAACTCCATAGCTGTAGGAAACATTCACTTTAATCGCATGTCTCGAATCATAATTAAGTGGTGATATAGTTCTAAAGTTTGGTTGGTTGGCCGATACCAAATTAGCTTGGCTTTGGTCGTCAGATCCAGTTCCCTCTGCAAAAGACATAGTGTAGTTTGCCTTCAAAGTGAAGTTTGCGGTTCTACGCATATCAAAGTCAATTGTAAATCCTTTAGTCGTACCAAAATCAATATTGGCGTATGTGATGTAATCTTTGGGATATGAATTGATTATCTTTTTTAGCTGTATTTGATCGCGGAATTCACGATAAAAGGCTGAAATAGTTACAGCTGCGGAATTGCTTACTCGTTGTTTAAAGCCTAACTCAAAATCAATAGTTCGCTCCGGTTTTAAATTTGGGTTATTTATAGCCCCACCTATATTATCCGAAAAGAATAAATACTGAGTAGGATCCATTATAACACGTGAATTCGGTCTTTGGGATAAAATGTCATAGTGTGCAAAAAACAATGCCTTGTCCGTTAGATTAAACGAAAACTGAAGTCTTGGCATAACAATTACCTTTGCCTTATAATCTTGAAATGTTCCGTTCGGGTCAAATTTATCCGGATCCTTAATGTCAGCATTTGGATTTTTTAGATACGGTTGTATAGTTCCGGTACTTGAAGCTGAGGCGACTGCCTTACCACTAGTTAATTCATTCCCAAACCGGTCATACCAAACGGCTCCGTTTCTGTATCCTGCAATAGCCGTAGGAGCCTTAATATTATCCACATATACTGCGTAATCGCTACCTATGTTTGAAGGATGAGCTACTGCAGCACCGTTAACTTCTTTAACCTCCGATGTTGTGAGAATAGGGTATAAAGAATATTCATCCTTCAACACCTTTTGATTGGCATCGAAACGATCGATACGCACTCCAACATTAAAAGTTAAGTCCTTAAAATAAAAGCGATCTGAAATATAGGCGGCAGTATATATAGGGCGAAAAGCAGCAATAGCTCTTTCCATTTCTCCATCTGCTCTCCTTTTGGTGAAAAAATCGTTGAAAGAAGGTTGTTTGGTAAGTCTATTCCCATATGGATCATACCCTCGATAAGAAACTAAAGATGAACCGTCCCCTAACAATTCTTCAGGTGAAAACATTTTCAAATTAAGTTGATCAGGTGTTAATCCATCAATATCTATAAGTTCTGTTCCATTTTCCGCCACACCCAAAGATTTTCTGAGTTGCTTATCAAAGAATTTTTGCTTCTCAGCTGTATATAATCTTTTAAAAAGAATAGTATCCGTTTCACTAAATTGCAAATGCGCATCTGCATATGTATTTTCCTTTCCATTTATCCAAAGAATAGGGTTAGCTCTATCTAATTGGTCCAATTGTAAATTGACAAGACTACGAGCGCGATCCCATAATCCTAGCGGAAAAACATTATAATCTCGTTGTATCCTCTGCTCGAATTCAATACCGAACTCGAACGAATGCTTATTACGACTAGCTGCACCCGGCTTCAAAATATCAAAAGCACCTTCTAGACGCACATGGTATTGGTCATTATCGCCCCCACCATCAGAAGTGTTACTAACTCCATAACCATTCCATTGCCGACCAGTATTGTACCAAATATTATTTACAAACTTACCTCTTCCGCCATTTATTAAACCTTCGCTGCTACTGATGTCCGTCAGTGTTCTGGTGAAATTTGCGTTGTTATCTCCAAAAACTTGATACCGGCCGTTAGCATCTACTTGAGCATCTAACAATTCATAATATTCCTGAGTATACCTTGTTCCATAAGGATTCAATGTACCAGGAGTAAACAATACAGAAGTATCTTGAATCCCAATTTGTTTCCACCCCCTTAATATAGGGTCGTTACCTATTCCAAATGTATCCTTACCAAAAACAGCTGACCTTTGTGTCTCAAATTTTCCGATATAACCATAATTGAAAGGATTAAACTTATGCGAGTCATCCTGATAGCGGGCATCTAACTTTTCATAGTCAACCTGAATAGAATAAAAGGCGTTCTGGAAAGCTGAGGATTTCTTCTTTTTCCCGGACTTCTCATCTTCTTCTGATTGCTTTGACTGTATACTATGAGTAAATCGCCCAAAAACTCTCCAATTTAACAAGGAGCGTTCAGGGAAATTTTCGGAATTAAATAGAGTATATTGATATACTTGATCGTGGTATTTCCTATAGCTTACAGAACTACCAAAAGAAAGTGTAAAATTGTCAGCTGGCCTAATATCCAAACGACCAGTCCCTCTAAAGTTGGTTTCAACAACGTTTGGTCTCGCCTTTTGCTTAAACATCTGATCGTATGTAACATTATCAGAACGTCTGTTAAACCCTTGACTAGACTCATTCTTCAAAAGCGGAAACTGTCGCAATGAATCCAAAATACTTTTTTTAACCTGCCAAACACCAACAGCCGAAGGGTTGGGATCTTGCTGACGCAAATACTCAAAAGATGCGAAGAAACCCATTATGGTTTGATGGCTTTTCTTCTGCTTCCAAAGAGGACCAGTTACATTTCCATTAACCAAATTATAGCCAAAAGCATCCAATCCTTGAGTTGTTAAAAACTCTAATCCACCTCTAAACTCTCCAGCGGGACCCTTAGTTGTGATATTTACTATACCTCCCGTTAAATCTCCGTACTTAGCCGGAACGCCTCCTGTAATTACTTGAAGTTGCTCAACGGCAGAGGCAGGAAGCGTAGGCGTTCCAGTAACCTTAATACCATCAATAAAATACTGGGTTCCTTCATCGCGACCACCTTTAATATTTAGACCGGCTCCCTGGTCAGATTGAAACGCACCTGCTGTAGTAGCCGCAATATCAGAAATACTCCTGGTGGACATATTCGCGATTTCCTCTGCACTTACAGTATTTTGAGAAGAAGTTTTACCCGGATCTATCAAAGGAACCTTGTAAGAGATAATTTCAACAGCGGCTATTTGCTGAACATCCGGCTTTAATTTCACATCAATAAAAGTGGACTTATCAGAGTTTACAACAACGCTTTGCTGAATTTGGCTAGCGTATCCTACGTACGAAATTTTTATATTGTATTTTCCAGGAGTGAGGGGTTTAATAGAGTAGTATCCATCTAAATCACAGGCAGTTCCGCGACCGGTAGCTACCCCCTTTCCATCTACTATAGCCACGGTGGCATTTGGAATGCCCTCTCCGTTCTCATCAACGACCTTTCCGGAAATGTCCCCGTTCTGTGCGTAAGCACCCAAAAAACCAGCTATTAAAACAACCAGTGTAAGTAATTTTTTCATACGCTAAAATATGTTGCGTTTATCAAAAGCGGACAAAAGTAATTTTTTTTGTGAAACAAAGTTAAGAGCAAAATTATCGTTTTCATATGTCTGCGTTAAGCCTCATGACATAACTATGACAATTGACAAAATAAATTTGATTTCTCCTATGAAAAACACAAAATCGTTTGCGCGAAAATTGTGTTTTTTTTTGTCACAGAATTGTCATTCCGGTTAAAAAACAGCTTCAAAAATTCAATACTAATTGAGCTTAAAAAACACAGAAAAAGAAAATTCTAAAAACTGATTGCCAAGATTTTTTGAAGCAGAACTTCAGCAATTTTTCGTTTGCTTTCGTGTGTCCAGCCGGCAATGTGGGGAGTAAGTAAAATTTGACTATTGGCTATTAGTAGCTCGAATATTTCGGTCTCATCCGTATTGAAGGAGTTTAGCTTTTCGTTTTCCATAACATCCAGGGCCGCTGCTGTTACCTTTCGTTCATTTATTGCTCGAAGCAAATCTTTGGTTCGAAGGACTTTACCTCTGGAGGTGTTAATCAGCCAAATAGGTTTCTTGAATGAGGAAAGGAATTGATAGTCTATTATATATAGAGTCTCCGTTGTAAGGGGAAGATGGATGCTCACCACATCTGCTTGGTCGAAAATAGTTTCTAAAGAAGATTCGTTCTCGAAGCCACTTAGGTATTTGTCATAAGCCAGAACGTTTACATCAAAGCCTTTCAGGATTTTGGCGAATGCCTGACCCGTATTGCCATAAGCGATTAAGCCGATTGTTTTCCCGCTTAACTCATTTCCCCGATTAGCCTCCCGAATCCATTGTTTGTTCTTGACTTCTTTATCCGCCTTAGAGATATTGTTCATGATGTTAAGCAACATGCCAAGAGCGTGTTCCGCGACCGCGTTTCTATTTCCTTCGGGCGAGTTGAAGGCGATGATGTTCTTCTGCGCGGCATATTCTAAATCAATTACTTCTAAGCCTGAGCCTGCCCGACAAACAAATTTCAGTTTTGAAGCTTTAGCGAGTAATTCCTTATCGGCAGGTACCTTACTGTTTATGACCAGTCCTTCATAATTATGTATGATTTCCAAAACTTCATTGTAAGTAATGGCAGGCTTATCATCCACTGCATAGCCGTGGGCTTCTAAACTTTCCTTTAATAAAGGGTGGAGGTCATCAGTAATAAGGATTGACTTCTTCACTTAGCTCGATTGAATAAGGTTGGTGAGTTCCTGAAATGCCTGCACCGAAATCTGTTCGGGGCGAAGATTGAATATATCGTTCGAAGCAAGTTCTTTACCGCCCGTAAATTCTTTCAAACTATTGCGCATGGTTTTCCTACGCTGATTGAAAGCCGCTTTCACGATTCGTTTAAAAAGCACTTCATCACAATCAAGGGTTCTTTTTTCTTTTCTCTTCAACTGAATGATGCCGCTCATTACCTTTGGAGGAGGGTCAAAACAATCGGGAGTGACATCGAACAGATAGTGACAATCGTAGTATGCCTGGGTGAGCACACTCGTAACTCCGTAATCTTTTGAACCATGTTTGGCGGCTATGCGCAGGGCTACTTCTTTTTGAAACATGCCTGTCATCATTTCTACTTTTTCGCGCTCGTCAATTATTCTGAAAACAATTTGGGAGGAGATGTTGTACGGGAAATTGCCGACCACATGGGTTGGGTTTTGCAGAAAACCCAAATCCGTTTGCAGGAAATCTTCATGAATTATTTTGCCGCGCAGAGAGGGATAGGCATTGGAAAGGTGCTCGGCCCAGCGGTCGTCTAATTCCACCACAAAAAAGTTTTCGTGCTTTTGCCTGATTAAATACTTGGTAAGGGCCCCCATGCCGGGTCCTATTTCTACCACTGTTTTAAAGGGGCTCATATCTCCAATGGCTTCTGCAATTTTCTGCAAAATGCCTTCGTCTTTCAGAAAATGCTGGCCGAGTGATTTTTTGAGATACAATTTAGACATGGGGCAAATATAAACTCGGTTCTTATCTTAGCCGCCTCAAAAAATCGACTAATGAATATCCAACTCTCTATTTGCAAAGATTATTCCCTGTTTCCTCACCAAATAATTCTGATTGATGACGCTGTAAAATTCGCTTCGCTGGGCCTTTCGAAAGAAGATACCGCTGCTGCTCAAAAATTCTTTGATGAAAAAGTAAATCACCTGTTCCAACTCAGTTCTGCCGGCAAAACTTTGAGCGTGGTGAAAATTGACACTTCGAAAGAAGAGTTTAAATCATTGGAAGCAGCGCGCAAGGCGGGCAATGCGCTCAATAAGTTTCTGAACTCGCAAAAAATAAAGGAGGCCTCTCTGCTTAATGCTACCGCCAAGGCCGGTCTTGCTGCCGCTTTTGCCGAGGGAATAGCCCTGAGCAACTATGAGTTTTTGAAATACAAAACAAAGGACAAAAAAGAAAAGTCGCTGGCCAAGTTGCATGTAGATACCAAGTCTTCGGACAAGAATACGTTGGATGAAATTTCTAAACTGGTAACGGCCAATTTCTTTTCGCGCACCTTGATTAATGAGCCCCTCTCCTATTTGACCGCTACGCAGCTTTCGAAAGAAATTCAGAAGGCGGGTAAGGAACATGGTTTTAGTGTGGAGGTTTTTGAAAAGAAGAAAATTGAGAAGTTGAAGATGGGTGGTTTGCTTTCGGTAAATAAAGGAAGCATTGACCCGCCAACGTTTACGGTGCTTGAATACAAATCGGGCAAGAAGAAAAATAAGAAGCCGATTGTGCTGGTAGGCAAAGGTGTAGTGTATGACACAGGTGGATTGAGTTTGAAACCAACGCCCAACTCGATGGACATGATGAAGTGCGACATGAGCGGAGCAGCTGCGGTGGCGGGGATTTTTATAGCCGTGGCGCAATTGAAATTGCCGATACATATAATAGGATTGATTCCGGCTACGGACAACCGCCCGGGCATGAATGCCTATGTGCCCGGTGATGTGGTAGAGATGATGAGCGGCTTGAATGTAGAAATGCTGAATGCCGATGCAGAAGGCAGAATGATTCTGGCCGATGCCCTGCACTATGCCAAACAATATTCACCCGAACTGGTGTTTGATTTTGCCACGCTTACAGGAGCCGCTAAGGCTGCTACGGGCAGTGTAGCCTCGCCTTTTATGGGAACCGCCAGCGAAGAAGTGAAGAAGAAATTGCTGACCTCGGCCAACAATACTTACGAGCGTTTGATTGAGTTTCCGCTTTGGGATGAGTATGGCGATATGATAAAGAGCGATGTGGCCGACATTAAGAACGTAGGCGGTGCCGATTCAGGTTCTATCACAGCCGGAAAATTTCTGGAGTGTTTTACTGATTACCCCTGGATGCACTTTGACATTGCAGGAACGGCTTACCTGATGGCCGAAGACAGCTACCGCGGCAAATATGGAACGGCTGTGGGAGTGAGATTGATTACAGACTTTTTGAAAAACTATTAAAAGAGCTTTTAGCTATTAGCCATTAGAGATTAGAACTCTAACGGCTAACCGCTAACCGCTAACAACTAACCAATGGAAAACCACAAATACAGAGTAGGCATTACGCTTGGAGATTATAATGGAATAGGCGCGGAAGTAATTATTAAGGTGCTGGCCGATGAGCGCATTTACCGCTTTTGCTCGGTGGTGGTTTATGGACAGAAGAACGTGATTTCTTTCTACACCAAACATCTCAAGATTCAGAATTTCAATATTCAGGAGGTGAAGGATACCGACACCCTGAACCCGAAGCTGCCGAACATTATTAATGTTTGGACCGAACAGGCAGCTGTGCAGCCCGGCCAAATGACGCCCGACTCGGGCGCGCGCGCTTTGCA
>CANJVG010000086.1 GCA_947478005.1 Bacteroidota bacterium
TTGAAAAATGATTCTGCGGCAAATTTAAAACCGAAAACGCCCAAAAATAAAAACCAAAATGTGCACCGATTTTCGCGGTTTTCCACACCATTTTGGCACTATTTCTGTGGCATTTTCACAACCCCCTGAAAATAAACCCCAAAAAACCACCCCCCATCCCCACCAAAACCGCAATTCAAACCATCCTCAAAACTATTTTTGCACACATTCAGCCCGTTTTTATCAATTTTATCACCATTTCATCCATTTAAACGCCAATCCAACAAATCTGCATGAAGAGAAATCGCATCAGCATGTAAAGAAATGGCGTCAGCATGTAACGGAATCGCATCCGCATGTAAAGAAATGCCGTCAGCATGTAAAGAAATCGCATCAGCATGAAGAGAAATGACGTCAGCATGTAACGGAATCGCATCCGCATGTAGAGAAATGGCATCAGCATGTAAAGAAATCGCATCCGCATGTAGAGAAATCCCATCAGCATGTAACGAAATCGCATCCGCATGTAGAGAAATCCCGTCAGCATGTAACGAAATTACATCCGCATGTAAAGAAATTCCATCAGCATGTAGAAAAATCCCATCCACCCAATCCTATTAAGGCAAGCGAACCTAAATTCTGAAAGGCGGCTGTTTGTATTTTCCCCTCTAGAGAGGGGTGGCAAAATTCCGCTTTGGGAATTTTGACCGGGTGTGTTGTATTCCCTAACCTAACCGCACCCCCTTTAACCGAAAGGCGGCTGCTTGTCCTCCTTTGGAGGAGGTGGCTCGCGGCCCTGCGCGAGACGGAGGAGGAAAACACCTCAGTTTAAAACAATGCCCTGTTGCGTCTGCGGTCCCCTGCCTTCCTCAAATTATCTTATTTTCATTTCATCAAACCAAACACGCAATGAAGAATCTACTGCGAACTACTGCTCTGCTTCTAATTTTTAATTCTTCATTTTTAATTACTAAAGCGCAGTGGGTGAGTATTCCGGATAGTAATTTTGCAAAGAGTATAATTTATGCAGGGTATGGGTCATGCCTTCAAGGTAATAGTTCAGTGGGGTGGCAAATGGATACAACATGCAGCGGTATTGTGAGTGCAACAGACTTGACTTGTTCATATTCTAATAGCACGGATGTAACAGGAATTCAGTATTTTGATAGCTTGCTGTATTTTGATTGCAAACATAACGAAATCACTTTCCTCCCTAGCTTACCGAATCGTTTATCTCATTTGCTTTGTGAGGAAAATCAAATCCTAAGCTGGCCCGCTTTACCAAATAGTTTAATCCACCTAAATTGCTCCAATAATCTTCTAACGGACCTGCCCATTTTACCACTTGGTTTATCAGAACTCCTTTGCGACAATAATCAACTCGATACCCTCCTTTCATTGCCCCCTAGCTTAACTCAACTATCGTGCGCAGGGAATCAAATCAGTAGTCTTCCACCATTACCGAATACGGTAAAATGGTTGGACATCTCTGAAAACCATATTAATTTTCTTACCGCTTTACCAAGTAGCCTGATTTCCTTAGGATGTTACCATAATCTGCTGAATAATCTTCCTTCTTTCCCCAACGGTTTAAAGTCGTTAGTTTGTGGACGAAACCAACTTACCAATCTCCCTGCTTTACCAAATAGTTTATATAGTATTGATTGCCGAGATAACCTATTAACGAGCTTACCAGCACTACCTGATTCGATTTTCGAATTACATTGTCTTAATAATCCTAATCTTCATTGTTTCCCAGAGTTAAAAAAAATAGTCTACTTCGAATTTTCAAATACGGGAATTACCTGTTTGCCTAATTATCCTCAGCGCAATCTAAATAGCATACCCCCGCTAATTAGTTATCCCTTGTGCGACACTTCTTCTTTTAATATTTATGGTTGTGGGTCTAACTGGAATATAGCTGGACTGGTTTATCAGGATTCAATTTCAAATTGTTTTACCGATGCCACTGAACACACTTTCGTGAATTTAAAAGTCTTGCTTTACGAAAATGGTGTTTTGCACCAACAAAATTTTACAGCATCCGGTGGCAATTATTCATTCAATACAGATTTATCTACTTACCAATATTCAGTGGACACTACCCATATACCTTTTATAATGACCTGTCCTGATAGTGGCTATTACACTTCAATAATTACTTTGCTAGATTCCTTTGACAATGGCATGAATTTCGGTTTACGTTGTAAACCGGGATTTGATTTGGTTGCGCAAAGTGTAGATGGAGGATTTAGGCCTGGGAATACAAAACGGCTAAATGTAAACGCAGGAGATAACAGTAATTTCTATGGTGCAAACTGCACTAGGGACACAAGCGGCAGCGTTCAATTAATTATAAACGGTTCTGCTCATTATGCTTCTGCTGCAAGCGGTGCGCTTACACCTACAAGCGTTGTAAACGATACCATCACCTGGAGCATTGCAGATTTTGGAGCGGTTAATTTCTTTACAGATTTCAATATCAATGTAGCTACCGATACTACGGCTGTCTCGGGTTCGCAGATTTGCTTTACGCTAATAGTAAACCCAATAGCCGGAGATAATAACCCTGCCAATAATACTCTTACCCATTGCTTCACGGTAGTTGGCTCCTTCGACCCTAACGAAAAAGAAGTTTACCCAGCAGGCAATATAGACACCTCCACCCAGTGGCTCACCTACACCATCCATTTCCAAAACACCGGCACAGCCGAGGCGCAGCATATCTATCTAACCGATACTTTAGATAGTAATATAGATGCCACCAGCTTTCAGCTCATCGCCTACAGCCACCAACCCATGGTGCAGTTAAAAGGAAACAACCTGCGCTTCAACTTCCCCAACATCAACCTCCCCGACAGCAACACCAACGAAGCACTAAGCCACGGCTATGTACAATACAAAGTCAAGTTAAAAGACAATCTACCAGTAGGAACAAACATCAACAACACCGCCTTTATCTATTTCGATTTCAATGCTCCGGTGGTTACGAATACAACCAACAATACAATTGCTCTTGCCACAAGCGTTGGTAATCTCGGATTGCGGAATGCGGATTTCGGATTGAATCCAAATCCTGCTATTGAGTCGGTTCGGTTAAGTATGGACGAAAGTATGGTTGGCAGCAATCTTACGATTACCGACATCACAGGAAGAGAAGTCCTGCATTCGGCTGTTCAAATCCGCAATTCGCAATTCGACATCCGAAATCTTTCGCAAGGTGTCTACTTCGTAACAATCGCAAACGAAAAGGGAAGAATGACTAAGAAACTCATGAAGCAATAAACGCGGTCTGACCTTGGTCAGACTAGTAAGCACAAAGCGCGAAGGAACCCCTTCGCGCTTTTTTTTATGTTTATCAAAAATTACACACCATGGGCTACATCTACCTTTACTCATCCATCCTGTTTAATGTATTAACCAACGTAGGCTTCAACCTGGCCGCCATCAACGATGCAAACCCCGCAAAAAAGTGGGGTTACTTTGCCGGTGGCTTAATCTTTGGCCTGCTCAATTCCTTTCTTTTTATGGAAGCATTGAAAGTAATTCCGCTGCAAGTAGCCAGCGCCATTTATTTTTCCCTCACCATTGTTGGTTTGTTTTTAGCCGCCTACTTTGGCTTCAACGAAGAGGTAACAACCGTGCGTATGATAGGCATCTTTGTCATCATATCAGGGGTTATAATGGTGCAACTGAAATGAGTGTTCAAAAAAAATAGTTCCATTTATTTTCCATACTTCTTTGGTAATTCAAAACCTTTTGTAGATTTGGAAAAGATTCATTAAAAAATCCTGACAACATGAGAATTTTTACTCCCGTTATTAAAAGCATTGTTATAGTAGTTGCCACTCTTGCAACCTTCACTGCTCAATCGCAAGACATACATTTTTCTCAGTTCTATAATCAAGCCTCATGGCTCAATCCGGCATTGGTAGGAAACTACGATGGTAGTTATCGCATAGCGGCCATTTATCGCGATCAATGGGCCAGCGCTGTAGGTAAAGAAGCTTTCCGCACCGTAGGTGCCGATGTAGATTTTTGTTTACTCGAAGGCTATTTAAGAACCGATAAACTCGCAATTGGCGTTGGTTTCTTCAATGACCGTTCCGGAGCAGCAGGTCTTTCTGTATTGAATGCAAGTTTAAGTGTAGCCTATCACAAAGGATTTGGCAAACAAGGCCAGCACCGTTTGTCGGTAGCTTTGCAAGGAGCAATCATTCAGAAAAGAGTAGAAGATCCAAGATTTGCAGATCAGTTCTTAGGGCACAATCAAACTCCTGCTAATGCCTCGCGCGAAAACTTGAATCGCGGCTTTCTTCGCGGTGATATGAATTTGGGATTATACTGGCGTTCAAATATTAAAGACAAAGTGAAATTAGGTATTGGATTCGGTGCTTACCATCTTATCACTCCTAAAGAATCAATGGTTACGTCTGTAGCCACCGGAACGACCGATAAGAATGGCGTACTTCCACGTAAGTTTAATGTAGATTTTAATGTTGAAGCCTTCTTAACTAAAAAAGGCAATGTGTCTTTATCTCCTGAATTTCTTTTAATGTACCAAGGACCTTTCATGGAAGTTCTTCCGGGTCTTTCAGCAACTTACTATTTCAACACAGGCTTTAGAAATAACAACAGCGTAAGCGTTGGTCTTCGTTATCGTTATGCGGGCATCAGCGGAGGAACATCCGATGCTGTTATCCCGATGGCAAATGTAGAGTTCCGTAATGTTCGCCTTGGCTTTGCTTATGATGTGAATGTTTCATCCTTAAAGGCATCTACCACCAACCGCGGTGGTTTTGAAATTTCATTAGCGTACGTAGGCGAAACAGTGAAATCATTCAAAGCCAATAAATCGTTGCCAAGCCGCAGATTTTAATTCACTGTAACCGAGAAATTTTCGAACACAAAAAATTAAAACCTGCATACACTGTGCGGGTTTTTTTTAATAAAAAGGAATATAAACA
This sequence comes from Bacteroidota bacterium, assembly GCA_947478005.1. Classification (GTDB taxonomy): domain Bacteria; phylum Bacteroidota; class Bacteroidia; order Chitinophagales; family LD1; genus Bog-950. The sequence goes on from CANJVG010000086.1 coordinate 4,947, forward strand.
AACAACGATGAAGAAACCCTTGACCCTTACAGTTTCAATTTTGCTATTAAGCATTGTTATATCCCATGCGCAGGTAAACAGAGTGCCGTCAAAGAGCCCGAGAACCGAGTTGAAGATTGCGGATAAATTTTATGCCGAGTCGTATTTCTACACGGCAGCTGAATACTATAAAGATGTAGTGCGCGATGATTCTACTAATCGCTATGCTCACTTTTGGTTAGGCATGTCGCTTTTACAAGCAAGAGATTATGAAAACGCAGAAGTATTCTTCGCGAAGTTCTATGAAATGAAACCGGGTCCAAAAGCAAAAGCAAAAAAATGGGCGGAAGAAGACCGCGTGTTATTTAGCACCGGAGGTTATTACTTCGGGCAGGTTCTTCACCGCAATGGTAAGTACGATGAGGCTGTTCAGTACCTGAATAGATTTAAAAAGGAATACACCCCTAAAAATGATAAGGACAATCTTGTCGCTTTAGCTGATCTTGAAATTAAAGGGTGTGAATTTGCCAAGAAGGCGAAGAAGGCGAAAGTGAAGGTTTTAAGCACCGGCCCCGGAGTAAATAAATCATACACGGAAGCTTCTCCTTATGGAATAGGCGAAGACGAATTATACTACGCTTCATTGAAGGTAGATTCAAAATTATCGGGCGATACGCTCATCTTTTTTAACGGCAACAAGTCGAAGAGATATTACAATATCTATCATTCAGTAAAAGGAGGCAATGAGTGGGGTAAAGGAAAACCCATTGAAAACGCAGATATAAACGAAGATGGTTACACCATTGGAAACGGAACTTTCAACAAAGCAGCCAATAGATTCTACTTTACAAAATGTTTAGAGGTAGATGACGACCGCCCTTTGTGCAATATTTTTGTGGCTGATTTCGAAGCAGGCAAATTCTCTAACGTTCAACGCTTGCCCGAGCCTATCAATGAAAAGGAAAAAGCAACTTCTACCCAGCCTACAGTAAGAACTTCTGATGATGGAATGGATATCGTTTACTTTACCTCTGACCGCGAAGGCGGTTCGGGTGGAATGGATATCTGGTATTTCCTCCGTACACAAAACGGAGAATTTAAAGGGCCAAAAATTTTAACCGGACCGGTTAATACTTCTGCTGATGAAGTAACTCCTTTCTTCGATGACAGCACCAAGACACTTTATTTCAGTTCTAACGGCCAAGCCGGTTTTGGCGGATTTGATGTATTCAAGACGCAGGAAGGAAGCGATTTGAGTTGGGGGGATATTGTAAACGTAGGTTCCCCTATTAACACAGGGGCTGATGACTTATACTATTCACGCAGCACCGACCAGACCAACGGATTTATGGTTTCAAATAGAGTAGGAAGCGTTCCTCTTAATGGAATTAAAACAGCTTCCGATGATATTTTCTACTGGTCTAACTTCAAATATGCAGTACAGGGTATGGCATTTAAAGAAGGCGGAGATGATGGAGGCGTTGCTTTGAAAGGAGCTACTTTTAAGTTATACAGAAAGCTGGAGGATGGAACCAAGGTTCTGGTAGGTGTTGACTCATCAAACCGCGCAGGTGGAGATAAAAGCGGAGGCTATTATTTCTTCAAACTGGCTCCTGAAACAGATTACGTAGTGGAAGTGGAAAGAGAAGGTTTTCAAACGAAAGCAGAAAACGTTAGCACGAAAGGATTGGAGAATGAAGACACTCTACAGAATAACGTAGCGGTGCGCAAAGGTGCTTATGTTGTAAAAGGTTTAGTTAGTGAAGAAGGAAAGACTGGTGGTGTGAAGGATGCGAATGTGGAGTTGATTGAAGTTTATCCGAACGGTATGGAGAAAACGGTTTATTACATGAAGAACGATCCATACTATTACTTCGATTTGGAAATGGATAAGAATTACAAGGTTGTAGTTCGTAAGAACGAATACTTTACCAAGATAGTTGAGGTAAATACTCATGGACTTGGAAACGTAGATACTATTCGCAAGGATATCACGATTGTAAAATTGGAGTTAAACAAAACATACACTTTGCAAAACGTATTGTATGAATTCGGTAAGGCTACCCTTACTGAGAACTCTAAATTGGTGTTGAATAATCTTTATCAGATTATGACCGAAAATGCTTCATTCATTATTGAGTTGAGTGCACACACAGATGCCATTGGTTCCGACAAAGCTAATATGAAACTCTCTCAGGATCGTGCAGAAAGTTGTGTGAAGTATTTAATTGATAAAGGAATTGCGAAAGACAGATTGAAAGCAGTGGGTTATGGTGAAAGCAAACCGAAGGTGCCTAACCAGACCGAAGATGGAAAGGATGATCCTGCAGGAAGAGCGATCAACCGCAGAACTGAATTCCAGATTATAGGTCTGAAGAAAGACTAAAAATGAAAAGTCCCAATCGAGAGATTGGGACTTTTTTTTGTCTATTGCTTAGCTGTTGTTTCGCGCTGTAGCTGGCTCATCACCATGCGCACATCGCCATAGTCAAATGAATCGCCTAACTGCGCTTTCATGGCGGAATAATTATCCTCTCCGTGTTCCTGAATGATTTTTTGAAGTGTAGCTATTTTATCAGCAGGGAGAACATCCTCGACATTTATATCTCCGGATATAATCCAGCGCGCTATATGGCCTTTAATTGTGCCGAGAGATAAACCACGAACACCAGCAATTTCCTCTAACGATATGCCCTGTCTGAATAAGTCCAGCGTATCATTGAAGGTGCCGCCCTTTTCTTTTTTACCGGAGGTTACGGAACTGACAATTGATTTGAGCGACTCTTTGGTGAATTTAATTTCTCCGTTGTAAACTTTCTCATCGAGAAACTTGGCGAAATAAAGTTGATTAATTTTCTGCCAGAAGGTTTCCTCCAACAATTGCACCTGTCGCACATACTTCTTAACCTTACTCTTGTAGGCAAGCGCTTGTGTATGTTCATGTACCGGCTTGATGAGTTGATTGAAAATAGTTTCGGTAAAGTATTCAACGGCCTTTTGGCATCTTGCTCTTAGCTCGGCAGTATTTGCAGGGTCTCTTTCAACGGCTGCAATTAGTTTTTCTAATTGGTTTTGAAACTTCCAGGCAGTTGTATTGATGCTTTCTATTTGCGCAAAGACATTCTCATATAGCGCAACTGCTTTTTCTTTTTCGGGAATGTCTTTTTCGAAAAGAAGTTCTTTCCACTCGTTCATTTTCTCCGCCAGTTTATTGAAAGAGAAAAGCCGCTTTAATAAATAGTTGGCGTATTCACCTTTCGCTTCTGACAACACATTGTGCAACTCATTGGTGGTGTGATGTTGCTCGGTGAAGGCGGATATACGCTGGTCGCCATGCAGGGCGTTGGGAGTGATGAGGGAATGCAACACAATTCCTTCCAAGGTTCTGCAACGGCTTAATGCTACATAAACCTGCCCGGCAGCAAATGATTTACCGGCATCGATAATTACTTTATCAAAGGTTAATCCCTGGCTTTTGTGGATGGTGATAGCCCATGCCAATCGCAAAGGAAACTGACTGAAGGTGCCGAGTTCATCTTTCTTGATTTTGTCGGAACCTGATTCTACACTATAGCTGATGTTTTCCCACACTTCGCGATGCAATTGATAATCCTGTTGCGAATCGTTGAAGGTGACGGTTATGTTTTCTCCGTCTATTGTTTTTACGGTAGCCAGTTTGCCGTTGAAGTATTTCCCTTCTTCGCTATCGTTGCGAATGAACATGACCTGCGCCCCTTCTTTCAGTTGCAGAAGTCTTTCGCACGGGAACATGCTTTCGGGGAACTCACCTTCAATTTTCGCTTCAAAGTAATGGGGTCGAGCAATCAGTTTAGCTAACTCACTTTCATTTACGCTGATGGCTTTGTTGTTGTGAGTGGCCAATAGAATATATCCATCTTCGGTAGGGTTGAAATTTGGCTGATAGCGCTCTTTTAATTTTTCATAATCATCTTCCTCCATTTCCTGATTCCGGATATTGTTGAGGATGGAAAGGAAACGGGTGTCGCTTTGCCGGTATATTTTCTTCAATTCTACTTCTGCAGCATTCAATTGTTGCCAAACGAAGGAGTTGAAAAAGTAAGGGCCGCTGTAATAGTTCTTCAGGATATTCCACTCGGGGTCTTTGATGACCGGTGGCAACTGGTGCATATCGCCAATGAGCATTACCTGAACATCACCAAAGGGCTCTCTGCGTTTGCGCACGGTGCGGAGAATGAAATCAACCGCATCGAGAATGTCGGCACGAACCATACTTACCTCATCAATTATAAGCAAGTCGAGCTCCTGCATGACCTGCACTTTCTCTTTGCGAAACTTCATGTGCTCATCGAGTAATCTTCTTCTGTTAGTCGCGAGATTTAAATCCACAAAATCATTGGAAGGAACGAAGGCGGTAAGCGGCAAACCGAACATGGAGTGAATAGTAACACCGCCTGCATTGATAGCGGCCACACCTGTTGGCGCTACTACAACATAGTTCTTTTGCGTTTGTGCCGCAATTTTTTTGAGCAAAGTTGTTTTGCCCGTGCCTGCTTTGCCCGTTAAAAAAAAGTGCTTGTGTGTTTGCAGCGCAAATTGTTCAGCCAGTTCAAATTCTGCATTCATCATTGGCGTAAATGTATTTCAGTTTTTCAGAACAAGGCAAAAGAATATGTTTGCAAGAGTGAATCTCACCGAAAACATACGACTTGCCTTGCGCACCATCCGCGCAAATATTCTGCGCACTGTGCTAACGCTGTCTATCATCATGTTCGGTATTACGGCACTCATTGGTATTCTCACTGCTACGGAGGGCATTCGCACCAAGATGCTCACTAGCTTTAGCGAAATGGGTTCGAATACTTTCGGTATAAAGAATGAAGGGCAGTTGCATAAGAGGGGAGGACCGAGGAAGAGAAAGAAGTCGGAAAATCCGCCTATTACGATTCAGCAAACGAATGAGTTTAAGCGCAACTTTCATTTCCCTGCCACGGTTTCTGTTTCGGAGAATGCGAATGATATTGCGATTGTGAAAAACGAATCGAAGAAGACGAATCCGAATGTGCGGGTGATTGCGGTTGATGAAAATTATTTGAAGGTGAGCGGCTTGACTATTTCGGAAGGAAGAAACTTTTCAAAAACAGAGATTGAAAGCGGAAGCGATGCAATTATATTAGGCAGAGATGTGGTGGCGAAGATATTTGCACCTTATGATACCGTGATTGGAAAGCTGGTGACTATCGGCAATAAGAAATTCAAGACCGTAGGTATTCTCGCTACGAAAGGTGCGAGCGCGGTTTCGAGTGATAATCAGGTGTTGATTCCTGTGTTGAACGCACGTTATAGTTTTCCCGACAACACGGTTTCCTACATCATCAACGTTATGGTGAACGACCCGAAGGATTTGGATTTGGGTATTGACGAAGCCAACGGCATTCTGCGCGGTGTGCGCCATTTGCGATTGGGCGATGAGAATGATTTTGATGTGGCGAAGAGCGAACGACTGGCCGACCAGATTATGGACCAGTTGAAGTATGTGAAGATTGCCACGGTGGTGATTGGTATTCTTACGTTGATAGGCGCGGGCATCGGGCTGATGAATATTATGTTGGTGAGTGTGAACGAGCGCACGCGCGAAATAGGCATCAGCAAAGCGCTGGGTGCTACCAAGCGTGTGATTCGTATTCAGTTTTTGACCGAGGCGGTGGTGATTTGCCAGATAGGCGGCATTGCGGGCATCATACTCGGCATTGCTATGGGCAACATGGTTGGGGTCTTTCTCAAAACAGGTTTTATCTTTCCTTATGTATGGGTGTTTGGCGGATGGGCTTTTACTTTTATAGTAGGTCTGGCTGCCGGTATTTATCCTGCCATGCGCGCTTCAGAATTGGACCCGGTGGAAGCGCTGCGGTATGAATAAGTGTTAAGGTAAAAGTCAAAAGCTAAAAGTGAAACAGTAGGTATTTCACTTTTAGCTTTTGACTTTTGATTTTTACCTTTTTGCTATCAGGGTTTAAAATCCGGATTCGCGGCTCTCTTCTTTTTCAGATGTTCGTAGATGAACGATACGGGGTTGGTGAATTTTGCCTTGGTTGGTATGTTTGAATACTTGGGCGGGGCAATACCGGCAATGCTTATTTTGTTGATGTCTTTGGCATCCATAAATGCATCTACAAACTCCTCTTTATTCCGGAACGGATAGATGGTTACCTCGCGCAGCTTTATAAAATCGCGAATCAGTTGAATTTCGAGCGTGTAATACTGGGTGCTGTCGAGGTCGGCAATGTGCAGGCTTTTGTTGAGGTAACCGGTGCTGGTGAACTTGAGCGTGTCGTGCGGGTAAACGTAAAACGCAAACATACCTTCATTGTCGCAGGTAATGCCCCGGTTAGTTTCGCCAATGCGGATATTGGCCAGCGACACCGGTTTCTTGCTTTGCACATCTATCACCTGCCCTTTAATCAAAAACTTGCCCTGCTGAAAATCGAAGTTGAGTTGCGCGGAACAGACGATAGACACAAGACACAAGACACAAGACAATACAAGTGCTTTGCGGGGAATGAAGTTGAAAATATGTGGGAGAGAAATAAACGGCATGAATACAATTAGGTGGTAAAGCAAACCACATTGCTTCAATTTCAAAATAGGGGGAATTGTTTTTGGGAAAAACCATGTAGCCGAATGACTAATTCGCCACCGTCTCGTTCTACATAGTGCAGTTGGATATTGTTGACGCGGATAAATTTGGAGGGCATGGGGAGGTTGTGAATGTTGTTTTTGAGAGCAACGGTTGAAAATGGTTTTATCTGATAAATACCATCGAGACAAAAAAATCATTGAAACCTCATTATCAAAGAGATGAGCTGAAAAAAGAATCCTAAACATAAAATTCCTAAACCACGTTTAAGCCATATTTGCTTCCGCCTTGGAGTTTCATAATCAGGATTACTTGCACCAACGAAAGCACCGAAGGGTTTGTTTATTGGACTATTGGAAAACATTATAAGCGTGGCGACAATTTGAAGGGTTAAGGCGGTAAAATCTATTAAGGTTATTATTTTAGAAACTGGCATTTATTTCGGTTTTTATTGTTTAGTAAGGAAGTTTCAAATCATGCTTTCCAATATTCAAAGCAAACATTGGCTCAGGTGGAATTAGCTTCTTCTTGGACAAGTCAGTAATTCTTACTTTTTTGTCAAACTTGTCAAGAGACAATACAACGCACCTACATTCTTCACAATTAGGGGGAAAATAAGTGTCCCAAAATGCATCATCAACTGGCCTGATAATCCCATGTAATTTTTTACAGGTTTTACATGTATTGCCATCGGATACAGCATCATATTTGAGATAAGGTAAAACGTCTTTGTCTTTCTGAGAATTATGCCATAACTGATATAACTGTGCCATACCATAAAAGCTATCATACTCAAATCTTAAATTCTTCGTATCATATTCCGGAATTCGTTCAAGAACTTTATTTCTGAAGTCTGTCCACTTTGAGTGATTGCCGTTTGGAGCTACTAACCTAGATATGAAGATTGCATCTTCCTTGTTTTTAGCTTGCGAAAAGTATCCGACTTTATTGCCGAGGAAATATTCCAACTTTGAATTGTTGTATACGTTTTCATTTTGAACAGGGAGTTGAGCGGCAGCTTTGAGGATAGCAACATATTTTGAGTCATCCTTCAGTGGACTGGTATTATCTGTCTTTTTCCTAAGCAAAAAAATCAGGGCTGCCACAACTAGTAATACAATTATCGCTGTTCCCATAAATCTACGAGTCTGTTAAGTCTTTTTGTTGTTATTTCAATAATTCTTGAATTCAAATTTACTCTTCCCATCGAAAATTTCCTTACCACCCACTCATACATCTCTCATATCCTCCTCTTTCCTTCCTCTCACCTCCCACCCCCCTCTCTCCAACGAATATAAAGGAAGTTTTAGGCTTTACGGTGGCGGGTTGGTTTCTTCGTTTTATTCTGTCGTTCACCCGCCCCACCCCCTATTCCTCCCCCACCCCCTATTGCAGCATTTGCAACGGCACCTGGGGGGCAAAAAGGGTCAAAAAAACTTGGAAAAATGCTTTGAAATAAAAAAGAGAGATGCTATTTTAGCCAACAGAAGGTCGAAAAGACACATCGGCCTTTACATTTTTAACCTTAAAACCAAAATTGAAATGGTAATCATCAACACTTTCATTATGCGCCATCCGGATGCTGGCGGTAGTGGTGGAGGCAGCGGTTCTACTCCAACAAAAAAGGCCGCAAAAGGAAATGTACCTCGCAAAGACCAGGATTTAGGCGACACGGCCAAAGCCGTCAGCACCAAATGGAGCACCGAAACATGGCTCACGCTTCAATACACTACGCAGTCGGCTTTTGACGGGCGCGTAACCGACTTTCTCAAAGACATTGCCGACAAGCTAACCGAAAGCGGTGACCGTTCGCCTATTGCGCAGCAGTTTATAAATTTAGATAAAGACATTTCTAAGGGTGCCAAAAATGTAAAGGCATACATTGCCGATAAATTTTCAGCAGAGGATGCACATGCTTATTATGCTCAGTTTGGTTTTGTGCACCGCAACCATAGCTGGGAAATTCCCAGAGACCATAATGCGCGATTGGCTGCGCTCAACTTAATGGTGGCCGCCATTGCCGCCAACGGCTTTGGCAGCAAAACTTACGGCACTACTTTCTGGACCGATATACGCGACAAATACGATACCGCCATCACCAGCGCAGGCACTGCCGATGCCGATATTTCGGGATTGGTGGGCGACAAAATTTTGGCGCGCAAACACATTCGCAAAGTGCTCAACTCTCTTGTTTCTGTTATCAAAGGCAATTACCCCGAGGACTATAAACAAATTCTGCGCACCTTCGGCTTTCAGAAAGAAAAGTATTAGAAGTTGGAAAACGGACTTCGGTCTGATGTAAGTCTGACCCGCTGAAAAACAAAAAGGCCCTCCACATTTATGTAGAGGGCCTTTTTAATTATCTTTTCTTCAATCGAAGTATTCCTCCAGATGTTCGATAATGGTTTCGGGTTCGGCCATTCGGCCTTCGCCCGTCAGGCCACTGGCGAGTTCGCCATTTTCTACGGGTATCAGCAGGTTACCATAGCTCAGCAGCAGTTCGATATTATGAACCACCGATTTGTGTTTCCACATATCCAGGTCCATGGCAGGGGCAAAGAATACGGGGCATTTGGCCGAAAGGTAAGTGGCCAGCAGCATATTGTCGCAAAGGCCCAGCGCCATCTTTCCAATCGTGTTAGCCGAAGCCGGGGCTATCACCATAGCATCGGCCCAAAGGCCCAGTTCCACATGGCTGTTCCAGGTGTCGTTGCTGCCGGTAAAATCAGTAAACACCGGATTGCGCGATAAGGTAGATAAAGTGAGAGGGGTTATAAATTGAGAAGCCGAAGCAGTGAGAATTACTTTCACTTCTGCTCCGGCTTTTATGAGTTGACGAACGAGTATGGCTGACTTATAAGCAGCTATGGAACCGCAAACGGCAAGAACTATTTTCTTTTCGCTGAGGCTGCTCATACAGCGGTATTAGTTGGCTGTTGGCTCTTCGAATTCGCGAGTGCTTAACTCGTTGTTCAAATATTCCTTAGTAGCCAAGATAGATGCATGAGGCAATTTTTCGTAGAACTTAGAGATTTCTATTTGTTCACGGTTTTCGTGAATTTCTTCCAGATTATCAGTGTGCGAAGCGAAGTCTTCCAACTTAGCGTGCAATTCTTCCTTAATTTCCTTAGAGATTTGATTCGCTCTTTTTGAAATAGTGAAGATAGCCTGATAAACGTTGCCCGACTGCTTTGCCATAGCTTCCAAATTCTGCGTTTCGATAAACGGACTAATCTGGGTAATCTTTGTCTTCTTTAATTTATCCATTGGTTTTCAGTTTTTTGATCTGTTCTGTTGAAGTGTTATACATCCTTTCGGCCTCTTTTATGAATCGGCTTTTTGGAAATTGGTCGACAAAGGTATAATAAGTTTTCACAGTTTGCTCTAAAGTGGGCAGTTTGTCCTTGCTTTTTTTGTCTTCGCTTAGCTGGAAATAATTTTTTACAATCAGAAAATAACCCTTTTCGTTCAGGCGGTTGAGGCGGTCCAATTGCTTTTTATCGGTGATGAATTCCTTTTGGGCAGCCCATTCATTGAAGAAAACATGGAAATACTTTTCACGGTCTTCTACCGGAGCAATCTCGGCCCAATCGAAAGCGCTTAGCACCGCCAGGTAATGAGCTTCCTTTTCGTAAGTGGCTGCTTCTAAAAGATATTTAGAAGCGCTGAATTTATACTTGAACTCGTTGTAGCTCTTGATTACGTTATTAAAACGCTCGGTTTTCTTAGACTGAATTGAATTCTGGGCATACTTAAATCGCGCCTTTACAATCATAAAAGTCACCTTCTCGCTTTCGTCAATATCCGGAAAATCGCGCAGGATATTCTGGTAGGAGGTAGCAGCGGCTTTGTAATTGCTGGTTTTGTAATACAACTCCGCAGCCGACATCGCTTTCTTTTCCAGCTTCTTGCGCAGCTTAATAACCGCATCATTGCATTCCTGCAAATATTTACTCTCGACAAACATGTTCAGAAAAAGCTGATAGGCATCCAGCGCCTTGTAAGTATAGGTCTGATCCAATTCCGCCTTAGGCGACTGCATCTGAAAACTTTTGGCGTGCATAAAAAGGCACTCCTCCGAATACTGACTGTTTGGATAAAGGTCGTAGAAGTTTTTGAAGTGATAGGCCGAAATCATGTAATCGCCCTGCTTGTAGTTGGCCATGGCATACATATAATATAGGTCCTCGGTGCTCTCGCGACCTTTCATCAAGCCAATCAACTCTTCAAATACAGGAATACATTTGAAATACTCCTTCTTATTATACCAGTAAATGGCTTTGTTCTTCTTATAGGTAAGGTCATTGCTCTTCAGCACCTTTTCGGGAGTATCACAAGACGAAACAAACAGAAGCAGTATCAAACTGCCAAAGGCAGCTAAGCGCGATAATCGGGAAACCTGAAACAGGTGTTTTATGACAGAATGCAGGATATTTTCTGTGGTCTGTACGTTGTAGGCTTTGGTCTGTTTCATAGAAAGGCGGGCAAAGATAGATTTCATTTTGGTTTAGCGAAATCAACCACCTTTAAACGGTGAATGCCCGTAATATTTCAGAAGTATTGTGAATTCCACAAAAAAAAAGGAGCCAGGCCCTGACCCCTGACTCCCTAAACTTAAGCACTATGATACCTTCTTTTACGGCAGCGTTTGAGAAAGGTTACAAAGCAGAGAAATAATTTGATGGAAATTTAGAAA
>CANJVG010000087.1 GCA_947478005.1 Bacteroidota bacterium
ATGTGCAGAAACCACAGCGCGATGACATAACGGTATTGGGTAAAGCAGGTTTAAGTGCGCTTTATGCAGGTGCCGCATCTTTTAAAGTTGGTGCTTATGCAAGCGAACACGATTTTAAAATTGCTAAAAAAATTGCTTGGGTATTATGTGGTGGAGATTTGTCTACCGAAACAAAAGTAACCGAACAATACCTGTTGGATTTAGAGAGAGAGGCATTCTTATCACTCTGTGGTGAGAAGAAAACGCTGGAGAGAATTCAAAGTATTTTGACCTCAGGCAAACCATTAAGAAACTAATTCGAAAACGATAAAAAAGAAAATATCATGTCACAAGAAGCATATATCATAGCAGGTTCAAGAACCGCTATCGGAAAAGCAAAACGCGGAGGTTTCAGATTTACTACTCCGGTTGATTTAGCGTATTACGCCATTACAGATTTAATGAAAAAAGTTCCGCAGCTTGACCCAAGCCGTGTGGATGATTTAATTGTAGGAAACGCAGTGCCTGAAGCAGAGCAAGGTTTGCAGATGGCGCGCTGGGTAGCCGTTCGTGCTTTGCCGGTTGAAGTGCCGGGTGTTTCAATCAACCGTTACTGCGGTAGTGGTATTGAAAGTATTGCGATGGCAACTGCAAAGATTAAGGCTGGAATGGCCGATGTAATTATTGCAGGTGGAACGGAAAGTATGTCGCTTGTTCCAACCGTTGGTTACAAGACTGTTCCTAATTATGAAATAGCGAAAGATCATCCCGAATATTATATCGGCATGGGATTGACCGCGGAAAACGTTGCTGTAAAATATGGCATCACCCGCGAACAAGCCGATGAGTTTTCGGTAAACAGCCATAAGAAAGCAATTGTTGCTTTGGAAGCAGGGAAATTCAAGGACGATATTGTTCCGGTAGAATTGGAGGAAACCTATTTCGAAGACGGTAAGAAGAAAACCCGCAAATTCACCATTTCACAGGATGAAGGCCCACGTGGTGATACTTCGATGGAAGGTTTAGCAAAATTGAAACCTGCTTTCAAAAATGGCGGCCAGGTGACAGCAGGAAATTCTTCTCAAACTTCTGATGCTGCAGCTTTTGTTCTTGTAGTAAGTGAGCGCGTGGTGAAAGAATTAAATCTTCAACCTATTGCACGCTTGGTTACGGCAGCATCTGTAGGTGTTGACCCAACGTTAATGGGAATTGGTCCGGTGAATGCGATTCCAAAAGCGTTGAAGCAAGCCGGTTTAAAACTAAGCGATATTGATTTGATTGAATTGAACGAAGCCTTTGCCGCTCAATCATTAGCTGTAATCCAGGAAGCAAAATTGAATACTGATATCATCAACGTAAATGGTGGTGCGGTTGCTTTAGGCCATCCACTGGGTGCATCAGGAACTTATCTTTTCCAAAAGCTGAATGGCGAAATGCAACGCAGAAAAAGCAAGTATGGTATGGTGAGTGCCTGCATTGGAGGAGGCCAGGGAATTGCAGGGATTTTCGAGCGTCTTTAATTTCTTAATTCTTTATACTAACTATTTAATACTATAAAAATGAGTGCAACAACTGAAACCAAAACCATCCTTAAAGGAGGAGAATTTTTAATCAAGGAAACTCCGTTTGCCGATGTATTTATTAAAGATGAGATAAGCGAAGAGCAACAAATGTTTGTTCAGACTGCTGCTGACTTCATCACTAATCGTGTTTTACCACACACAAAAGAACTGGACAAACAGAAAGAAGGTTTGATGGTAGAGTTGTTGAATGAGTCTGCAGAACTCGGATTGCTTGGCGCTTCGGTTCCTGAAGAGTATGGTGGCATGGGAGTTGATTTCAATACTGATTCTGTTATCAACGAAGAAATTGGTAAGGGACATTCATTTACCGCAGGTTTTGCTGCACATACAGGTATCGGCACACTTCCAATTTTGTATTACGGTACTGCTGAGCAAAAGCAGAAGTATTTGCCGGGTCTTGCAAACGGAACTATTAAGGCGGCTTATTGCTTAACCGAACCGGGTTCAGGAAGCGATGCTCTTGGAGCTAAGTCAAAGGCGGTGCTTTCAGAAGATGGCAAGTATTATATTCTGAACGGACAAAAAATGTGGATCACCAATAGCGGGTTTGCAGATATTTTGACGGTGTTTGCTAAAATTGACGGAGATAAGTTCACCGGGTTTATTGTAGATGCAAAAGCAGAAGGCGTTTCGATGGGAAGCGAAGAAGACAAGCTCGGCATCAAAGGTTCTTCTACCCGTCAGGTATTTTTCAATAACGTAAAAGTTCCTGTAGAGAATTTGTTAGGTGAAATCGGCAAAGGTCACAAGATTGCATTCAACGTTTTGAACATTGGTCGTTACAAATTGGCGGTTCTTACTTTAGGTGGTTCTAAAAAGACAGCTACCACGGCAATTAAATATGCCAACGAAAGAATTCAGTTTAATGTGCCTATCGCTTCTTTCGGAGCTATCAAACATAAGTTGGCGGAAATGGCAATTCGTTGCTATGCAAATGATTGTGCTACTTACCGAACCTCTGGTTTGATTGAGGACATGATTAACAATCTGGCAGCTAAAGGAACGGATAAGGTTATGGCGAAATTAATTGCAGCTGAAGAGTATGCAATCGAGTGCGCCATGCTAAAGGTATTCGGCTCCGAAGTTTTAGATTTTGTAGTGGATGAGGCGGTTCAGGTTTTTGGTGGAACAGGTTTTAGTGAAGAGTATCCGGTAGCTCGTGCTTATCGTGATGCGCGCATCAATAGAATCTTTGAAGGCACAAATGAAATCAATCGTTTGCTGGCAACAGGAATGTTGGTAAAGAAGGCGTTGAAAGGTGAACTGGATTTGTTTACACACGCTATGGCCGTTCAAAAAGAGTTGATGAGTGTGCCTGATTTCAGCACCGGAGATTCAGATGACTTTTTTGCAGCAGAAAAGAAAGCATTGAGTAATGCCAAGAAGGCTATTCTGATGACTGCAGGCGCAGCCGTTCAGAAATTCACCAACAAGTTTGACAAGGAGCAGGAAATTATCATGAACATTTCTGACATGTTGATTGAACTTTTCGTTTGCGAATCGGTTTTATTAAGAACCGAAAAATTGATGAGCATTCGTGGTGAGGCTGCCGCTTCTTTACATGTAGATATGGCGCGCACTTATATTTCAGATGCTTTGGAAAGAATTAATCTTTCGGGCAAGCACGCTATTGCTGCTTTCAATGATGGTGACACGCTTCGCATTATGCTGATGGGTCTTAAGAGATTTACAAAGTATGATGCTTATAACACGATTGCTGCACGCAGAAGAGTGGCTGATAAATTAATCGAAGAAAACCAATACTGTTTCTAAAATTCTATAGTTCTTAAACATAAAACTAAATTCATGTCGACCGTTAACACAACTAACAAAACCACCCTCAAAGGAGGTGAATTCATTATCAAAGAATCGCAATGGCAGGATGTTTACATTCCTGAGCAAATTGACGAAGAGCAAACCGCCATGCGCGAAATGACAAAGGACTTTATCCGCAAGGAAATTGACCCGCGCTTGGAAGAACTCGATAAAGATCCTATGAAAGGGGTTGAGATAGTAGACAAAGCCGGAGAGCTTGGTTTGCTGGGCCTTCACATTCCTGAAGAATATGGCGGCTTAGGCAAGGACCTTACTTCCTTTTCTTATGTAACCGAAGTGTTAGGATGGGGACATGGTGTGTCGGTGGCTATTGGTGCCCACACCGGTATCGGCACTTGCCCTATTATTTACTATGGAACAGAGGCTCAGCGCGCTAAGTATTTGCCGAAGTTGGCGACTGGCGAGTTGAAGGCCGCTTATGCATTGACTGAACCGGGTAGCGGGTCCGATGCGTTGGGAGCTAAGACCAAGGCAGTGCTAAGCGAAGACAAGAAACACTACATCCTGAACGGACAAAAGATGTGGATTACCAACGCAGGCTTTGCCGATGTGTTTATTGTGTTTGCAAAGATTGATGGTGACGATAAAAAGTTCACCGGTTTCATTGTAGAAAAAACAATGGAAGGATTGAGCCTGGGCGCTGAGGAAAAAAAGATGGGTATTAAATCATCTTCTACCCGTCAGGTGTTTTTCAATAACGTGAAAGTGCCGGTTGAGAATCTGTTGGGCGAAGAAGGCAAAGGACACAAAATTGCTTTTCAGATTTTGAACGTAGGTCGTTACAAACTTTGCAACGGGGTGTTGGGTGGAAGCAAGCGCGCCTTAGGTGTGGCGGTGAAATATTCAAACGAGCGTCAGCAGTTCAAAACAAATATCTCTCAGTTTGGTGCTATCAAGCATAAACTGGGCGAAATGGCTATCCGCACCTGGATGGCGGAGTCAGCTTCTTACCGTGTGTGCGATTTGATTAATCAGAAAGAACATGAATTGAAGGCTGCCGGCAAATCGATGACCGAATATTTAACCGGTGGTGCCGAAGAATATCAGGTAGAGTGTGCGTTGCTCAAAGTAATGGGCAGCGAGGTCTTGGATTTTGTGGTAGACGAAGCTTTGCAGATTCATGGTGGCTATGGATTCAGCGAAGAATATCCAATGGCGCGTTCATACCGCGATTCGCGTATCAACAGAATTTTCGAAGGCACCAACGAAATCAACCGTATGCTTTCGATTGATGCGTTGTTGAAATTTGCGATGAAAGGCAAGTTGGATTTAATGACTCCGGGCATGGCTATTCAAAAGGAATTGATGAGCGTGCCTGATTTCTCTTCACCCGATGCCGATGATATTTTCGGAGCAGAAAAGAAAGCCCTGAAGAATGCCAAGAAAGCCTTCCTGTTAGTAGCCGGTTCTGCGGTTCAAAAACTGATGATGGGCTTGGAAAAAGAACAGGAGATTTTGATGCACGCTTCCGATATGTTGATTGAAATATTGGCGATGGAAAGCGGAATGCTTCGTGCCGAAAAACTCGTGAACCTGCATGGCGTTGAGGCATCACAGATTTATGTAGACATGGTTAAGTGCTACTTCTTCGATGCACTCGACAGAATCAACGTGGCGGGCAAATCGGCCCTCGCAGCTTTCGGCACAGGCGATGAACTTCGCATGATGTTGATGGGCTTAAAGCGCTTTACTAAATACGAAATGATAAACACAAAAGAAGTTCGCAGAGCCGTAGCCGACAAACTGATTGCCGAAAACGGATATTGCTTCTGGGATTAAAAAATATTCAGTTTATGGTTGGTGAAAGTGCCACCGTGAACCTAAAGAGCTCTCCTTAGTTAGTGTGTCAAAAAGGTCCCAAGTCGCCAGGCTTGGGCCTTTTTATTTATGTGCATGAAACATCGGTTTCCGTGGCTAATGGTTAGATTCCGAAGTAGGTAGCCAATCTGGCCTTATTTGTCGCTATTCATTCCCAAAGGCGGACTTTTTCACCAAAAACATTTGTTGTTGATTCGCGAAAACTTGTTTCCAAGGGGATGCTTGCTGTTTTGGTAAATAGCACCATCCAAAGTATAAATAGCACCAGACAAGATATTAATACCACCATGCAAAGCGTAACCAAAACGTAACAAGGAGTAAATATCCCCATGCAAGAAGTAAATAGCACTAACCAATCAAAGGATTTTAGCCGTATGTGGTCTTCCATTTTTAATTTGGAAGCAGGCTTTTGAAGGAAAGGATGTCTTTTTGAGGATAAAAAAGTTGTTGATTAAGCCAAGGCGTATAAAAAAATCGCCCCGCCATTTAATATCGGAGCGCGGTTACATTTCTGTATGAACGCTAACTACAAACCACTCGCCACTCTCTACGCATCTATCTTGGCAAACTTAGCGTGGCTTTCGATAAACTCTCTGCGTGGTGGCACTTCATCGCCCATCAGCATACTGAATGTGTAATCGGCATCCGCCAGACTTTGAATCGTAATTTGTTTCAGGTTGCGGGTGTTGGGGTTCATGGTAGTTTCCCAAAGTTGCTCGGCATTCATTTCTCCCAAACCTTTGTAACGCTGCACATGCACACTGGCTTCGCTGCCGCCCTTCGCCAAATCCCTGGTGGCTGCTTCGCGCTGTGCATCATTCCAGCAGTAAATCTGCTCTTTGCCTTTCTTTACCAAGTAAAGAGGAGGCTGCGCAATGTAGATATGTCCTTCCTCTACCAGTTTTTTCATGCTGCGGAAGAAGAAAGTAAGAATCAAAGTAGTGATGTGGGAACCGTCCACATCGGCATCACACATAATCACGATTTTGCCATACCGAAGCTTGGTAATATCCAGCTCCTTCGTGTCTTCCAGCGTGCCGATGCGAACACCAAGCGCCTGGAATAAGTTGCCGATTTCTTCATTGTCATATATCTTGTGCTCCATCGCCTTCTCCACGTTCAGAATCTTTCCTCTCAAAGGAAGGATGGCCTGAAAATGACGGTCGCGGCCTTGCTTGGCCGTTCCACCCGCAGAATCTCCTTCCACCAGAAATATCTCCGACTCATCGCGGTTCTTGCTCGAACAGTCAGCGAGCTTACCCGGAAGACCTCCACCGCTCAACGCGCCTTTACGTTGAACCATTTCGCGGGCTTTGCGCGCAGCAGCACGGGCCGTTGCGGCCAACACCACCTTATCGAAAATTATTTTTGCCTGCTTAGGATTTTCTTCCAGATAATGTTCCAGCACTTCACCAAAAATCTGCTCTACAGCACCGGCCACTTCGTTGTTACCCAACTTGGTTTTGGTCTGTCCTTCAAATTGTGGCTCGGGCACTTTCACCGAAACAATAGCCGTTAAGCCTTCGCGGAAGTCATCGCCTACGATTTCTACTTTTAGTTTTTCAAACAACTTATTCTTCTCTCCAAACGATTTGAAGGTTCTGGTCAATGCCCGTCTGAAACCGGCCACGTGTGTTCCGCCTTCAATGGTGTTGATGTTGTTTACATAGCTGTGCACGTTTTCGCCATAGGTGGTGTTGTACTGCAAAGCCACTTCCACCATAATGTTGTCACGGCTGCCTTCCACCCAAATCGGAACAGGAATCAATGGCTCACGCGTGCTGTCCAGATATTTCACAAACTCAATCAAACCACCTTCGCTGTAAAAATGTAACTGTTTGAAAGTTCCGTCTTCTTCCTTTTCGCGCTCATCCACAATATCCAGGTGAATGCCTTTGTTCAGGAAGGCCAACTCGCGCAAACGGCCTGCCAGTGTATCGAAATTATAAACGGTGGTGGTGAAAATAGAACCATCGGGTTGGAAAGTAACCTTGGTTCCACGCTTATCGGTCGTGCCGATTTCTTTTACAGCAAATAAAGGCTTGCCTTCGGAATATTGCTGCTGATAAACCTTGCCGTTGCGATGAACTTCAGCTGTAAGCAATGTAGAAAGGGCATTCACACATGAAACCCCTACCCCGTGCAAACCACCCGATACCTTGTAAGAATCTTTATCGAACTTACCACCCGCATGCAACACAGTCATAACCACCTGCAAGGCACTTACTCCTTCTTTCTCGTGCATGTCTACCGGAATACCCCGGCCATCATCGCGCACCGAAATGGAATTGTTTTCGTGGATGGTTACAAAAATATTTTTGCAATGACCGGCCAATGCCTCGTCAATCGAGTTGTCAACCACTTCGTAAACCAAATGATGTAATCCTTTGGTGCCGGTGTCGCCAATGTACATGGCAGGGCGCTTGCGCACAGCTTCAAGGCCTTCCAATACCTGAATACTACTGGCTGAATAGTCTGATTTATTTTTTGGTTCTTCCATTGTTGATGCTCCTGTTTCTTCGCTCATAAAAAGTAATTTGACAAATGATTTGCCCCTTTGGGTAAAGGGCGGGTGCGAATGTAGCAAAGCGCATGGGTTTTACCTCATTTTTGGGGCTTATTTATCCCCAAAAAAGGATAAATAGTTGGGAGGGGGAATTGGGACGAAAACGTCAGTATTTTAGTCTTCGGTGATATGAATAACCCGATGCACAAATACAGCCAGAATAGCTCCTGCAAAAGGAGCAATTATATACAGCCAAAGTGATTGGAAATTGCCCACTACAATGGCAGGCGCCAGCGAACGGGTAGGGTTTAATCCTGTTCCGCTGATAGGGCCACCGAATAATACCAACAACCAAACTGTTCCCCCAATCGCAATTCCCGCGGTTATGCCTTTCTCTTTTGCTCCTACGCTTACCCGCAAAATCACCAGCATCAGAATAAACATCATAATTATCTCAAGAATCAACGATTGTACTTCACTGCCTGAAGGTTGAGTTAATGCAAGGGTTTTGTTTTCGGGGAATAGGAAGTGGAGTGTGAAACTGGCTGCAAGCGCCCCGACAAATTGCGCAACCAAAAAAGGAGGGACTTCTTTCCAGTCGAATCGTTTGTCAATAGCGAAGGCAACCGTTACTGCCGGATTGAGATGCGTTCCTGAAATATCGCCAAAGGCATAAACCATAGCTATAATCGCCAGACCCCAAACGGTTGCAATGCCCGATAACCCGAGTGCACCATTTGTTTGCTGGTTAACTACTACACAACCGGTTCCCACAAATACTAAAATGAAAGTTCCTATAAACTCGCTTAGATATTTCCTCATGGCAATTTGTTTTGATCGAATAAATGTAGAAAGAAAAGCAAAACTGGAAATAATTTGTAGTTCGGCTTTGTGTTAACCCGCTTTAAAATTTTTGCATTTCATGTAGCTACGTTTTTATAATAACAGACGCAGGTAACCCTCGTCAAAGTTGTATTTTAGTTATGCAATATGAAAAACTTTGACTTGGTTTGCGCCTGCATAATCAATCTATGAACTCTTCACACGAAGGTGATTGTATAACTTACCGGCATTTTTTCTTCATCCCCCACTTATTAATTAAACACATTCATGGCTGAAAGCTATCGTAATCACGGGCATAAACTATCCGCTGCCGGTGCAATGATTACCCTCGGAATTATCTTCGGTGACATCGGAACCTCTCCCATTTATGTAATGAATGCCATTGTCAGCAGCCATACTATTTCGCGCGATTTAGTAATCGGAGGCTTGTCGTGCATCATCTGGACGCTGTTTATTATCACCACTTTCAAATATGTTTACCTGGCCTTAAATGCCGACAATAAGGGGGAAGGAGGAATCTTTGCACTTTATGCCTTGGTGCGCAGATACAAAGTGAAATGGTTGATTTACCCTGCCATTATTGGTTGCGCAGCCTTGATAGCCGATGGTTTTATAACTCCTCCAATCTCTATTGCTTCGGCTATTGAAGGTTTGAAAATTCTGAATCCTGATATTCCCACAGTGCCCATTGTGCTTGCCATTCTTGTGGTGCTGTTTGTGTTTCAGCAGTTTGGAACAAAGGTGGTGGGTGCAATTTTCGGACCCGTAATGCTGATTTGGTTCACCATGATTGGAATATTAGGCGCGAAGGAGATTATTCTTAACCCCACGGTATTCGAAGCATTTAATCCAAAATTCGCTATTCATTTGTTGGTAGCTTACCCTGGTGGTTTTTGGTTACTCGGTGCTGTTTTTCTCTGTACCACCGGAGGAGAAGCTTTGTATTCAGACTTAGGTCACTGCGGCAAGCAAAATATTCGGGTGAGTTGGGCCTTCGTGATCTTTACATTGTTGCTTTGTTATTTCGGGCAGAGCGCCCATTTGCTGCGAATGTATGAAGGGCAACATTGGCCGGAAACTCAATCGACCTTCTATTCTATTATGCCTGAATGGTTTTTACCTATCGGCATTACCATTGCCACTTTTGCTGCCATTATTGCCTCTCAAGCCTTAATCACAGGATGCTTTACCCTTGTTAACGAAGCCATGAAACTTCGTTTGTGGCCAAACATGAAAGTAATCTATCCCACAGCACATCAGGGACAGATATATATACCAGGCATCAATTGGTTTCTGTTTTTTGGGTGTATAGGAGTGGTTCTTTTGTTTAAGCATTCAAGTAACATGGAAGCAGCTTACGGTTTGGCTATTACCATCAATATGTTGATGACCACTGCGTTGTTGACCTACCTGATGTATACCCAAAGAAGGCCGCACATTATCACTTGGGGTTTGTCGCAGTTGTTTCTAACTATTGAAGGAGCCTTTTTTGTATCTAACTTATTGAAGTTCGCCAATGGCGGATGGTTTACGGTGCTTATAGCAGCCATCCTGTTCTTTGGTATGTGGGTGTTCTATCAGGCTCGTCAGTTGCGCAAAAAGCACATTGATTTTGTAGAAATCAAAGACTACATAGCGCCTTTGAAGGAACTGATGCAGGACGATAGTATTCCTAAGGAAGCTAATAATTTGGTTTACCTTTCTATGGCTAACGACAAGAGTCACATTGATTCCAATATTATCTATTCCATCTTCCGTAAACGACCGAAACGCGCGGATATTTATTGGTTCGTGCATGTGGACATTACGAATGAACCCTTCGGTGCTTCTTATGCGGTAGAAGCGGTAGTGCCACGAAGAGTTTTCTTTGTGCGATTGGCTTTTGGATTTAAGGTAGACCATAAGGTAAACCTGATGTTCAACAAAATTGTGGAAGATATGGTGAAGAATGGGGAGGTGGATGAGTTGTCACACTATCCATCTTTACGTAAATACAATATGCCGGCAGACTTTAAATTTATCATTCTCAATACCCGTGTAGCCATTGACGATGCCCTTTCACCGTTCGAGCAATTTATTGTGAAAGGTTACAGGTTCATTAAAAGCATTTCGCTTTCCACTGCAGAAGACTTCGGTTTGGAGTTGACGAACGTGGAGGAAGAAACAGTTCCAATCCGTATTGCGGCATCGAGCAATATTGATCTGCAACGGGTCAAATAAAAAAAGGCCGCTCTTCGAAAGAAGAGCGGCCTTTTTTTATTTCTGTTATCGGCTTATTAATAGCCAAATAATTCTTTGGTACTAAGTTCCTGAACAGGCCCTATTTCTTTTAGGGCATCTAACTTCAAGTCCTCTTTCTTGCCTATCACCAGATACGTGTATTTCTTTCCTTTCACATGCTCATCGAAAAATTTATGTACGTCACCGATGGTCATACTCTTTGCTTTTTCATAAATCACTTTGCGAACATCGTAGTTCATTCCGCGTTTCTTAGCTCGGTCATAAGCCCAATAAATATCTGAGCGCGTAGTCCAATCGCTTTCCAATGTTTTAACCACGCTTGAACGTGCTCCTTCAAATTGTTGAGGCACTTCAGGCATGTCATTTAAAAGTTTGTTCATTTCGCTTAAGGCGGTATTCATTTTGTCTGCCTGAGTACCTACATAGGATGTTACATAATGTGATTCAGTGGCTCGTTGAGGAACTCCAAAACTGCTGTAAACGGAATAGGCAAGCGCTTGCTTTTCGCGAATTTCCTGAAACATGATAGACGATAAGCCTGAGCCGTAGTAGTCATTGTAAAGGTAAACTGAAGGATATAGATCTTTATTGAACAGCACATCCTTGCCCAACATAACTATCTCAGCTTGTTTCATCGGATAATAGCACACGTAAACTTTCTTTTCGTTCAAAGGCAATTCAGGATATTTTTTTGCAGCCGGATAGTCTTTTAAGGTAGATTTGATAGCATGCATTTTATTGAACACATTCAGCACATCCTGCGCCTCGCGATTGCCGTAGTAGAAAATAGAATGCTTGTAGCTGCTAAGACCCTTGATCAACTGCACCAATTTGTTCACGTCCACCTTTTGTAATTCTTCTTCGCTTATTACATTGTTGAATGGATTGACTGTTCCGTATTTGGCATAATTAGCAAGGCCATTGTACAGAATTGTGCCTTTGTTCTTCTTAGCATTTTCACGCGCCTGCATGATATCCATCACCAACGACTGATAGACCGTGGTATCGGGTTTTACATTAGCCAGCACATGTTCAAATAACTCAACACCTTTCTCTAAGTTTTCTTCTAAGCCAGACAAGGTCACAAATACACGGTCTCTACCCGAATTTACACCAAAAGTTACTCCCAGTTTATAAAATTCCTTTTTCAAATCCTCAGCCGAGTATTTGTTCGTTCCAAGATATTCAAGATAACTGATAGCCAGACCCAACTCGCGAATATTGTCGGTGCCCATGTCATAAATATAATTGAGCGAGAAGGTTTTGTTTACCCCGTTCTTGATATAATCGAATGGAACATCTGCTTTCGCCAATTTCAAATGATTAATGTCTTTATCAAAATCAAGAAACTTAGGAGATAAAGAAGGCTGTGGAAGTGCGTCCCATTTCTTTTTGTAATCAGAAATGTCGGCTTTGTTCATCACCACCGAAGTGATTTTCGGTTTGTCTACTTTGTGTACATCCGCATCGCCCTGACGCTTGTAAGATACAGCGTAGTTGTTGCCATAATGTTCGTTGGCAAACTTTACGATGTCGGCTTTGGATATCTTCTCCAACTCGGTAATTTCATTCACCCAGTCTTTCCAGTCTATATTATGAACGAAAGTTCCCATCATGGTAAAAGCCCGTCCTTGGTTATCTTCGGCAGCTTTCATTCGTTCCAATTTCAAATTATGAATAATGGCAGGCAGCACCCAATCTCCAAAATCACCCTTCTTTAGTTTTTCAACTTCGGTAAGCAGCAAGTCTTTTACTTCTTCCAGTTTCTGACCTTGTTTAGGTTCGCCATAAAACTTATGGAAGCAGTAATCAGTATTGTCATCCACAAATGAATATCCGTTCAGTATTTTTTGTTGCTGAACCAAGTCCAAATCAATTAAGCCAGCTTGTCCTGTAGCGAGAATACGGTCTACCAGTTGAAGCATCAGGGCATCATGGGAATTCGATCCGTTAAACAGATAGCCGATATAAACGTGTTCCGGCTGTGGACCTTTGTATTCGCGAACCTTTGGAGCACCCAATACCACTTCGTGCCCTTTGTTGAAGATGGGCAGGTTTCCGGGTTGCCAGTCACCAAAATACTTCTCAATCTTTTTAATAGTCGCCTCAGGGTCTAAATCACCGGAAAGGATGATGGCCATGTTGTTTGGACGATAGTAGGTGTTATGATAGTTGTAGATATTAACCATCGAAGGATTCTTCAAATGTTCTCCTACGCCAATGGTGGTTTGTGTGCCATAAGGATGGTTTGGAAGTAAGGCATTGTCAATAGCGTGGTCGCTCCAAACGCGGTCGTTATCCTGATTGCGGTTGAATTCTTCGTAAACTGTTTCCAGCTCTGTATGGAATAAACGCAACACAAGGGTGCGGAAACGATTGCTTTCCAATTGCAGAAATTTATCAAGGGCATTGGACGGTATGTCGTTTTGATAAACGGTCATATCGGTAGAAGTAAAGGCGTTGGTGCCTTTTGCACCCAGGGAGCTGGTCATTTTATCATACTCATTCGCCACAGCCCATTTAGAGGCTTCGTAGCTGAAGGAATCGATATGGGCATAAATGGCGGTCTTCTTCGCTTCATCTTTCTCGTCCTTGTGATATTCGAAATTGGCAGAGATAGAATCGAGCAAAACACTTTCCTTAGCCCAGTTATTGGTGCCGAAATCGTGGGAGCCTTTGAACATCATGTGTTCGAGATAATGAGCCAAACCGGTGGTAGAAGCAGGGTCAAACTTAGAGCCTGCTTTTACGGCTGTTAAGGTTTGAATGCGCGGGGCATCTTTGTTTACACTGAGATATACTTTCAGTCCGTTCGATAAGGTATAGATCTTAGTATTGAAAGGGTCATTGGGAACTGCAACGGCCTGAACGGTGCCAGACGCGGAGGCGGCTTCCTCTTTTTTGATTAAAGCAGTCGGACCTGTCTTAGTTCTGGGTGCCTGCATGCTTTGCACCGGTGCCTGGCTGGCCTGTTGTAGTTTTTCCTTTTGAATATTGCCCGGATTTTCAGGACCTTGTTTGGTCATTTCGCTTCTGCTTACAATGGAAGCAGGATGACTGCCGACAGGGTTGCCCGTTTTTGTTGGACTGGCGCTGGTGTTTGTTGGTTTGGTGGCCATGCTGCCGGGCAGGTTCCTTTTGCCGGATGATCTGGTTGAACCTTGGGTTTCCCCAGATTGGGCGTTTGTTTCAAACACTGAAATCGTAAGTCCCGCTAAAAGGAAAAGGAGTTTGCTGTTCATAGATATTTATTTAAAGTGATAATGGTTATATTGATTGACTTTCTTTTCCTGCGTTCTGCTGAAGGACTGACTAATGGGTTTTTAATCGTAATCTAACTCCAGGCCGAGGCGCTGCTGCATGATTTTGATGGCCGGATTCTTCTCAATTAAGCGTTCTAATTTCTCTTTGGGTGTATATGGTTTGGTGCCGGTGTCTACCAGTTTGTCGGCTATCACTTCTATTGTTATGTCGGCCCCCACTCTTCTGGAAATAAAATTCTGAACACCCAGACGCACCTCGTCAAATGCTTTTTTCTGCACATCACTTTTTACAGCCAACGAAATTTTATCGAGCGTAGCCGTATCCAACACAGGACGATAGATGGCGAAGTTAATCTTCAATCCTTTCTTCTCTTCGGCCAGGGCGGCTGCATATTCATCCCAAAGTCGAATGATGGTTTCCTGATTCAGCAATAATACTTCCCCGTTATAGTTTTCTTCTTCCTCCTTTTTAGCAGCTATCTTTTGTTCGCTGCTTTCGAGTTCTTCAAAGTCTGCCGTTAAGATTTTCTTGGCCTTGGTAAGTGTGGCTGCAGGGTTTACGGTTTTTCGTTGGTCACTGGCCGTTGGTGCTTTCTCGCTGGGTGTGGGCTCCGGTTTTTTAGCAAGCTGAACTTTCTCTTCCGGCTTCACCTCATATTTAGTAACCGGCTGCTCTGCCTTTACTTCGTACTTTGTACTTTGTACTTCAGTTGTCTTTTCTACTGGCTCAGAGAGTTTTTTTTTACTTGTGTCAGCATTTACGCTTACCACTGAATTGACGTAGCACATCTTTATCAATGCCAGCTCTACGGTCAGCCGTTTGTTTTTCGACTGCTTGTAGGCCACATCACATTGGTTGCCGAGGTTCAGGCAGTTGACCAGGAAATCGGCTGAGGCAATGGTAGACTGCTCGCCATATTTTCTTTTCAGGCTATCGCTTACTTCCAGCAGTTGGAGGGTTTTGGCATCCTTGCAGAAAAGAAGATGGCGGAAATGCTCGCACAGGCCGAGGATAAAATCATCTCCTTCAAATCCTTTCTTTAAAATCGTATCGAGAAGTTCGAGGCTGTAAGAAAGATTTTCGGTAAGCAGGGCATCGGTTACTTTAAAGAAGTAATCGTAATCGAGCACGTTCAGGTTCTCAAGCACCGAGGAATAAGTCAGTTTGCCACCGCTGAAACTGGTGAGGCGGTCGAACATCGACAGCGCATCGCGCATACCTCCATCGGCTTTTTGAGCAATAATGTGCAGGGCATCTTCTTCGGCTTCTACATTTTCGGCCTTGCAAATACTTTTCAAATGCTTGACAATGGTTTCGATATTGATTCTGCGGAAGTCAAAAATCTGACAGCGCGAAAGAATCGTAGGAAGTATCTTGTGCTTTTCGGTAGTGGCAAGAATGAACTTGCAGTAGGAGGGAGGCTCCTCCAATGTTTTCAGAAAGGCGTTGAACGCCCCTGCCGAAAGCATGTGAACCTCATCAATGATATAGATTTTGAACTTGCCGCTTTGTGGCGGAAAGCGCACCTGGTCCACCAAGTTGCGAATATCATCCACGCTATTATTACTGGCGGCATCCAGTTCATGAATATTGAACGAAGCATTTTGCTGAAAGGCCGTGCAGCTTTGGCATTTGCCACAGGCTTCAAAGTCAGCTGTCTGATTTTCGCAGTTAATGGTTTTGGCGAGGATACGCGCTGCCGTGGTTTTGCCCACTCCACGCGGTCCGCAAAAAAGAAACGAATGTGCCAGATGACCGGTGCGGATGGCGTTCTTCAACGTAAGCGCCACTTGCTCCTGCCCAACCATTTCGCTGAAAAGGGCAGGGCGATATTTACGTGCACTTACAATGTATTCGGCCATAGCGAGGCGAAAATAAAAAAAGGGGCGAAAGGGGCTTTGTTGTTTTATTTCCCAAAGGAACTTTAACAGCCCCAAAACAAAAACAGCCGAAGAGATTTCTCTTCGGCTGTTTGCATTAAAGCCCCTTTAGGGGTTTGGGGTGGCTGTTACACCTGCAAATTATTAAACGTAAACTTATAATGACCGGGTGCAGCTCCAATATTCTGCACCATCAAAAACGGCTTACTA
>CANJVG010000088.1 GCA_947478005.1 Bacteroidota bacterium
CCTGCGCGAACGAAATCCTGCTCCTGCACGAGAATGTGCTTGGAAAGAGGAACTAAGTATTTGCTGATTTCACCATCGCGGCTTTCCACGATTATTTCACGGTTACCTCTTTTCACACCACCAAAACGAACTACTCCATCAATCTCAGCCACCGTAGAAGGATTCGATGGATTACGTGCCTCGAATAACTCAGTTACTCGAGGAAGACCTCCGGTGATATCCTTCACCTTACCCATGATTCTCGGAATCTTAGCCAGGATTTCTCCTTGCTTAACAGTAACACCATTGTTTACCACAATGTGTGCTCCCACCGGAACACTGTAAACTTTGCCGTCCTTTCCGTGTTCAACGATTACTGAAGGGATTTTGGTTTTATCCTTAGTTTCAATAATCACTTTCTCGCGGTGACCAGTTTGCTCATCCATTTCATCACGGTAAGTTACGTTCTCGATAATTTGTTCGAACTTCACTTTACCTGCAACTTCAGAAATGATTACGTTGTTGTATGGATCCCATCTGCAGATAACATCACCCTTCTTAATGTGCTTGCCGTCTTTCACCAGCATAGTAGCTCCGTAAGGAATGTGATTGCTGATTAGGATTTTGTCAGGGTTATCTTCTTTGGCAATACGGGTTTCACCTGTACGTCCGATAACCACATTTACTTTTTCTCCGTCCTCACCTACTGTAGAAGTAGTTCTTACTCCGTCAAACTGGATGATACCATCGAAACGAGCACGCAATTCGTTTTCTGTTGCACTCATACTCGCGATACCCCCAACGTGGAAAGTACGGAGTGTCAACTGTGTTCCCGGCTCACCGATTGACTGAGCAGCTATGATTCCTACTGCATCACCTTCTTCGGCTGTGCGATTAGTAGCAAGGTTACGACCGTAGCATTTTACGCAGGTTCCTTTCTTGCTTTCGCAAGTCAATACCGAACGAATTTCCACTGAATCAATTCCTGCATCCTGAATTGCTTTTGCATCACGCTCGTTCAATTCAGTTCCTGCTTCTACAATCAACTCATCTGTTTCAGGATTGTAAACATCATCCAACGTTGTGCGACCTAAAATTCTGTCGAACAATGGCTCCACAATATCTTCATTGTCTTTCAATGCAGAAATAGTGATACCGCGTAATGTTCCGCAATCTTCTTCGGTAATAACCACATCCTGTGCAACATCCACCAAACGTCTGGTCAAGTATCCCGCATCAGCCGTTTTCAAGGCCGTATCTGAAAGACCTTTACGAGCACCGTGGGTAGAGATAAAGTATTCCAATACCGACAAACCTTCTTTGAAGTTCGCGAGAATCGGATTCTCGATAACCTCGCTTCCGGTAGAACCACTTTTACGCGGTTTTGCCATAATACCTCTCATTCCCGACAACTGCTTAATCTGTTGCTTAGATCCTCTGGCTCCTGAGTCCAACATCATGAAGATAGAGTTGAAGCCCTGCTTGTCTTCTGCAATCTGCTTCATCAAAGTATTCGTCAAACGATTATCGGTTGCTGTCCAGATATCCACTACCTGATTGAAACGCTCTTTATCGGTAATGAAACCTTGCTGGTAGCTATCGTATATTTCATCCACCTTTGCGGTAGCATCCTGTACTAACTTTTCCTTGTTAGCCGGAACCACCACATCGCGCAAGTTGAAAGAAAGACCTCCCTTGAATGAATAGAAGAATCCCATCTTCTTAATATCATCCAAGAATTTAGCAGTAGTAGGAATATCCGTATCAGCTAAAATCTGTCCGATTACTTCTTTCAATTGCTTTTTACCCAACATCTTGTTTACATAACCTACTTTCTCAGGAACAGCTTGGTTAAATAACAAACGACCCATGGTGGTTTCAATCAACTTCATAACGAACTTTCCGTTCTCATCCTTCACACGAACCTTGCAACGAACCGGAGCATGTAAATCTGCTTTACCTTCGTTGTTCGCAATGATGGCTTCTTCCACTCCGTAGAAAGCAAGTCCTTGTCCTTTTACCTTTACTTCCGGTGTACTTCTCTTTTCCTTGGTCATATAATATAGACCAAGAACCATATCCTGAGAAGGAAGGGTAATAGGAGTTCCGTTTTGCGGATTCAAAATGTTATGAGAACCGAGCATCAACAACTGTGCTTCCAAAATGGATGCGTTGCTCAGCGGCACGTGAACGGCCATCTGGTCACCGTCAAAATCGGCATTGAAGGCGGTACAAACCAGCGGGTGCAATTGAATCGCTTTACCTTCAATCAATTTAGGCAAGAAAGCCTGAATTGATAAACGGTGAAGTGTAGGGGCACGATTCAACATAATCGGGTGTCCTTTCAAAATATTTTCGAGGATATCCCAAATAATCGGCTCTTTCTTATCTACTAACTTCTTCGCACTCTTTACGGTCTTTACAATACCTCTCTCAATTAGTTTGCGAATGATAAACGGCTTGAATAATTCAGCCGCCATATCCTTTGGCAAACCACACTCGTGCAGTTTCAACTCAGGACCAACGACAATTACCGAACGGCCTGAATAATCAACACGCTTTCCTAACAAGTTCTGACGGAAACGTCCTTGCTTTCCTTTCAATACATCGGAAAGTGATTTCAACTGACGACCTCCTTCAGCTTTCACCGCGTTTGATTTACGGCTGTTATCGAACAAAGAGTCAACAGCTTCCTGAAGCATACGCTTCTCGTTACGAAGAATTACTTCCGGTGCTTTAATTTCTAACAATCTCTTCAAACGATTGTTACGGATAATTACTCTGCGGTATAAATCGTTCAAATCGGAAGAAGCGAAACGGCCACCATCCAACGGAACCAACGGACGCAATTCAGGCGGAATAACCGGTAAGTATTGAACTACCATCCACTCCGGACGATTTTCGATATGTTCGTTTGCACTGCGGAACATTTCCACTACGCTCAAACGCTTCAAGGCTTCTGCCTTGCGCTGACGCGAAGTTTCGTTAGCCGCATCGTGACGAAGCTGGTAAGAAAGTTCGTCCAATTTAATGCGCGAAAGCAATTCTTTCATTGCTTCTGCACCCATCTTGGCTATAAATTTATTCGGGTCGGTATCGTCCAGAAGGTGGTTGTTTTTCAACTCTTCGTTTTCAAAGGCCGACATGTATTCTTCTTCTGACAACAAGTCGAGGTTAGCCAGGCTTCTTCTCTCTTCACCCTTTTCGGTCATCAGGTTGATTCCTTCAGCTGCTTTGCCGGGCTGAATAACCACATATCTTTCGTAGTAAATTATGCTTTCGAGTTTCTTGGAAGAAATTCCCAACAAGTAACCGATTTTATTCGGCAACGATTTGAAATACCAGATATGCACGATAGGCACCGTCAACTTGATGTGGCCCATACGCTCTCTGCGCACTTTCTTTTCGGTTACTTCTACACCGCAGCGGTCGCACACGATGCCTTTGTAACGAATTCTTTTGTACTTACCGCAGTAGCACTCATAATCTTTTGTTGGTCCGAAAACACGCTCGCAGAACAAACCTTCCATTTCGGGTTTGTAAGTACGATAGTTAATGGTTTCGGGTTTCTTGATTTCTCCATTCGACCGACCGAGAATAGCATCGGGAGATGCCAGCATGATGGTGATTTTAGAGAAATCGAATCGCTTAACGTTGTCCTTTTTGAAAGAAGCCATGTTGTGAAATGATTTTTTTAAAAAATGAAAAAGAAAAAACCGGACAGTGGTAAATGACGAGGGATTATAAGCAACAGCCAAACCGACTCTTACTTTTTATAGCTCGTTATTGACTACTTTCTGTGTTTTGTTAGTTGAAAACTGTGTTCCGATTTCGCGCCTGCCGGCTTGCATACTTTCGAAGACTATTTACAGCCACTAACAAAAAACGAATCGCAAAGTTATTTATTGAACTGAAAGTAAAAAGGGTTCAGAGGAAATAGTTTGAGAATTTTGGATTATTCAAAGATTTAACCTTGGATTAGATGGGTTATGGTTAGTCAGTAACCTATGGATTGGGTAAAATCGTTTACTTTGGCGCAGATGGATGGATGCAGAAAACTTTGCTGTTTGAGCTGCTATTAGAAGGTAATGTAGGGTATTTGTTTGCTTATTTCAACTATTCAAGCCTGTGAGCAGAGATTTTATCAAAGGATTGTTGGCGGGGTTTGTCCTTTCGCTACTTACCATTTATTCCTTTTTCCGCATTTACTGGATAATGGAAATAGGTCTGAAATATTTCCGCTGGCATGCGGTGCTCTGGCTTTACCTATTTATCCTTCTTCTCTTTACCGTTGGTAGCTACTTCCTATATAAGTGGGGTGTGCTGAAAAGTTTGCGGGGGCAGAAAATTTATTTGGTGGTGTGTGGTTTAGTGGCGGGCTCTTATTTGGCGGAAATATATCTGCGATTGTCGGGCGACTTAACTACCTATTCTGAACACCGCGAAGGGGTTTTTGTGAACCCTGCGGAGCGAGCTCAAAAAACCTGGTACATGACTTATCAGCCGAATCAGGTAAATGTTCTATGTGCAGGTTCGGAATATTCTTTTGAGCGACACGCCAATAGCGAGGGTTTTTCGGATAAGGAGTGGTCAACCGAAAAGGATACGAACGAAATTAGAATTATTACCTTGGGCGATTCGTTTACAGAAGGGGATGGTGCTGCGGCTGATTCTTCTTACCCAAGTGTGCTGCGGCAGTTGTTGCAGCATGGCTTTGCGCAGCTGAAGGTAACTGTAATGAATGCTGGAAGGTGTGGCAGCGACCCTTGGTTTGAATTTAAAAAGCTACACGACCTCTTACTTAAATATAGACCTGACATAGTGCTTTATACCAATGGTTCAAACGATTTGTTGTTCGACCACCTGATGTATGGCGGCATGGAACGGTTTGCAGCCGACTCTACGGTAAAAAACAAAATACCTAACCACCGCTGGTTAGGTTTATATGAAGTTAGCTATGTGTTTCGATTGATAGTAGGTGTTGCGGGCTACGACAACACCCTTTTTGGCCTACAGGACCGCGAAAAAAATAAAACTAAAGCTATCCACGACTCGAAGCTGCTGCGGATGGACTATAGCCGCCTGGCCGTTGAAAATAATTTTCAATGTATTGAATTGATCCGCCCAGAGAAAGATGAAATGGAAAACAACAGTTACCGGTTCGATTTAAAAAAGCTTCTTGCGGGCTCCGATACGCTTAACAATTTCACATCGTTTGATTTGTTGCATTTCTACGCAGACTCCCTACACATTACAGAAGAAAAGACGAAGGAATATTTCTGGAAATTGGATGGGCACCATAACGCAAGGGGCTACGAGGCCATGGCAAAGGCCGCTTATTCCTCTATCTATCCAATGCTGGATAGAAAATAAACCAGTCGAAGTAATTTTCTTTTTCGTCCGAGATATTAAGCCTTCAACAAATTTCCTGCCTCTGCAAAAAGATATTCCACCGGATATTTCTTAAATGCCTCTGCCATTACCCCTGTGGAAACTTTGCAGGCATGGCGGCTCACCATCTCTCGTGTTTGGTCATCGGGAAACAAAGCCAGGAACTGCTCAAATTTATTCATGAATTGACTCAGTGCAATCGTTTTTTCTTCCTCCGTTCCGTACTCATCATCCAGGTATGTTTTGTAGCTGGCTTCCAAATAAGAAAGCAGGTCGGTCGCGGCTAAAGCATCTACCTCCGAATTATTTGTAACCGCTGATGTGGGTTGCTCCATCCAGCTTTTTACTACCGAAACGAAGTATTCATAATGGCGCTTGTTCTGCCTTTCAAGTGGCGTTCCACTTGCTATTTCGGCCGAATCAAGATACCTATAAATATCCTGTAGTTGGGTTGCCGGCAGGTTATCTATGGCAAACTGTTTGGGGTGCCATACTTTATGCAAAACCGCTGCCGCCCCCAACTCATTACAGTAGCGGATAAAAGCAGGCAGCTCGCGCCAGTTTTGCCGTATTACACACAGGGCCAACATGAAGTAGCTGTTTTTTGTTTTACAGTAATCACTAAACCATTTTACATTCTCCATTACCTTATCAAAGTTGGCATTAACCCGAATTCCTTCATAGGTTTCCTTTACCAGCGAATCGACCGACACCCCGATTTGAAAATTGCCGCGATGGAGCATATTTTTTACCCGCTCTGTTAGGATGGTGCCATTTGTTTGCACCATGATTTTACAGGTGGGGTTGAGGCGAATGAACATGTCCCAGATTTCATAATTGATATCAATGGAAAAAGCCTCGCCCGAGCCGCTGAAACGGGCCTCAGTGAGATGCGGGATAAATTCTTCCAATTGTTTTACAAAGGTCCGGTCATAGGGGTTCTGTAGTGGTGGGAGTTTCTCTCTGTTTTTGCGAATAAGGGAAGAGTACTCGCCTTTGCACATCACACATTCCAGATTGCAGGTGTTGCTGAGCAAAAACTCCATCATCACCGGATACTTTGTATGGCGCGAAAACTCATCAAAATGTTTGGCGCGCACCTCCTCAAAACTTCCCAGCTTCATATCAAATTCGCAGATGGAGCAGCCGTGGGCCAGGTCATACTGCCTCATATATTTCCGCAGCTCCTCGGCTTTGGGGCTGGTCCATATTTCCTGAATGCTTTGTTTCGGATAGGTGCCAATCGTAAATTCGGTGTTATGGCAACAGACCTTTACATCTCCGTTCTGCGAAAAATACATATTGGTGGAGGGCGCAAAACAAAAGGAGGAATGCAAAGAAGACTGGCGGGTGGCATTATAGGCGTTCGCCAATTTTTTATCCATCACCATGCCATCGCTTCGCACCTTGTTTTTAGAAGAAAACAACTCTTTAATAGACTCTATAGATAGATTCATGGCCGGCCAAATTTCAGGTTACGAATGTAGAATAATCTTTTGCCCCCGTAAATTCCTGTCGCAATTTAAGCCCATGAATTATCTTTTGGCGATGGCAAAGCCCGTTTATTTGCGCATAGAGCTGAGGCCGGGATGATGTAAATAATAGCGGGTGGGTTTGTATTAGAAGGCTACGTCAACGGTTTTGATTTTGCCTCTTTCGATTGTGATGATGATGGTTTTGGAGCCTTCGGTGGCATGGGTGAAGGTGAATTCGTAGCTGCCGGGGCGGATGTTCATTAGTTCGTAATGACCGATTACATCGGTTTTGTCTATCTTTTTTGGAAACTGAACACAAGTAACCGTAACATCTTTGAGCGGATTGCCGCCTTTGGTGCAGGTGCCTTCGATGCCTGCATGGTGAACGCCTATGTCATCTATTTTTTTGGCGGCTTCGAAGCCGGTGAAGAAATTTTTGTCGGTGGTTTTGTAACGGCTCATGAGTAAAGTGAAGTCGGCTATGTCATCGCGAAGGTCATCGTTTTTGTCGATGAGGTCTTGGATGACTGCGGTTACTGCATCGTCTACCGAAGATGCTTTGCCGATGCGGGCTTTGAATTTGTTGGCGACAACTAAGCCAGCGGCAAGGGCGGCTGCATCTATTTCGTATTCGGCATAGTTGGCATCGGGGATGGCTTGCTCGGTAATGAATTTGTTGATGGCTACTACGAAGGGTTGTAGTTCGCCATCGGCTATGTGCCGAATTTTTGTTTCGGTGAAGTTCATGTTGGCGGCCAGGTCAGTTAAATCGTAGCGAATGGCAAAGGAGCGAGTGTTGAGGCAGATGGGGGCATAGATGGCTACTACTCTTTCGCGAAGTTCTGTTTTGTCTTCGGTGATGCCGGTGGTTGTTACGTCTTTGCCGGGGACGAGGTCTTCGAACTCACCGAGGTGGAGGATGAATTGTTCGTTTCGGTTTTTTAGCGGGCCGTAAGCATCTGTCTTTGTTTGATTGTCGGCAAAATACTTCTTAACGACTTTGTTGCGGTTATACTCTTGCTCGAGTTCTTTTGGGATTCCTGCTGCCATTTTGTTTGGATTTAGGTGTTAATGAATTTTTGTTTTTGTGTTTAATAATTCGAAGGAGGAAAAAGTTTTTTAAATTTAAAATGGGGGGAATGAGGGGTGTGGAAAATGTGTGGAAAGCAGGGGAATTGCGGATAGTTCTATGCGCAAGCCCAAACTTCTGTTCCCTCGGGCACTTGCTCTTTACTAAAGTCCGAAGAAATAAGTAGGTCATGATTCCCTTCAAAAGTGATTCCTTTTATGGTTGTAAATAGTTCCGACTTATCAGGTCTTACTAATTTAATTTTTGTGCCTGTCTTTACGAATTTTACTTTGTCTCCAAGTCCAGGGAGTAAAGTCAAACCACGACCTGAAATCATAAATGTCCGCTCAACCTTAAATAGAAACATTGTCTGTAATTTTAAACTTATCGCTTTGCCTCACGAATCTAAAAACCTATATCATCCCTACGGGATTTTATTTTTCGCGGTTGGTTGGTTTTCTACCAATAGGTCGTCCCTACGGGACTTGAATTTTGCCTTCTTTTTACCAAAAATCCAAAAATTGACGCTTTTGAGCTATTTTTCAACAAAAACAGGCTGTTGCTTTGAGAGTTGGAGCCAAATCTCTCTCGGTGACTGTCATATCTTCCTCCCGGACTGCCATATCTTCCTCCGGTATCGTCAAATCTTTGAGGGTTACGGGCAAATCTCTCAAGGTTAAGGTCAAATCTTTGAGGATTGTGGTTAAATCTCGAAGGGTTGTTGTCGAATCTTTGAGGGTGATGGTCAAATCTTTTAGCCTGACGGGCATTTCTTTGCGGTTGATGAGCGTTTCTTTCGGGGTTGGAAGCAAATCTCTTTGCCTGATGAGGGATGTTTTGAGGTTGGGGAGCGGTTCTTTTAACATGGCATCCGAAAATGATTTGGATGAATGCCTGACGCGACAGGCAATCTAAGCCACCGCCATCCTTACGTCTTCGGGCTTGTACTTTTCAATCACGGCATAGAACTCGGGAAAAGTTTGTTGGAAACTTTCGATGCGGAATTTGTCGTGGCGGGTGATGTGGCGGAAAAATTCGCCAAAGTCGCGGTCGTCATGTCCATCCAGATAGGTAATCAGATTTTCAATCGTTTTGGTTCTGCGCTCTTCCATGCGGTAGGTAGTGCGCACAAAATTGCGAAGCCGCTCGGCTATCAAATCTTTCACCGCCCGCGGCAATAGCTGAATAGACAATTGATAGGGTTGAAACACCAGATTCCAGAAAACAGGAAGGCCGGGCAGGTGTTCGTTCATAAACTCAAAATATTCGGGGAAATAATATATGTTCATGGCCGTTACCGAGCAGCAGATTTTGCATTGCAGTTGGTCATCGCCCGTAAAGCCCCCGTGGCTGATATATTTTTTGATGTTCTCCACCACCTCGGTCCATACAGCACCACTGCGCTGATATTCGAAACGCGCACCAATATCATCAATACTGAAATTGAGAAACACATTTTTAAACTGTTTGAAAAGCGATACCAATTCATCCGAGTAAATAGTAGCGTTAGTATTGATGAGCAACGAGATGTGGCTGCTATGACCGGTTTGCACACAATAGCGCATCAGTTCAATATTCTCCTGACTCATCAGCGGCTCGCCACCAAAAAAACCTATCTGGGTAAAGTGCGGCACCCACTTGCGGATAATAGCCTGATTGTCGGGCGTCATATTCAGGTGAATCTCCCCATCTTCGCCATACAATTCTTTGGCCTCCTTAATCCAGCGCGAGGAAGCATTGGACCAGCAAATGCGGCAACGAAGATTGCATACGTTACTCGCGTTTATCTCCACCCGCATAGGCGACTCGGGGTTGGTTACCTGGCTTTCAGGTATAGCATATTCATACGAATCGTAGCGCATCGGTTTCAACCCTAATGCCTGCTCTTTCCAACATTGATTGCAACCTCGGCTTCTTACGTTGTTCCGAAAATTGTTGCGAAGCGTGTTCATATAATCCGAATTCCAGGCATCTTCTATAGAATGAGTTTCGGCTGTAATTTCTTTTCCCTCCTTCGTCATATAACTAACGTGGTGACTGCAAGGCATATACTTGCCATCGGCCGAAAGCAATACTTGAAAAAACGGATAGTAACAGAAATCAGTTTTGGAAGGGTCTCTTTTGACTTCGGCTTCCTTCCTTTTAAACAGCTTGTTTAGCATGGCTAAGTTTGTGATTCTTAATGACCAAATTTAATGGATTAATTGAATTGAGCGGCCGACCAAAAACATCTATCGGCAATTGGTAAAGCGAAGAAACCAAAACCTATTAATATTGCTGTATGGCAAAAGGCAGTTACCAAATCAGCGAAACCTAAAGTTGCGGAGGCGATTCCTTTTTATAAAAAGCACCCCTTTGAACTGGTGGCAGTTTTGTTTACCCTTTTACTTTTCTCTAATTCACTGTTCAATGATTATAACCTCGATGATAAGCTCGTTACGCGTAACCATCGACTCACTGCTAAAGGTATTTTTGCCATTCCCGAAATATTCACCTCTCCTTATTATCAGGATGCTAAGGGCTATGCCTATTAGTATCAGCCGGTGCCGCTTTCTACTTTTGCTATCGAGCACTCGCTGTTTGGCGATAAGCAAGTCGTAAGTGATTTCTTTAGCTTACTGTTTTATGCTCTTTTATGTCTTTGTCTCTTCCGGCTCCTGGTCGTTATTGGGGGGCTGTTTACTCCGTTTGCGGCTATATGCATTACCTTCTTTTTTGTGCGTATACCTCCCACACTGAAGTGGTGTGCAGTATCAAGAACCGCGATGAGATTCTCGGGCTCTTGTTTTGTGTCCTTGCGATGCAAACAGCTTTAATCGTATCGCGCAAGGTGTCTTCTTTTCTGTTTCTTTTGGCCATGTTATGCAAGAGCGCCTTTCTCCCTTTTGACTTTCTCATTCCATTGCCGCTTATCCTTTTTACCGAAAGCAGTTTTGCACTGCTAATGGCGCTGACTGTTCTTTTAAGCATTGCGTCTTATGCAGTGTTGGATATAAATCCTCCTTATTTTAAATTATGGTTGGTGGTAGTATTACTAGCTGGAGTTGCCACATCGTATTTGTTTGTAAAGAATCTGATTTCCATAATTACCGTTCGCGCGTGGAGTGCATCTAATAAACCTGAAATGGCTACTCCTGAGGTTCCCTTTTCAGGTTTAAAGAATTGGCTTTCGGAGTTCAATTTATAGTTTGCTGATAGCTGCTGCTATTTTGGCAGCATATGTCTATATATGCAAGAGCACAGGTTGGTCGCTTGTATAGATTGCCGCCCTTTTGCTCGGCTCTTTTCTTGCAGACTACAAAAAGCTTCCCTACTGGAGTTGGAGTGCTGGCTTACTAATAGCTACTTCCTGTGTCGGCATGGAGATGGTTATATACTCCAGATCTATAATTAATACCTCAATCGATTTCAGTGTCCAGGTCCAGCCGTTTTTATTTATTGTGTTTCTTTTGCTTTTTCAGGTGCAAAAATACAGTTCGTCTTCCCGCCTTGCTGCTGATTCCCTTAGTTACTTATTATTTAGTTACTAACTGTCAACTAAGCGACCTGGTAGGCACCTTGGCCATGCTTTCCTTTAGCCGAATGATTTGGGGGAAGAGAAATACGTCTGTTCACAGTTCTTTTGCTTGCTGTAATGCTTGCCTCCTCTCTATTGGCCTCTTTTAAATCACAAACGGAAGGGTCTGTTGAGGTTTCATCCGCCATGCTCTTTGTTTCTGCGTTATTCATGTTCAATTGGCGCAACTCCTGGATGTTTCTGGTTAAAAGAATCAATTGGATAATGATTGGCCTTACAATTGTACTGTCAATTTATTTTGCCTACCACTTTCAGCATGGAGTAGTACAGAACATTCAAAACAGCAGAGATTATCTCAACATTGTATAAGCAGTAGTAGAAAAGAAGACCGACCGGCCTCTTAGTTATGTAGAGTATCCTTTGCCCGTGGGCTCTTCGATTGGTTTAAAGATTAGCACTTCCCTGGTGGTGCATGGGCATTATCTTTCTAAAACCATTCTTCCTTACCCCTTGTCCTTCTATTATGGCTATTCATTTATTATGCCGACAGGCATTAAGAATATGGTGCCTATTGTAGTTTTTGCAACTTATTTACTGATTCTGCTGGCCGCTCTGTTTCTTGCCCGCAGAAACAAATATCTATCGTTCGGCCTGCTGATATTCTTCTTATCTACCCTCATGTTTTCAGGCTATTTTTCTTCCTATACCGAGTATTATAGCCGACCGTTATTTTTTAGTTGCCTCTTTAGGTTGGAATATAGTACTTACACTCCTTCTGTTTCATATTTGGAATGCAAAAAAATACTTACTTGAACTTGTCAAAATTTTCTGGTTTACCCAGAGGTTTTGTTTATAGCTTAGCGAGTATTCTTTGCGTTTGTTCCATCCTCACCTTCTCCCGAAACCTCGATTGGAAATGACCTAACTCTTTTTAGACACGACATTAAATAAGCAAGTAATTCAGCGCAGGCGCATAACCTTTTAGCACAGCATTTAATTAAGCAGACTTATGACATTAGCGACCCTATTCTTTTGCAACAAACCAAAAACAAAGCGCTAGGTCATTTTAAATCTGCCCTGCAGATATATCCTCCTTTTTATAATGCGGCTTTTGATATCGGCAGAACTTATAGCACACTGAATATGCCCGATAGTGCTATTGTTTATTTTCAACGCGCCATAGCCATTAACCCAAAGAATAGCGATGCACACGTAATAGTTGCTCGCTTACTGGGTGAGCGTAACCGTTTGACAGAAACCATACCCTATTATGAATACCGATTAAAAAACGTGCCTACCGATTATCCGGCCTACGAAGCATTGAGCTTCGTTCACTATTCCTTAAAAGACTATAAAAAATCATTGGCGGTAAATGCCTTGGCAGTAAAACAGTTCCCTTCTATGCCCGATCCATTGGTAAACATAGGCAAAACATATGCCCCTATGAATAAGTTAGATAGTGCACGGCACTATATTCAGCGCGCTCTTGCCATTAGCCCCAACAATCCCAAAATAATAGAGTTTCTTCAGCAAGTT
Source organism: Bacteroidota bacterium (assembly GCA_947478005.1). Classification (GTDB taxonomy): domain Bacteria; phylum Bacteroidota; class Bacteroidia; order Chitinophagales; family LD1; genus Bog-950. Next base: position 12,968 of record CANJVG010000088.1, read on the forward strand.
GGCGGCAAGTAGTCCTTCGATGCATTAATTGTCGAGCTATTACTCCACAGAATTTGCTTGCCTTACTGCGCAATGGCTTTTTTCGAGCCGTTCCGTAAGAGGGGTCAATATGAGCGTTTTGTCCAGCTTGGAGGCAATAGTTCCCGCACTTTTAGGGAAAAGCATTTGCCTGGAGCCAATAGTTCCCGAACTATTGAAGTAAAGCATTTGCCTGAAGCCAATAATTCTCGCACTATTGAAGAAAAGCATTTGCTTGAAGGCAATAGTTCATGCAATATTGGAGCAAAGCATTTGCTTGGAGGTAATAGTGCGGGAACTATTGCAGAAAAGCAAATTTTTTAGCCAAAAACTCATCTACACATGTCAAATAGTAGAATGTGCCTACAATAAAAAAGCACCGCTGGTTTCCCAACGGTGCTTTTTTATTTAAATCCTGAAGTATTTTAACGAAGCAAAGTAAATGAACCTTGCTGTTTCTCAGTTTTGTAAGCTCCCGGATTGTTCTCATCAGGAGTTGAAACCGTAATGTAGTAGATATAAGTTCCGGCAGGTTGCTCAGCACCGCTTAGCTTACCATCCCATGGCTCATTCACATTATGAACCAATTGACCCCAACGGTTGTAAATTCTGAACTCAACAATATTAGCCAGTCCGAAAGAAACCGGACTGTAACCATCGTTGCGTCCGTCACCGTTTGGTGAGAATGCGTTTGGCATTCTAAAGCTTCCGGTAACAATTACCACAATTGAATCAAATGCTGCACACTGTCTGTTGGCCTGCTCACTTACAGTAACATAATAAACGATGTAAGCCGAAACAGTGGCCGTAGTTTGAGCTGAATCAGTAGAACTTAAGCCTTCAGCCGGAGACCAGGTATACACCGGATTGATGAAGTTAGTACCGTTCACCAACAAGGTATTGCCAACTCCCGGAGCTGTCAACACCGTATCTGGCACTGCGCGCACTCCTACCTGAAGCGGTTGAGCAACAGTAGCAGAAAGAGTATCGGCACAGCCGGCAGCGTTAATGGCATAAACCGTGTAAGTACCTATTGCCAAGTTCGTAAACGCACTGTCAGCAGAGAAACTGATTCCGTCAATCGAATATTGGTATGGTCCGTTCGAGGTTGTAGGAGTAAGTGTAATGCTGCCATCGTTGTATTGGTCACCAAAACAACTGGTTGAATCTACGTTTACAGCAAAGCTGTCTACGGTAGTTACCTGAGTCACATTGGCCTTAACCGAATCAACACAACCAAAACGGTTTTTCACATAAACCACATAGCTTCCTGCACCTAAACCAGTCTTAATACTATCCGGAACATAGCTAGTTCCGCCATCATAAGAATAAGTGTAAGGGCTGTTCGCTACGCTAATTGGAGTTGCTGTCAGACTTCCGTTGTTAAGCGTACAGGTAGCAGAATCACCTACAACATCTACACTATCATATGCTACTCCTGCATTAATTGTGAAAGAATCAATTCGAGCACAGCCCAATGAATCAGTAATAACAAGATGATAAGTTCCACTGGCGAGGTTGTAGAAATTAGTAACCGTGTTAATAGCCGGAACAGTATCTGTTCTAATTCCAACAAGGTTTACAAGATATGGACCATATCCAATTCCAGACAATACCTTAGGTCCGATTTCTGCAGAACCAAAGCCGATATTAGAACAATTAGGCTGGATAAAGTTTGTAGCTGAATAGAAGTCATTAGCCTGATTAATAAAACCTGTTGTAGAGGCTGAGCATCCGTTAGCGTCTGTAATTGTAACTATTACTACACCTACAGGTTGATTTGTAATAGTAGCCACAGTAGCCCCTGTATTCCAGAGATACGAATAAGTTCCTGTTCCTCCGGTAGCCGAAGCTGTAGCCGTTCCGGCAGTATCACCAAAACACATTAACTGACTCGCCACAATACTAGGGGCAAGAGTCGCAGGCTGAGTTACAACATAAGTAGTGCTTGCCGAACATCCTTCCACATCTGTTATAGTTACCGAATAAGACCCTGCAGTTAATCCGGTAGTCGAGCCGGTAGAATCATTGTTGCTCCAATGGAATGCAATTGGCGGCAATCCATTTAAAGTTGTGGCTGTAATACTTCCGGTATTGCCTCCTGCGCATCTCACCGGAGAAATAACCGGAGTGCCAAATTGAATAGTTCCCGGTAGTGCTGTTACATTATAAGTGCCGGTTACACTACAACCACCGTCATTTGAAACGGTAACTGTGTACGCACCTGCAGAAAGACTATCAGCAGTGGCGGTCAAATCTCCATTGCTCCAGACAAAAGTATAACCATCCACTGTGCCACCGTTTACTAATACCACTGTCAAGGTACCCCCTGCCTGGCAACTTGCCTCTGTGGCGAATACTGAATCAATAGTAATAGGATTAGAGCCATTAACTACATAAGAAGTAGAAGCAGAACAGTTATTTACGTCTGTAATGGTAACAGAATAAATACCTGCACCTAAAGCGCTAAGTGTATCACCAATATGAGCAGGATTGTTCCAGGTAAAGGTAATAGGTGCTACACCACCACTGGCAGATGCAATAATACTTCCATCATTTCCGGCACAAGTGGCATCAGTAATAATCGGTGTTCCGAATTGAACTGTACCTGCCGCAGCCGGAACCGTGTAGATTGCCGTTACACTGCATCCGTTTCCATCTGTCACTGTCAATGTATATGGACCGGCTGCCAATGAATCCATTGAACTACCCGTTTGTCCGTTTGACCATGAATAAATAATCGTTCCTGTGCCACCTGTGGCAATCACAGAAATTGTTCCTCCAACTGTACATGTCGCTTGTGTAATAGTAGGAGAGCCCAACACCACCGGAGTAGGCTCCGTAATACTATAACTGGTACTTGCCGAACATCCGGTAGCATCTGTAATGGTTACTGAATATGAACCGGATGATAATCCACTAATAGTAGCCGTGGAAGCATTTGTGCTCCAATGAATTGAATCAGGTGCCGTGCCCCCTGTAATGGTTATCGTTATATTTCCATCCTGTGCTCCATTACATGAAATGTTATTTACAA